>DATARB010000229.1:0-17763 GCA_036264375.1 Pseudolabrys sp.
CCGAGCGCAAGCGCGGCGGCGAGGCCGGCGCGCATTGCGTTCGCAACAGCCTCCGTGGTCAGCCCGTCGATCACGATCTCCAGCACCGAGCCGATGTCGGCATCGAGCGCGGTGTTGCCGACGCCTTTCAAGGTCGGGCAATAGGCGTCGTTGGTCGAGGCGCTGGCGCCCTTGTATTTGGAGCCGACCTTGGAGCCCGAGCGCGCGATGCCGCCCGGAAACGGCATGATCGCATCCGGCACGGCATTGATCGCTTCGACTGCCGCTTCCGCCGCGGCCAAGGTGGTCTGCGTGCTTGCGCCCATGAGGATGAGGTTGCCGCCGCCGACGGCCTTCTTGGTCAGGCCGGTGGTTGCCTCGCAGACGAATTCGCCGTCCATCACCGGCACGCGCCAATAGCGCTTGTCGCCGAAGCGCTTCGATATCTGCCAGCCATCGCCGAAGAAGCGCAGCGCATTGCCGAGCTTGAGCGTCTCTTCGCCCTCGAGCCCGGCAAAGCAGGCCGAGCCCGGACTGGTGAGCACGCACTGGCCGACGCGCAACTGAAGCTGCTTCTGCAATTCGGCGGTGGAGACCGAGAACAGCAGCACGCGCACGCCCGGCCGCCGGTCCGGCGTCTCGTCGGCGGAAAGCACGCGGTCGATGCTCGTTTCCGCGCCACAGCCGATTACTGAGGTGCCGAAGCCGGTCATCGTCACGGCCGCTTGCCGCGCCCAGTGCTCGCTATGCGCGGTAAGGGTGAGCGCCGTCGCCCGCATGCCGAAGGCTTCGGCGAAGGTGTCGTCCACGCGAATGCCGTTGACCGTTACGTGTTGCATGGTACGCGTTCGAATGGATTGGGACGGCCGATCGCCGCCTCCGGCACGCTCATGAAATCTACCGGTAACCCGTAGCGCTGATCGTAATAGTCGCGCATGCGGCGCTCGATGGCGCGCTCCGCGCCCGGCCGCACGTCGAAGGTGCGGCCGAAGGATTGGCGTACCACCTTCCCGTCGCGCATGGCCAGTTCGCCGTTCTTGAACACCAGGGCCGCTTCGCGGAACATCTTGGCCTTGTCCGGGTCCGGCGCATAGACGGCGATGTCGGCGACGCCGCCGGTTGCGAGATGGCCGCGGTCCTTGAGGCCCAAGAGCCTCGCCGGCGCGGCGCGGGTCATGGTCGCGATCTCGGGCCAGGTGTATTCGCGCGCGATCGACGGCAGCGTCGTCACCTCCATCGCCTCCTTCGGCATCGTCGCCATCCACCGGGTCCGCAGTTCGCGGTCCATCAGCAGCGCGAAGATGTCGGGATAGGCGGTGAACGGCGCGCCGTTGGGATGGTCGGTGGTGAAGAACACGCGCCAGGGATCGTTGGTGAGCAGGAACAACTCGAGCCCGGCTGCCCACTGCACTGCGTTATAGAAATCATTCGAGCGGTATTCGTAGGGGACGATGCCGCCGCCGTTCGCATCGCCGTCGAAAATCACGTATTTCTTCGGCCGCGCACCCTTGCGTGCGTTGAACTGGCGCAGCACGTCGGAAGAGATGGTGACCGTCTGCCCGAACATCACCTGCCCGACATCGACGGTCACCGACTTGGCGGCGTTCACCGCCTCCGCGAGGCGCGCGGCGGCTGAGGAAAAGCCGCGCGGGCCCTCCTTGCCGTAGGCATAGAACTGCAGATGCGCGAGATGCATCGGCAGGTCTTCGGCGGCGGCGATGGTCGCGAGCGCGGTCTCGACATTGCCGGCGAGGCCGAGATTGTTGCAGTGGACATGCAACGGGTGCGGCAGCCCGAGCTCGTGCACGGCGCGCTGCAGCGCCTTGACGATGGCGCGCGAGGATACGCCGTAGCCGGGCACCTCGTCGTCGAGTGAGAAGGCGCGCACGTTATCCTTGAAGGCCGCCACGCCGCCGGCATTGACGACCTTGATGCCGAGCCCGCGCGAGGTGGCGAGCGTCCAGGCGACGTAGTCCCGCACCGCATCGGCACTTTCGTGGCCGCGCAGCAGATCGAGCAGAAAATCGTCGTTGCCGAGCACCGTCAGCGCGGCTTTGTCGATGATCGGGATGTCGGCTAGCTCGAGATGCGACTGCAGCGCGTTGTGCGGGGGCACCGCCGGCTCGACCACGGTGGTGAATCCCATGGCGGCATAGAGATGCCCGGTCTCGAACGTGTTCCATGAGCCGGCCGGCTGCGGCACGTGTCCCGGATGCACGACCTCCAAGGCGTGACGCAGCTCCGGCATCAGCAGGCGTCCCAAGGTCTCGTTGCCGCCGGCGATGTGCGAGTGGATGTCGATAGCGCCGGGCAGCACGATCTTGCCTGAGACGTCATGCGTTTCGTCGGCTTGCCTGCCCGATGGCGCATCGACGATGCGGCCGTCGCGAATATAGACGTCACCGACGGCGTCGCGGCCGTTGGCCGGATCGATCACGCGCCCGCCTGCGAGCCGCGTCAGCATGGCGCCGCGTCCGGAATTGCCTCGCTGATCCTGGTGACGACGTCGGCAACCGAAATCCGGTTGGTAGGCTGGCGCGCCTCGACAGCGCCCAGCGTCGCCGTGGCCGTGCGATACTCGACGGCGGCATGGTCGATACGCGGCAGACCGACGGCGATCGCGACCTCGCTGCGTTTGCGGTCGGGGTCGGCGCCAAGCGCGATGAGCGGCAGCTTGCGCGTCCAGACCGGCGCGTGCGCACCGTAAGCAGAGATCCATAGGGCGCAATCGGCCTCGCCGCTATCGACGAGCCGCGTCGCATCGAAACGCCAGGGATCGTGCTCCCAATAGCCGCGCGCGAAGCCCGCGCGCATGGGGAAGCCGGTCATCCAGCCGCTCACCTGTTGTACGCCGGCGGCATTGTCGGGCGGCGCAAGCGGTAGCCCGGAAAAGCGCGTGTTGTCGTTCAGATCCTTCACCAGCCCGCACAGCATCTCGATCGTCAGCTCGTCGTGCGCGGCGGCCGACCAGACCGCCACGCCGAAGCGGGCTTTTACCAAGTCGTCTGCGAGCGCATCGATCTCGTGCGCGGCGATCGGTGTCTTGGCGACCGGCCGTCCCGCACAACGCGCGCGCAATGCCGCGAGCAGGATCGGTAACTCGGCCGTGTCGCGGCCGACAATCACTATGTCGGGAAACACCCGCGCCTCGGCTATGGCATCACCAGGACAGAGCCAGATGACGCGCCGCTTTCTGTCACCGAGCAATCTCTCCGGCAACTCCGGCCATGCATGGACTAATCCCGGCCCGACGAGCAGCAGCGGATCGGCGCGCAGCCGCGTTTCATTCGGCGTCGTCACCATCATGCCGGCCTCGCGCATGACATCGAGATCGCGCAGCAGCGCCGCCGAATGCATGTGATCGACGATGCCGCCGATGCGTCGCGCCAGCGCGATGGCGGCGCGCGCGCCGGCGACATCGGTGCCGAGGCCGGCGATCACCGGCATGCGGCTCTCCGCCAGAAGCTTTGCGGCCTCGGCGATGGCGGAATCGAGCTCTGTTGCACTGCCGCGAATCCAAGCCTCAGCCATGGCGGTTGTCCCCCGCCCGGCGCGGTCGTATCGCGGCCTTCGCTGTCTCCGGCATTCTCACAAACTACTTGTCGTATTTGATGTAGGCGAAGCGCGCGTCCTGATGCGGCGTGCCTTCGAGCGCGCCGCCGGCCTTCTCGGGCTGCCAGTGGACGACGTCCTCGATCTTCTTGGCGAGTTCGAAGTCCTTGTCGGTGATGCCCTTGGCCGCGTGATTTTGCAGGCGTACTTCGACCCAGGCGTAAGACGCGGTGATGTCCGGATGGTGCCATGCTGCTTCGGCGAGATGGCCGACGGTGTTGATCACCATTAGCGTGCCTTTCCAGCTATTGGTGCGGTATTTGCGGCGGATCCAGCCGCCTTCGAACCACCAGTGCGGAAGGTCTTTGGCGAGCCGCGCCTTGATCTCGTCTTCGCTGTAGGTGCGTTCCTTGACTGCTTCGGCGGTCATGATGCCAAAATCCTTCTCGCGCGAGATGAAATCTCTTCCCCGATTGCCAAGCCAGCCCAGGTGCCGCAGTCTAGACCTCGCTTTCGCAATTGTAAGTCCCGTCCGTCATTGAGCCTCGGGAGTGAGCAGTTGAACAGAGGGCCGGCCAGCGTCACCACCACGGTTCCGGCCCGATTGCATCTCGGGTTCCTCGACCTGAATGGCGAGACCGGCCGCAAGTTCGGCAGCATCGGTGTTGCCGTCAGCGGCTTGCGCACGCGCGTGACCGTATCGACCGCGGCGCGCACTCACGTGAGCGGTCCGGAAGCCCAGCGCGCGGCGCGATATGTCGAGCGTCTGCAAGAGCATCTCGGTCTCGGTGCAGCGCACCATGTGCATATCGATGAAGCCATTCCAAGCCATGCCGGTCTCGGTTCCGGAACGCAGCTCGCGCTGGCCGTTGCAGCCGGCATTCGGCGTTTGCACACAATGCCGCTCGATATCCGCGGCGATGCGTTTCGCCTTGGCCGCGGACGGAGGTCCGGCGTGGGCATCGGCCTGTTCGATACCGGCGGCGTCGTCGTTGACGGCGGACGCGGCGAGGCCATGGCGGCAGCGCCGATCGTCAGCCGCATACCGTTTCCCGATGCGTGGCGGATCGTGCTCGTGCTCGATCCCGGGCGCACCGGCGTGCATGGCGACGACGAGACCGCGGCCTTCGCGCGTCTGCCGCCGTTTCGCGGCGCGGACGCGGCGCACATCTGCCGCCTCGTGCTGATGCAGGCGCTGCCGGCGCTCGTCGAAGCCGATATCGCCGCTTTCGGCGGCGCGATCAAAGAGATGCAGCAATTGCTCGGCGCGCATTTCGCGCCGCTGCAAGGCGGGGAGCCGTTCAGCAGTCCCGATGTCGCGGCGGCGCTTGACTTGATCGAAGGCGAGGGCGCGCACGGCATCGGGCAGAGCTCATGGGGCCCGACTGGCTTTGCCTTCGTGCGGTCGCAGGATGAAGCGGAGCGGCTCATTGGCCTCGCACGCAGCCATCCGCGGTGCCGGGGTCTGGACATCCGTGCTTGCAAGGGGCTCAATCGCGGCGCCGACATCGCAATCGACGCGACCGCACTGCCGGAGCCGTGATCACGCGGAGACCGTCATGACCGACAAGCATATCCTGCACATGCTGAGCCCGCTCAAGCACATGAGCCCGTTCGATGCGAACATGGCGCTCGATGCCGGTTACGACGCGGTGGTTCCCTATACGCAAGTGACGCTGAGCGAGGTGCAAGGCCTCGTGCAGGACGCGATGTTCTCGCGGCCGCCGAAGATCGGCGTGAAGACCGGCGTGTTCATCGGCGGCAAGCAGGCGATCGAAGCGCTCGACATGCTCGCGGCCGGCAAGAAATCGCTGGTGCCTCCTTTCGGCATTTCGTTTTTCGCCGATCCGGCCGGCTCATTCACCACAGCCGCGGCCATGGTCGCCTGCGTCGAGAAGCTCTTGCGCGTGAAGAAGAAGCGCGAGCTCAAGGGCCTGCGCGTCGCGGTGTTCGGCGCCACCGGCGTGGTCGGGTTTTCCTCGGCGGTGATCGCGGCGCTGGAAGGCGCCGATGTCACGCTGGTCGGCCACGACGGCGTCAAGCGCGTGAGCGAAAGCGCGAGCGAGATCAAGGCGCGCTTTGGAGTCGATACGCACGCGGCCGACGGCAGCGACGACAGCAAGAAGGCCGCGATTCTGGCGAATGCGGAGGTCGCGTTGTGTGCGGGCCGCGCCGGCGTGCAGATTTTGTCGGCGAAGCAGCTCGACGCGGCGAAGGGTCTGCTGATCGTCGGAGACGTCAACGCGGTTCCGCCCGCCGGGGTCGAAGGCCTCGACGTGATGGCGAACGGCACCGAGATCAACGATCACGGCGCGTTGGGGATCGGCCCGCTCGCCATCGGCAACATCAAATACAAGACCGAATTCGGACTGTTCCAGAAGATGATCGCGGCAGCGAAGCCGGTGTGCTTCGATTTCCGCGACGCTTTCGTGCTCGCGCGCGAACTCAATGGATAGAGGTGCCGTGGTGCTGATCGCCGCCGTCTCGGGACGAGCGCTTGCTGCCTCGGCGCGGCGCGGCGGTTTTGTGCCGCTGGTGGCCGATGCCTTCGGCGATCAGGACACGCTCGCGGCGGCCGCGGGTCATGTGCGGACCGACATGCTCGATCGTCCGGTCGATGGCGACAGATTGATGGTCGCACTCGAGGCTTTGACCAACGGACGGGAAGCCGCCGCCATCGTCTGCGGCAGCGGCTTCGAGGATCGCGCCGACCTGCTTGCGCGCATCGGCGCGCGCTGGCCATTGCTCGGCAATGACGCCGATACGGTCGCGCGTATCAAAGACCCTTTAACTTTCGCCGCAATTTGCCGCGCGGCCGATATTCCGCATCCAGAGACGTTGCGCACGCCGCCGCCGGATCGCACCGGCTGGCTGGTCAAGCGCATCGGCGGCGCCGGCGGTTTGCACGTGCGCGAAGCGAGCGACAGCAAGACCGAAGGGGAGGGCGTCTACTTTCAGCGTAGCGTCAGGGGCGAGCCGGTGTCCGCGCTCGTGCTTGGCGACGGCAAGCGCGCCATGGTGCTCGGCTTCAGCGCGCAGTGGACGGCGCCGTCGCGGCGGCATCCGTTCCGTTACGGCGGCGCGGTGCGGCCGGCCCCCATCAGTGACGGCTTGACGCGCGATCTGACCGCGGCCATTGAGCGCATTTCCGCCGCGGTGCCGCTGGTCGGCGTCAACAGCGCCGATTTCCTCGTCGAGGGTGACGCGTTCCATCTGCTTGAGATCAATCCGCGTCCGGGGGCGACGTTCGATCTGTTCGAGCGCGAGGCAGACTCGTTGTTCGCCCTTCACGTTGCCGCCTGCGGCGGGACGTTCCCGGCGCAAGCGCCGAAGTTCGAAGGCGCCATGGCCGGCGCGATCGTCTATGCCGTCCGCGACATCGACTCGGTGCCGGCGTTCGCCTGGCCGGACTGGGCGGCGGACCTGTCGGTGCCCGGCAGCAGGATCGGAGCCGAGGATCCATTGTGCTCCGTGTTCGCCCATGCGGATACAGCCGCCGCGGCGAAAGAGCTGGTCAACCAGCGCGTGGCGCAAATCCATGCGATGGTCGGAGCGGCGTCGCCATGAGCGACGTGCCAGCCCTCAGCGTCAACGCGCGGGCCGAGGCGCTCGTTGGCAAACTGAAGGCGTCGGCCGCTGAGTTGAAGGTCGAAGTCGCGCGCGGCGAGCGCGGCGAGACCCTGATCGACGCCGGCAATCACGCGCGCGGCAGCATCGCCGCCGGTATCGCGCTGGCGGAGATTTGCCTCGGCGGCTTGGGCACTGTGCAACTGACGTCGAACGCGACGACGCCGCGCTGGCCGTGGACGCTGCTGGTCCATTCCGCCAATCCGGTGATCGCCTGCCTCGCCAGCCAATACGCCGGCTGGCGCCTCGCGCATGGCGAGGGCAAGGGCGCGTTCTTCGCGCTCGGCTCGGGGCCGGCGCGCGCGCTCGCGCGCACCGAGCCGCTGTTCGAGTCGCTCGATTACCGCGACAGCGCGAGCAGCGGCGTGCTGGTGATGGAAAGCCCGCGTCCGCCGCCGGCGCCGGTGGTCGATAAAGTCGCTCAGGCGTGCGGGCTTGCGCCCGACAAGCTCACCTTCATTTACGCGCCGACGCAGAGCCTGGCCGGGGCGACACAGATCGTGGCGCGCGTGCTCGAAGTGGTGGTGCACAAGGCGCATGAGCTGAACTTCCCGCTTGAACGCATCGTCGAAGGCATGGGCGCCGCGCCTTTGCCGCCCCCGCATCCCGATTTCGTCACCGCCATGGGCCGCACCAACGACGCCATCATATTCGCCGGCCGCGTGCAGATCATGGTGACAGGATCCGCCATGGAGGCGCGGGCTTTGGCCGAACAATTGCCGAGCGGGACCTCGCGCCACCACGGCCAGCCCTTCGCCGAGATCTTCAAGCGCTTCAAAAGCGACTTCTACGCCATCGATCCGATGCTGTTCAGTCCGGCCGAGGTAACGGTCACGGCGCTCGAAACCGGCGAGAGCTTCCACGCCGGCCACATCGATTTGAAGCTGCTCGATGCCTCATTCTCCTGAATCGATCGTACCGCGTGCTGCCGTTGCCGCGCCGGCCGTGGCGCTGATCAGCGACACCGCCGACTGGCATGCGCGCACGTTGAGCGAAGCCTTTGCTGCGCACGGCGTACGCACCAAGCTCATCACATTGGAAACCTGCCGCATCGACACCGGCAGCCCCACCGGGCTCACATTGCCGGGCTTCGCCGCCGGGCTGCCCGAGGCCGTGTTCGTGCGCACGATGTCGGGGGGAAGCTTCGAGGCGGTCACGCACCGCCTCGGCATTCTGCATGCGCTCGGCGAGATCGGCGTGCCGGTGTGGAACAGCGCGCGCGCCATCGAGCGCTGCGTCGACAAATCGATGACGAGCTTCCTGCTCGCCCGCGCCGGTATCCCGACGCCGCAAGCCTGGACGACGGAATTGCGCGAACAGGCCGCCGAGATTGTGCAACGGGAAGGAGCGCCGCTTGTCCTCAAGCCTTTGTTCGGCTCGCAAGGGCGCGGGCTGCGGCTGATCCGCAATATTGACGAATTGCCGGCGCCGGCCGACGTCTCAGGCCTATATTATTTGCAGCGTTACGTGGGCGTGGATCGCAACGGCTATCACGATTTCCGGCTTTTGGTGTCTAAAGGCCGGGTCGTCGCGACGATGATGCGGCACTCGACCCACTGGATCACCAACGTGAAGCGCGGCGGCAAGCCGGTGGCGGCCATGCCGGACAGCGCCATGAAGGATCTGGCAATCGCGGCCGCCGCCGCCGTCGGCGCCGATTTCGCCGGTATCGACATCATTCACGACGCGGCCGGGCAGCCGACCGTGCTCGAGGTCAACAGCATGCCGGCCTGGTCTGGCCTGCAACGTACAACGTCAGTCGATATCGCCGCCGTCCTTGCGGGCGATCTCGTCGCCGCCTTGGCGGCGCGGGCGCAACGCCGTGTCTGAACCGCTCGCGCCGGGCGATCTCTCGCGGCGCATCGCTGACGCTTTCATTGCCGCCTGCCGCGATGAACTGGATGCGCCGAAGCCCGGCAATGTCCATGTCTTTGCCGATGGCCATCGCATGACGGCGCAGGATTTCTTGTACAGCGCCGAGGCCGCGGCGGGCCCCTTGACCGAGAACGGCGCGCCTGTCGGCACGCGCATTCTTGCCGCAGTCGAAGCGACGTTCGCCGTGGTCGGCAGCAACACCAATCTCGGCATTCTCTTGCTCTGTGCGCCCCTCGCAGCTGCGGCAGAGTCGCAGCCGCATGATTTGCGTGCCGCGCTCGCGCGCGTGTTGCACGCGCTCGATGTCGAGGACGCCGCGGCCGCTTTCCGCGCCATCGCGCGTGCATCGCCGGCGGGGCTAGGGGAGGTCGAACACCATGACGTGCACGCAACGGCAACGGTGACGCTGCGTGCTGCCATGGCGGAAGCGGCAGGCCGCGATCGTATCGCGCGGCAATATGTCACCGACTTCGCCGACGTATTCGATGTCGGCGAGCCGCTGCTCGATGCGGCGCTTGGCGCGCTGCCCGATAGCCGTTCGGCAACGTTGGCGACCTTTCTTGGCTTCCTGTCGGCCTTTCCCGACAGCCATATCTGCCGCAAGCACGGCGCCACGGCCGCGGAGCGCGTGCGCCGTCAGGCCTCATGGCTGCGGGTGCGCGCGCTTGCTGCGCCGCGGCTCGACGACGTTCTCCCCGAACTCCTCGCCTGGGACAAAGAACTCAAAGACGGTGGTATAAATCCGGGCACGAGCGCCGATCTCACAGTGGCGACGCTCTTCGTGCATCGCCTACGCAGTGTCTTGCCGAGTGGGCTTAACAGTGCTTGACTTGCGAAGCGGAAAAAAAATCCGCCGCTATCTGGCAAACCGGTCCGAGTTCAGGACGCTGACAACAAGGGTAGCCGCACCGCTGGGCGCAGTCCTGGCGTTCGGTGAGTTTTGTCTTTTTCCTTGGGAGGAGATGGCGATGGCTAAAATTACGGGATTGTGTGTCGGTGAATCTCTCATTGGCGAAGGTAATGAGGTCGCGCATATCGATCTCATCATCGGGCCACGCGGTAGCGCGGCTGAATCGGCTTTTGCTCACGCTTTGACCAACAACAAAGATGGCTTCACGTCACTGCTGGCGGTGGTCGCGCCCAATCTTATGACCAAGCCGCCCACCGTTATGTTCAACAAGGTCACGATCAAAGGCGCCAAGCAGGCGGTGCAGATGTTCGGGCCGGCGCAGCACGCGGTTGCCAAGGCGATCGCCGACAGCGTCGCCGATGGGGTAATCCCGCAGGATGAAGCCTAGAATCTGTTCGTCTGCGTCGGCGTGTTCATTCACTGGGAAGCGGCCGACGACAAGAAAATTCAAGACTACAATTATCGCGCCACCAAGGAAGCGCTCGCCCGCGCGGTCGCTGGGGAGCCGAAGGTGGCCGAAGTCGTAGCCAAGCGCGACCAGGTCAAGCATCCCTTCGCCGCCTAAAGCAAACTGTGTTTGCGTCGCTCCTTGCTCCGCTCATTTCCGCGCAAGCGGGAATCCAGAGAGTGCAGGAAATCAGGCTTAAGAGCTGGGTCCCCGCTTCCGCGGGGACGATCGGGCGAGTCCAGGTAAACGCATGACGCTCAAGCGAAGGCAGCCGCAACGCGGCAATCATCGACGCACGGGAAGCCGCCTCGGGCGGCTTTCCGTGGCTTTTGTGTAAGCGCGCGCACGCACGCAGTCATGCGATCTTTTGGAGATCCTCGGCAGTGAGGCGGCCCTTGTGAAGGCTGGATGCGATCAATGCTCCAGCGATTCCGGCTTCTGCGAGAGCCTGCAAGTCGGCGGCATCGCGCACGCCGCCGGCAGCGTAGACCTTGCACGCCGCGCTTTTGACGGCGCGCAGCCGATCCAGATCGGGGCCACCATGACTGCCGACGCGGTCGAGCGTCATCGCGATCACGCGCTCGGGCCAGCAGCCTGGGTGCGCCAGCAATTCCGGCGGCCCCTGGAAGTCGGCGCCGCGAAAATCGAGCGACAGCACCACGCGCGGGTCTTTGGCTAAGCGATGTACGAGGTCCACATCGGTCTGCGTCTCGCTGCCGAACACGACATGACCCAAGTCCTGCGCCAGCCAGTCCATTGCGGCGGCCATCCCGGCGATGCCGCTGTCCACCCACAGCGTCACCTGCGGCAAAGACTGCTTGACGCGCGCCAGCGCCGTCCGGTTATCGCCGCGGCCGCCGATGGCGTCGAGGTCGGCAACATAGAGCGTGGTGAAGGGATAGACCGACATCAGCCCGCGCGCGACATCGACCGGATCGCTGCCGGGGGCGAGCGGCGTTTCGATCGGCCGATATTTGTCGCGCTGGCCCATGCGGGCGTGCACGACGGTGCCGCCCTTGAGGTCGATGACCGGAATGACGTGCATGCTTCTCCCATCCACAACGAGCGATGTTGCGCCTGCGCGCGCGGCATCGTTTAGTTTAGCGCGTGCTGCTTTTACCCGGAATCGTCCCGCTCGTCCCCGCGGAAGCGGGGACCCAGTTCTTAAAGCCCGGTTTTCCTGTACTTTCTGGATTCCCGCTTGCGCGGGAATGAGCGGAGCAAGGTCTGACGCAAATGCAACTCACTCCAGGCAACACTATAAACGAGCGACGCGGGACAGTGCGATGGCGGTGGTGATTGGTTGGGATATTGGCGGCGCCCATTTGAAGGCCGCGCGCGCCGAGAACGGCCGCATCGTCGCCACCGTGCAGGTGGCGTCGCCCTTGCGCCTCGGCCTCGAGCGTCTGACGCAGTCCTTCGCCGAGGCGACGGCGCAGATGGGCACTGCCGACCGCCACGCCATCACCATGACAGGCGAACTGGCGGATACTTTTGCCTCGCGCAGCGAGGGCGTCGTCAGTTTGACCGAGGCGGCCCTGCGCGCGCTGGCGCCGGCACCGGTCGCGCTCTATGCAGGCCGCGCCGGGTTTGTCGGCGCGGACAAGGCGCCCTTGCACATCATCGATATCGCCTCCGCCAACTGGTTCGCCAGCGCCTCCCTTGTCGGCAAAGCGATGCGTTCGGCCCTCTTCGTGGACATGGGATCGACCACGACCGATATCATCCCAGTGATCGGCGGCACGGTGGCGGCGCGCGGGTATACAGATGCCGAACGGCTGACGTCCGGTGAACTCGTCTACACCGGTCTGGTGCGCAGCTTCCTTATGGCGACGGAAAGCCGCGCGCCTTTCGCCGGACATTGGACCGGCCTGATTCACGAGAATTTCGCCAACATGGCCGACGTGCATCGCATCCTCGGCACGCTGCCCGATGATGCCGATCAGATGATGACTGCCGACGGCAGGCCGAAGACGGTGGCCGCATCGCGGGCGCGGCTCGCCCGCATGGCCGGCCGCGACGCCGGCGACGCTGATGATTTAGCGTGGGACGCGGTGGCGCGATGGTTCGCCGAGGCTCAGGTCCGAGCGGTCACCGATGGAGCGATGCTGGTGCTGTCGCAAGGCGGGCTTGGGCCGGAAGCACCGATTGTCACGGCTGGGGTGGGTGCAATGGTATTACGGGAGGTGGCGCGGCGTCTTGATCGCGAGTGCATCGATTTCGATCGCGTGCTCGAGGTGGCGCCGGACGCGCGCGCCGGTGCCTCGTCCTGCGCGCCAGCAGCGGCCGTCGCCATGCTCGCGTCGTTCCTGTGATTGCGGCATGGGAACCCTTGCGGCGTGGCAAAATGACAACTTGTGATTACATGCCCTGTGGGGCAATATTGATTGCCTATGGGACGACTTTTAAGAGGAGGTAGTGCCAATGTCTTGGACGACACCAACTCTCGTCGAGATCTGCATCGGCCTCGAAATCAACGGCTATCTGCCGGCCGAGTTCTGATCTGATCTTCAGCGCTGCCCGTTCGCCGGAAACGGCATTGTTCTGCGTACCGGTTTGAACCGACAGGTTTTGACCGGAAAGCCTTCGCCGGCGGGCGGGCTTCATTTTAGGCAGGAAGCACGCACCCGCGCAGCGACTGACACGCGGGGCTGCTTGTGTGCCTGGCGGCGGCAGATGCCGAGCCGTCGCGCGCTTACGCGCCTCGCTTCAGGACACCAGCCATGGTAACCGCAGCTCCCGCGCTGAGCTTGCTCTAGATTTCCGGATATCCGAACTGCAACACCAATTTTTGGAAGTCCGGCTGAGCGATCCTGGCCAGGTTCTTATCGGACATGCGTTCCCTGAATACGCCAATCTTGGTTTGACGGCGTGAAGACGCAGTGCGTCCTTTGCCTAGGACGGCCGATGCGTCGGAGATTGGTTGTCCGATATATTTGGCGACTTTCTCGAGCTCGGGACCGTAGCCCGTCGTGCAGACCTCGCGATAAATATCTTCGAATCTCACCGTTAAGCATGCAGGTGAGTTCATCCAAGGCAGATAGCCTTCAAGTCCCATCGCGAGAAGGCCGTCAATCGACGCGGCGAGTCGAGATTCGTCGTCAGGATAAGTGAGAGCCCCCTGGACCTGACAATAAGCGTTCCATTCTGAACTGCGGTAGGCGTTCGACGAATAAACGAAGTCGACCCAGCTGACGACCAAGTCTCGTGGGTCGCGAATGATGAATAGCATTTTGTATCGGGTGTTCGAGAGAAGGTAGTTCTCCACCACAAATGAGAACTGGAAATGCGCTGGAGCGCATTGTCCGTCTTTAAGGCCGGCCACTTGCAGGATTAACGGCATAGGACGCGGCTGATCGGTCATCTCGTCGGTCGTCCGACGCTCCACAAAATCGGTGTTAAGATGGAAGCCGACGTCGACGAATCCCATAAGCTTTGCCAGTTCGACCAGCAGGTAGGTGCCGGACTTCGGAACCGAGTTGCAAATCAGTCTCTGCTTGCCCGGGCCGACAGGCCCGTCGCCAAACACATTGGCCGGATCGAGCTCGCCGTCTTTAATTGCCTTGAGAACCGCGAGCGACAAAAGCTCGGACTGACTGTCCATGTTATTGCAATCTTTGCCAGGCGGAGAGCATTGCGGTGTAGGCGCGTTACCTACTCCGTCAAGAGGACGAACTGCGGCTACTCCAATTTATTCCCCTGGCGCCGTCGAACCGGAATGTTCAGCCGGCGGGTCACAGCTCACAACTTGACGCGCAGGCCCGCGTAAACTGCGAAGGGCGCGCCCGGGCTGACCGTGCGCGGATCGGTCAAGTTGAGGAATGGGACTTCGGTCGTGTCGAAGAACGTGCCGAAAGTGTAGAAACGGGTGTCGAACAGGTTTCGAACGAGCCCGAACGCTTCGATGTTATTGGTGATCTTATAGGTGGTGTGCAGATTGAGCGTCCAGTAGCCGGGCAGCTTGGGATTTTGGTTGGACTGGTCACCGGCATAATATTGGCCGCTGAAGGCGACGAGGTCGGCTCCGACTTTCCACTCGGGGAAAATGACGTATTCCACGCCTGCCTTGAAGCGGTGCTGCGGGATGGACGGCAGATGATCGCCGGGCTGGACTTGGATGAGGCCGTCCGCGTTGGCAAATGGATTGTTCGGCGATGACAGCAAGATGGCGTCGTTGAACGTCGCGTTGATGAAGCTGTAGCCCAAGAACAGGCTCCACTTGTCGTCGATGTAGTTGACTGCCGCTTCCACGCCTTCACGGGTGGTGCCGCCGACGTTCTGGAAGAATCCGCGTCCGGTGATCGTGCTCGGCGTGTTCAGGATGTCGTTTTGCGTTTCGGTGAAATAGGCGCCGGCATTCCAGCTCAACGTCCTTTTGCCGCCGAGGTCGTGGCGGCCGCGGAAACCCGCTTCGACTGTTCGGGCGACGACCTGCTGCAGCGGCGGATCGGATACGAGAAAATTGTCGAGCAGGCACGGACGCAATGGATCGGCGCAGCCGAGCTCCGACGGGGTCGGCGCGCGATTGGACTCCGAGTAGCCGGCATAGGCCGTGAGTTGCGGGATGATCTTATAGGTCGCGCCGATGACGGGATTGAAGCGCTGAAAATTATTGGTGCCGTTCAGATCGGTGCCGATTTGATCGTCGAGCTGGATGTTCGCGATATTGAAGCGGCCGCCGGCGGTCACCGAGAGCTGCTGCGTCACGTCGAATGTGTTGGTGGCGTAGAACCCGGTATAAGTGTTGCGGCTGATGACATCGACCGGCGCGACCAGGCCGCTCGGCTGGTTGACGGTCACGCCGGTGCCGGTGACGAAGAGATCGCCGCCGACGACACCGAGCTCGCTCGATGCCTGGAAGTCGGCGCGGCCGTGGTCGATACTTGCCCCGACCACGAAGTGGTTTTGATGGCCCCAAACCTCGCTCGTGCTGGTCAGTTGCACCGACGCGCCGTAGGAATTGGCCCTGGTTTGCGTTCGGTCGATGGAGCCCGCCAGACCGCCGTTGAGAATGGAGGTGGGGATGCCGCCCCCGTTCAGCGGATCGTCGTCGAGACAGAGGATCGTCGGATCCGCCGCGCACGCGGCCACATCGCTGGTGTTGCCGTCGTCATGGCTCTGCCTGAATCCGCGATAGTAGGCGTTGGCCTTGATGTTGAGCGTGTCGTTGAAGTTGTGGCTGCCGTTCGCGTTCACGAAATTCAGGCGGTTGGTATAAGTCTGCGGCGTGGTGTAGATCGAGCCCCAACGTTGGTCCAAGAGCTGGATGGGCGTCGCCGCCGCGGCGCCGAAATTGTTCTGCGCGCCCATATAGCTGACATGGAATTCCGACGTCTCGTTGTGGGCACCGATATCGGCGAAAAAGCGCCGCAACTGCGACTGCGACTGATCACGCCAGCCGTTGTCGTTCAGCGCGTCACCGGCGATATAAGCCGCGAAATTGCCGGTCTGCCCACCGGCCTGCATGGTGAAAGCCTTCTGTCCGAAGGAGCCGCCGCGCGCTTCCGCCTCTGCGCCGTGATAGTTGAAACCGTTCTTCATCTGGATGGCGATCGCGCCGCCCAGCGCGTTGAGCCCGTAAGTCGGATCGTTCGGCACGATGTCCAAGCGATGGATGGCGTAATCCGGGATGAAATCCCAGTTCACCGTGTCGCCGAACACCTCGTTGACGCGCACGCCGTTCTGATAGACGGCGAGACCCTGTGGCGTGCCAACCGTCGGCGATGCGGTGAAACCGCGAAACTGCACGTCCGGCTGGTAGGGATTTCCTGCTGTATCGCCGTTGAACACGCTCGGCACGCGCAGAAGCAGGCTATCGGTGGTGCTAATCGATTTGGCGTGATCGAAGTCTTGTGGTGTCAATGTCTGCGTGTTGGCGGGAACCTTGTCGCGGTCGATACCGGTGATGTCGGGCGGGCCGCCTTCGCCAGGAATAAGCGACGGGGACGTCGACAGCGGGGTGGTGCCGATGACGTCGATCGGCGGCAATTGCACCGTGGATTGTGCCGATGCATTGCGGGGCGTCAGGGCCGACGTCGTCATAAGCACGCCGGCAGTCACGGCGATTACATTTGCGATCTTCGTCAAGCGCCACCCCGCTATGCCAAGCCGCGAGCCCCATTCTAGGAATTCGGCGTCAGGCGCGTCTCGGGAAACTCTCGCAATCTTTTCCGGGATGTTTTGGCAATCGAGAGGGAGTAATCCTATTTCGCCGCGAGAAGCTGCACCGCCGTGCGCACCAGATCCGGGAGGTTCTTTGCCGCGAGCTTGTTGCGAAGCTGCCAGCAGGTATTGACGACGGTCTTGTAGCTGACGTTGAGATCGGCGGCGATGGAGCCGTAGGCCTTGCCCTCGGCCAGGAGGCCGAGGGTCTGTAATTCGCGCGGCGTGAGCTCGGCGAGCGGTCCGCGGTCAGCGCCGGCGCCCGCAAATGCGATCTTCCTGGCAAGCTCGTCGCTGAGATAAGGTTGCCCGCTCAGCACACGCTCGACAGCCTTCAATAAGCCTTCGCTCGGCGCATCCTTGGTAACATAGCCCGTCGCGCCGGCATGCAGCGCGCGCGTCACGATAATCGGATCGCTGTGCATGCTGAGAACGAGGACGCGCGCCTTGCGATCGTAACGCTTGATGCGTTGGACCAGCGTCAAACCGGCGAGGCTGTTGCCCTGGAACGACAGATCGATGATCGTCATGTCGGGTGAATGGCGCCGATAGAGCCGATATCCGGCGACGATGTCGCGCGCCTCCATCACCGTCGCGATCCCCATCTCCTCCAGCATCCGCCGGCATCCTTGCAGGAGGATCGGGTGATCGTCGACGATCAGGACGCTGGCACTCATGCGCGTGATGACCCCGGCGTCGATTGGGCTGATATCGCGGCAGGTACTGGAATATGGATGCGGAGAAGGGTGCCCTTCCCGGCCGTGGCTTCAAAACGGCATTCGCCGCCGAGCGCCTGGACCCGCTCCTGCATGCCTTGCATGCCGATGCCTTTTTGCACGTGAGTGTCGATGCCCCGGCCGTCATCGGCGATGGTGAGGGTGAGCTGCGCCGCGTTGTCCTCCGTGCAGGCTAAGTCGTTCCTGTGCGTGATCGTGACGGAGGCGCGCTTGGCCTTGGCGTGACGGGCAATATTGGTGAGGCCCTCTTGCACACAGCGGTAGAGGGTCAAATCGATCGACTCGCCATAGCTGGGGAGCAGACCGGCGCTGGAAAACGCGATGGGAAGCTCAGGGTGCTGGCCCGCGCGTTCTCCCACGAGCGCGGACAGTAACTCAACGACAGGAACCTGACCGAGCGCCATCGGCCGCAGTCGATTCAAAATGCTCCGATTGATGGACTGAAGCCCCTCGATCATCGTGAGCATTTCGCG
>DATARB010000096.1:0-8412 GCA_036264375.1 Pseudolabrys sp.
CCGACGATGGAAACGTTCGCGATCAGATCAAGCTTGCCAAGCGTTTGGTCAAGCAAACGCCACGCGCCCCTTCTGCCGGCTGCGCAGCAAGAGCCACGTCGCGATCGTCACGTTGAGCAGGTTCCAGCCGATGCCGTTGGCGAAGGCGGCGCGGTAGGAACCAGAATGGTCGAAGATCGCGCCCGACATCCAGCCGCCGAGCGCCATGCCGAACAGGGTCGCCATGATGACGATGCCGATCCGGGTGCCGGCCTCGCGTGGCGCGAAGTATTCGCGCACGATGATGGCGTAGCTCGGCACGATGCCGCCCTGGAACAGGCCGAACAGCGCCGAGATCACATAGAGCGACGTCAAGCCGTCGAACAGCGTGTAGAGCACCAGCGCGACGCCTTGCAGCACCGCGCCGAGCAGCAGCGTGCGCACGCCGCCGATGCGGTCGGCGATGAAGCCGGAGCCGACGCGGCTGATGATGCCGAAGCCGAGCATCAGCGACAGCATCTCGGCGCCGCGCGCGACGCCGTAGCCGAGATCGCCGCAATAGGCGACGATGTGGACCTGCGGCATCGCCATCGCCACGCAGCAGGCTACACCGGCGATGCACAGGAGCACCTGCAAGGTCATCGGCGACACCGGCAGTTGCGCCTGCCGCCGCGCCGCGGCGACGGCTTGCGCGGTGCCGCTTCCTTGCGTGGCGATCGTGCGGCGCATCAGCAGCACCAGCGGCAGCATCGTCACCACGCAGAACAGGCCGATGCCGATATGCGTCGCGCGCCAGCCGTAGGCGGCGATGAAATGCTGCACCACCGGCGGCCACACCGTGCCAGCGACGTAATTGCCGGCGGCGGCGATGGCGACGGCGATGCCGCGCCGGCGCACGAACCAGTGCGAGATGTCGGCCATCAGCGGGCCGAAGGTGGCCGAGCAGCCGACGCCGATCAGCGCGCCTTGCGCCAGCGCAACCAGCCAAAGGGTGGGCGACAGGGCGGAGGCGATATAGCCGAGCGACAGCATCACCGCGCCGAGCACCGACGGCAAGGCGACGCCGTAACGGTCCGCCAGCCGTCCCATCAACACGCCGCCGCCGGCGAAGCCGATCATGCCGAGCGTGTAGGGGAGAGAGGCCGCGGCTCGGTCGACGCCGAAATCGCCTTGGATCGCGGGCAGCGCCACCACCACCGACCACATGCCGACGCCGCCGATGGTCGACAGCGCCACGGCCGTGCAAAGCCGCAGCCAGGCATAGGGCGACTCAGGCGCTTCGGGCGCTGACGCATTCATGGTGTGAGACCCGGCTTCTCCGCGTTGGTAGCATCGCTGACGCCCACGATCCAGGCACGGCCCACCTCCCCCCGCTCGCCGGGAGAGGGAGCACGCCGTGCTCGCGGCGCGCGTCTCACGAAAACTGCGGAATCACCTCGCGTCCGAACAACTCGATCGATCGCGCCGCATCGTCGAAGCGCATGTCGCCGAATACCATCTGGCACAGCACCGTGTTGACGCCGGTCTCGTCTTGCAGTCGCGCGATATAGTCCCGCACGGTCGCGACCGAGCCGGCAATGCCATGGCCTATTGCCGCCAGCGCCGCGAAGTCGGCCGGGTAAATCTCCTTCAACGTGAAGTCGACGCCCGAACGCCGCCAGATGAAATCCATCGCGTCGCGCCAGCGCGGATAGGCCGCGTGGGCAATCAGCTTCGCCTCTGCGTCGGTGTCGGCGACAACAACATGCCGCGTAATGCCGATGCCGGGTAGGCTCGCCGCGTCGCGCCCGAACTTCGTCCACTCCAGGCGATAGCGATCCGAGATGGCGCGGGCTCGCGCCGCCGGCCCAAGCGAAACGACGTTGATATTGTTCGCCGCCGCCCAGCCGATCGCCTCGGCGTTGGGCGCGCCGTACCAGACCGGCGGATGCGGCCGTTGCACCGGCTTCGCCTGCACGACGTAATCCTTGTAATTGTAGAACTCGCCGTCGAAGTCGAGCACGTCGCTTTCGAACGCACGCATCAGCACGGCGAAGGCCTCGTGATACATGGCCGGTGCGGTGTGAGGATCGATGCCAAACCGCTGATGCTCGAGCAGCGCGCCGCCGCGGCCCACGCCGACGATCAGCCGCCCGCCGCTCATATGGTCAAGCATGCAGATCTCTTCATAGAGCCGCAGCGGATGATGCAGCGGCAGTACATAGACCAGCGGTCCCAGCCGAATTTTGCGCGTGCGCTGAATGGCCGCGCTCAGGAAGACGCTCGGGCTGAAGGCCATTCCGAGCGGCGTCGAATGGTGCTCGGCGAGTTGGAAGGCGTGGAAACCGCTGGCCTCGATATGTTCGAGCAGGCGCAAGCGTTCCTCGAGGAACGGCCCCAACGCTGTCCCATTGCTGTCGAGATGATCGAAAATTGCGAATTTCAACACCTTGGCGCCTCCGTGACGTGCCTGCCTATTGCGGTTAGTCTCGTGCGCAAGCCGTCGCCCAACGAAACGGCTCCAGGGAGGAAGGTCATGCGAAGGACGCTTCTGATTATTGCCGCGGCACTGCTCGCTGCATCCTCGGCTTACGCGCAGGATACCGTCAAGATCGGGCTGATCATGGCCTATTCCGGCCAGTTCGCCGACACCGCGGCGCAGATGGACAATGCAATCAAGCTCTACATCAAGCAGCACGGCGACAGCGTCGCCGGCAAGAAGATCGAGTTGATCCGCAAGGATACCGGCGGTCCCAATCCCGATGTCGCCAAACGCCTGGCGCAGGAACTGGTCGTGCGTGACAAGGTCGACATCATCGCCGGCTTCACGCTGCCGCCGGAAGCGCTCGGCGCGGCCGACGTTTCCGCCGAAGCCAAGAAGTTCATGGTGGTGATGAACGCGGCTACCTCGATCATCATCACCAAGTCGCCCTACATGGCGCGCGTCTCGCTGACCATTCCACAGCTTGAAAATGCCTTTGGCCAGTGGGCCTACAAGAACGGCGCGCGCAAGGTGTACACCATGGTGTCGGACTATGGCCCCGGCATCGACGCCGAAACGTGGTTCCAGGCCGGGTTCAAAGCCGCCGGCGGCGAAGTGCTCGGCTCGGTACGCATGCCGGTCGCCAGCCCGGATTTCTCCGCCTTCGTGCAGCGCGCGAAGGATTTGAACCCGGAAGCCATCTTCGTCTTCATCCCCGGCGGCGCGCAGCCGCCCGCTTTTGCCAAGGCGCTGGCCGAACGCGGCATGGACCCGAAGAAAATCAAGATTATGGGGCAGGGCGAGATCACCATGGACGACAACGCGCTCAAGAGCATGGGCGACGCTGGCCTCGGCATTATCACCGTCTTCCATTATGGCTGGACGCATGACTCGGCGAAGAACAAGGCCTTCGTGAAGGCCTATAACGACGAGTTCAAGCGCAACCCCGATGTCTTCTCTATCGGCGGCTGGGACGGCATGGAGTTGATCTACGCCGCGCTGAAAAAGACCGGCGGCAAGGCCGACGGCGAGTCGCTCATCACCGCCGCCAAGGGCATGGCCTGGGAAAGCCCGCGCGGGCCAATCTCGATCGATCCGGAAACGCGCGACATCGTGCAGACCGTCTATGTCCGCCGCGTCGAGAAGGTCGGCGGCGTTGTCCAGAATGTCGAGTTCGACAAAATGGAGAAGGTCAAGGATCCGCCGCGCGGGTCGCCGAAGTAGGGTTTGCGCATTGTGCGCCACACATTCTCTTCCCCTCCTCCCTGGAGGGCCCTCCAGGGGAGGGGAAAGGCCCCTCGCGCTTGTCACACGCCCGCACTATTGTACGCCCCACGAGTCGCCCAGAACCGCCGGAAAATGGACGCCCTCAACCTCCCCCGTCCGCCGTGGATGACCGAAGACCTCGTCCTGCTCGAAGAGCAGGCGCGGCGCTTCATCGGGAATGAATTCGCGCCCCATGTCGATCGCTGGCACGAGGCCGGCATCTACGAACGCGATGTGTGGACCAAGGCTGGCAGCGCCGGTTTCCTCTGCGCGTCGATGCCCGAGGAATACGGCGGCGCCGGCGGCACCTTTGCGCATGAGGCCGTGATCAACCGCGAATTCTCGCTCGCCGGCTTCGACACTTTCGGCGCGCCGCTGCATTCCGGCATCGTTGCGCCCTATATCCTGCATTACGGCACCGAAGAGCAGAAGCAGCGCTGGCTGCCCAAGCTCGCCACCGGCGAGTTGGTCGGCGCCATCGCCATGACCGAGCCAGGCACCGGCTCCGATTTGCAGGGCGTGCGCACCAAGGCCGAGAAGTCGGGCAACGGCTACGTGCTCAACGGCGCCAAAACCTTCATCACCAATGGCCAGCACGCCAATCTCATCGTCGTCGTCGCCAAGACCGACGCGAGCGCTGGTGCCAAGGGCACCTCGCTGCTGGTGGTCGAGACCGACGACGCGCCCGGCTTCCGCCGCGGCCGCAAGCTCAAGAAGTTGGGCATGGATTCGGCCGACACCTCGGAACTGTTCTTCGACGACGTGCGTTTGCCCGCGGAGAATTTGCTCGGCACCGAAGAAGGCCAGGGCTTCTACCAGTTGATGAAGGAGTTGCCGCAGGAGCGTCTCATCGTCGCGGTGCATGCGGTGGCGATGATGGAGCGGGCGCTGGCGCTGACCATCGACTACGTCAAGCAGCGCAAGGCTTTCGGCAAGGCGATCATCGACTTCCAGAATACGCAGTTCGAGCTCGCCGAGTGCAAGACCGAGACTACCATCGCCAAGGTGTTTCTCGACCATTGCATCGGCCAGCTTGTCGAGGGCAAGCTCGACACCGTGACCGCCTCGATGGCCAAGTACAAGCTGACCGACACGCAAGGCAAAGTGATCGACCGCTGCCTGCAATTGTTCGGCGGCTATGGTTACATGGACGAATATCCGATTTCGCGGCTCTACCGCGACGCGCGGGTGCTGCGCATCTACGCGGGGACCAACGAGATCATGAAGCTGCTGATCGCACGGAGTTTGTAATGAGCGGAAGTGCCGCAAATTATCCGTCATGGCCGGTCTTGGCCCGGCCATCCACGTCTTTACCTTAGAGAGCAAGACGTGGATGCTCGGCATAAAGCCGGGCATGACGACTGAGAGCGCGGAATTTGTAATTCTCCTGTCATTCCGGGGCGCCACGAAGTGGCGAACCCGGAATCCAGGGCTACGACGAACGCTTCGAAATTGTCGCTGGATTCCGGGTTCGCGTGCTGCCCACGCGCCCCGGAATGACGAGGAGGGATCCATGCCCGACGCATTCATCTACGACGCTGTCCGCTCGCCACGCGGACGCGGCAAGGCCGACGGTTCGCTGCACGAGGTGACCGCGCTCAATCTCGCGGCGCAGACGCTCGCCGCCGTACGCGACCGCAACAATCTCGATACCACGCAGATCGACGACGTGGTCCTGGGCTGCGTCGATCCGGTCGGCGAGGCGGGCGGCGACATCGCCCGTGCGGCAGCGCTGGTCGCCGGCTACGGCGATGGCGTGCCGGGGGTGCAGATCAACCGCTTCTGCGCCTCGGGTCTCGACGCGGTCAACTTCGCCGCGGCGGAGATCATGTCCGGCCAGCATGAGATGACCATCGGCGGCGGCGTCGAATCCATGAGCCGCGTCGGCATCGGCGCCTCGGGCGGCGCTTGGCCGGTCGATCCCACCATCGCGGTGGAAACTTACTTCCTGCCGCAAGGCATCTCGGCCGATCTGATCGCTACCAAATACGGGTTCTCACGCGACGACGTCGACGCTTACGCGGTCGAAAGCCAGAAGCGCGCGGCCAAGGCCTGGGACGAAGGCCGCTTCAAGAAATCGGTGATGATGGTGAAGGACGTCAACGGCCTCACCATCCTCGATAAAGACGAGCACATGCGACCATCCACGACGATGCAGACGCTCGCGGCGCTGCAGCCGTCCTTTGTGCAGATGGGCGAGATGGGCGGCTTCGACGCCGTCGCCGTGCAGGCGCATCCCGAAATCGAGGCGGTCAACCACGTGCATCATGCCGGCAATTCCTCGGGCATCGTCGATGGCGCCGCGGCCGTGCTGATCGGCAGCAAGGAAGCAGGCAGCCGCGCGGGCTTGAGGCCGCGGGCACGCATCAAGGCTTTTGCCAATATCGGCTCGGAGCCGGCGATCATGCTCACCGGCCCAATCGACGTGACGCAGAAGGTGCTGAAGAAGGCCGGGATGTCGCTGAATGACATCGATCTCATCGAGATCAACGAGGCCTTCGCGTCGGTGGTGCTGCGCTACATGCAGGCTTTCGAGATTGATCCGGCCAAGGTCAACGTCAATGGCGGCGCCATCGCCATGGGGCATCCGTTAGGGGCCACAGGCGCGATGATCCTCGGCACCGCGCTCGATGAACTGGAGCGCACCGGCAAATCGACGGCACTGATCACTCTCTGCATCGGTGCGGGCATGGGGACTGCGACGATTATCGAGCGGGTGTAGGCTTTTCCCTCTCCCCGCAAGCGGGGAGAGGTGAAGAGAGGCAAGGGGAAGGAAATGCCCAAGGTCGACATCGCCAAGGTGCCGGTGAAGAGCGGCACCTTCTATCCGGCGGAATTCCAGGCCGAATGCGCCGGACGCCACAAGCAGGCGCTGGGCGATGTCATCGGCCTCACGCAATTCGGCGTCAACATCACGCGCATCGCGCCGGGTTCGGCGTCGTCGCTCCGGCATTATCACGAGCTGGAAGACGAGTTCATCTTCATGTTGGAAGGCGAGCTGGTGCTGATTGAGAATGATGGCGAGGTGGTGCTCAAGGCGGGCGATGCCGCCGGCTTCAAGGCCAACAGCGGCAATGCGCATCGCCTGGTCAATCGCTCGGACCGCGACGCTGTATACTTCGAAGTCGGCACCCGTTCGGCGGAGGAGCGGGTGCACTATCCCGACGTCGATCTGATGCTGGAACGTGATGCCAAGACCCGCCGCTATCTGCACAAGAGCGGCGAGCCGTATTGAGTTGACGATGCTGCCACGCGGAAGGGCGGGCTCCCTCTCCCCACCGAACTCGGGTTCACCCGAGTTCGGCACTATCAAGCGGTCGAAGTCGGATATATCCGACTTCGACTGGGGAGAGGGTTGGGGTGAGGGGGTCAAGGATCCTCGATATACTGTAACCCCTCACCCGGCTCGCTGTGCTCGCCGACCTCTCCCTATGGGAGAGGTGAAGAAAGGAAGAGGCTGATCCATGACCGACTTCACGCTCGACATCGACTCAGACGGCATTGCGCTCATCACCTGGGACATGCCGGGCCGCTCGATGAACGTCATCACGATGAACGCCATCGAGGAGCTCGCGAAGCTCGTCGAGCAGGTCGCAAGCGACAAGGCGATCAAAGGCGCGGTCATCACCTCCGGCAAGGAGGCGTTCTGCGGCGGCGCCGACCTCGCGATGCTCGAAGGCATGGGCGCGGCCTACGCCGATATGGTGCGCAACCAGGGTGAAGAGGCGGCCGCGAAATACGTGTTCGAAGAAAGCCGCAAGCTCTCGCTGCTCTATCGCCGCCTGGAGACCTGCGGCAAGCCCTTCGTCTGCGCGCTCAATGGCACGTCGATGGGCGGCGGCTTCGAGCTTGCGCTCGCCTGTCATCATCGTGTCGCCGCCGACAATCCGAAGACGCGGCTCGGTCTGCCCGAGATCAAGATCGGCCTGTTCCCCGGCGCCGGCGGCACGCAGCGCATCGCGCGCATGCTGCAGCCGGCCGATGCGCTGCAATTCCTCCTCAAAGGCGATCAGCTCAAAACCGATCGCGCCAAGGCAATGAAGCTCGTCGACGCGGTCGTGCCGCAGGCCGATCTCGTTAAGACGGCGAAAGATTGGATCAAGGCCGGCGGCAAGGCGGTGAAGCCGTGGGATGAGAAGGGGTTCAAGCTGCCCGGCGGCCTCGTCTATTCGAAGGCCGGCATGATGACCTTCCCGGCCGCGAACGCGATCTACCGCCGCGAGACCTACGACAACTACCCCGCCGCACGCGCGATCCTCCAGGTCGTCTACGAAGGCCTGCAATTGGACATGGACACCGCGCTACGCGTCGAGTCGCGCTGGTTCGCCAAGATCCTGCGCACGCCGGAAGCCGCGGCAATGATCCGCTCGCTGTTCGTGTCGATGCAGGACTTGAACAAGGGCGCGCGCCGGCCGGCGGCCGAACCGGCCTCGACGCTGAAGAAGATCGGAATCGTTGGCGCCGGCTTCATGGGCGCCGGCATCGCGCAGGTGAGCGCGGCGGCGGGGCTCGACGTGGTGCTCATCGATCACGACCAGGAGACGGCGGACAAGGGCAAGGCCGGCCTGCACAAGGCGCTGAGCGACCGCGTGATGAAGGGCCGCATGAAGGGCGCCGAGCGCGATGCGCTGCTCGAGAAGATCACGCCGACGCCGGACTACGCGGCGCTGAAGGACTGCGACCTGATCATCGAGGCGGTGTTCGAG
>DATARB010000265.1:0-7574 GCA_036264375.1 Pseudolabrys sp.
AAAGCGTTCGGACACGACGTCCGTTGCTTCGGCTTCGCTCAACCTTGGGGGGGTCTGTTTTCAACGTGCGGCGCGGGGCGCGCCGCCGAACGGATCCTTATGCCTGTGTGACGAAGACCGATGTGGCGGGGCAACACACACAGGGACTACGATGACCAAAAGTCAGTTGAGGCTTTCATGCGCGGTCGGGGTGCTCGCGCTCTGCGGCGCGGCACACGCGGCGGATTTGACTCCGTACACTAAAGCTCCTCCGTCGTCGGCGCCGACGCCGACACCGTCGTGCACCAGCGTCGACCAGTTTTTCGCCACCGATTGCCCGCTGAGCTACTATGGCATCACCGTGTACGGCACGATCGACGTCGGTGGCGGGTACGAGACCCATGGCGCGCCGTTCAATTCGAGTATCGTTACCGGCGTCGAAGAACTCGTGCAGAAGAACGGCAATCGGGCCGGCTGGTATCTCACGCCCAATGGCCTCTCTCAGTCGAACGTCGGCATCAAGGGAAACGAATCCATCGCGCCTGGATTGAATTTCGTCTTTGATGTGAATTTCGGGTTCGACCCGTACTCTCTGCGCGCGGCCAACGGCCCCGAGTCTCTTCTCGACAACAACGGCGTGTCGGCCGCCAACCAATCATCGAACGCCGACTCGAGCCGAGCGGGCCAGTTTTACAATTCAGTCGGTTATGCCGGCTTGAGCTCAGCGAAGTACGGCACGCTGACCGTCGGCCGGCAAAACTCGCTCGAACTCGACGGCGTCAATGCTTACGACCCGATGGGCGGTTCTTATGCTTTCTCGGTGATCGGCTGGCAGGGAACGGCCGTTGGCGGCGGCGATACTGAAGACGCCAGAGTTTCGACGGCGATCAAATACCGCGCCGATATCGGCGACAACTGGTTCCGGGTGGGAGCCATGACGCAGATCGGCGGCTACCAGGAGAATAACGCAACGCAGGGCGAGTACGGACTCCAGATCGGAAAGGATTTTGATCTCGGCGCTTCCGGCAAGCTCTCCCTCGACGCGATCTATACCTACGACAAGGGCGCGGTGAAATCGACAGCGCTGTCCGGGGCGGCGTATACGGCAAATCCCGACACTCTGGGCGCCACCATTTCCGACGACAACAGCGTGATGCTGCTGGCCAAGTACAGTGTCCAGAAGCTCAAATTGTTCGCCGGCTACGAGTTCATCTCGTTCGCAAATCCAAGCGATCCCATGACGACGGGCTTTACCGACATTGCCGGGATCGCTGTCCTTCCCCAAAATATCAATTCGGCCGCCTTCCCCAACGATGAGCATCTGCAAATCATGTGGACCGGCGCGAGATACGCCTTCACCAAAACGCTCGATGCCGGCATCGCCTACTACCACTACGACCAGAACAGCTACGGCAAGACGTACTGCGACAATAACTCGCTATCGACGTGCGCCGGCACGCTGGATGCGTTCTCGTTCAACGTCGATTGGCAGTTCGCGAAGAAGTTCGATGCCTACGCCGGCATGATGTACTCGGAAGTGCACAACGGACTGGCGAACGGCTATCTCTACACGAACAATTTCGCTCCGACGGCTGGACTTCGTTTCCGGTTCTAAAGGTCAGCGAAGTTCGTCTCGCGCCACCGGCTAAGGCCGCTGGAAGTTGGACTCAAAAACCAGAGAGGCCGCCCCATCGGGCGGTCTCCGCTACGCGGCTGCAAGTTGGTGTTCTGAACCGGCACCAATCACAGCCTGAGCCACTCGTTCCCGCGCAAGCCGGATGAGCGGCGCAATTGGCAAAGCCGGCGGAGTGATGCCCACTCCGGCGGTCAGCCAAGAGAAAGCCGGCGCAAGCCTGCGGTTCATCACCATCTTCTCGCAGGTTTGCGCCTGCCCCGGCCGTGGCCCGATCTAACCTTCGTCGGCCACGGCCGATTTTGCTTTGGAACGGCTTCGATCAAAAGCAATCGCACGCTAGAAATTTTCGTCACCGACGACTCGATGAGACGTCATGGCCGGGCTTGTCCCGGCCATCCACGTCTTGTCCCGCTGAAAGGAAGCAAGACGTGGATGCCCGGCGTGAAGCCGGGCATCACGACCGAGAGGTCTCACCTTGTTGATTGAAATGAAAAAGAGCGGCGCTTGGTGGCGCCGCCCTTTTCGTATTCGGATGTGAACGTCGCGGATTTAGGCCGAGGCGGTCGCCTCTTCGCCAGCCTTCGCCTGCACCGGGCCGGAGTCGAGGCCCTTGGCATCGACGTCGCGGTCGACGAACTCGATCACCGCGCGCGGCGCGTTGTCGCCGTAACGGAAACCCGCCTTCATGATGCGGGTGTAGCCGCCGTGACGCTCCTTGTAGCGCGGTGCCAGAACCTCGAAGAGCTTCTTGACCATCGGCACATCGCGCACTTCCGAGATCGCCTGACGGCGTGCGGCGAGATCGCCCTTCTTGCCGAGCGTGATCAGCTTCTCCACCACCGGGCGAAGCTCCTTCGCCTTCGGCAGCGTCGTCATGATCTGCTCGTGCTTGATCAGGCTCGCGGCCATGTTGGCGAACATGGCGCGGCGATGGGCCGGCTTCTTGCCCAGCTTGCGGTGAACCTTGCCGTGACGCATTGATCTAATCCTCTGTACTGTGTGTCACGACGGTTCGTCGGACGCTGTGTGCAGGTGGGCTTCCTGCGTTCGCCCAGACAGTCGTGGCCGAAGATCCTGGCCACGACCGAGTCTCAATTTCAGTAACTCAAGCCTAGTAGTGATCCTCGAAGCGCTTGGCGAGCTCTTCGATGTTTTCCGGCGGCCAGCCCGGCACTTCCATGCCGAGATGCAGGCCCATCTGCGCCAGCACTTCCTTGATCTCGTTGAGCGACTTGCGGCCGAAGTTCGGCGTACGCAGCATCTCGGCTTCGGTCTTCTGAACGAGATCGCCGATGTAGACGATGTTGTCGTTCTTCAGGCAGTTGGCCGAACGCACCGACAGCTCGAGCTCGTCCACCTTCTTGAGGAAGGCCGGGTTGAACGCGAGATCCGGAATGGCCTCCGCGGCCTGCTCCTTGCGCGGCTCTTCGAAGTTCACGAAGACGTTGAGCTGGTCCTGGAGGATGCGCGCCGCATAAGCGAGCGAATCTTCCGGCGTAACCGCGCCGTTGGTCTCGATGCTCATCGTCAGCTTGTCGTAGTCGAGGATCTGCCCCTCGCGGGTATTCTCGACCTTGTAGGAGACCTTGCGCACCGGCGAATAAAGGCTGTCGACCGGGATCAGGCCGATCGGCGCGTCCTCGGGACGGTTACGCTCGGCCGGGACGTAGCCCTTGCCGGTGTTCACCGTGAACTCCATGCGGATCTCGGCGCCCTCGTCGAGCGTGCACAGCACGAGATCCGGATTGAGCACGACGACGTCGCCGACGGTCTGAATGTCGCCGGCGGTGACGGTGCCGGGACCCTGCTTCTTCACCACCATGCGCTTGGGGCCTTCGCCCTGCATCTTGATGGCGATGTCCTTGATGTTGAGGACCATGTCGGTGACATCCTCGCGCACGCCGGCGATCGAGGAGAACTCGTGCAGCACGCCATCGATGTGCACAGACTGCACCGCCGCGCCTTGCAGCGAGGACAAGAGAATGCGACGCAGGGCATTGCCCAGCGTCACGCCGAAGCCGCGCTCGAGCGGCTCGGCGATCACCGTCGCGAGCCGCGCCGGGTCGGACCCGGCGGTCACCTGGAGCTTGTTCGGCCTGATCAATTCCTGCCAATTTTTCTGGATCACGTCTTCACCTTTTCAGCGGCGCGGGCATGACGGCCTCGCGCAAACCCCACCCGCCGTGTGGGGAAAAATCAGCGGCAGCAGCGGGCGCGCGCCGCGCCCGCGAAACGCGACATCACACGCGACGACGCTTCCGCGGCCGACAACCATTGTGCGGAATGGTGGTCACGTCGCGGATGGAAGTAATGGTGAAACCGGCCGATTGCAGCGAGCGCAGCGCCGACTCACGGCCCGAACCCGGCCCCGACACCTCGACCTCGAGGGTGCGCATGCCGTGTTCCTGCGCCTTCTTGGCGGCATCCTCGGCCGCGACCTGCGCAGCGTAAGGCGTCGACTTGCGCGACCCCTTGAAGCCCATGGTACCAGCCGACGACCAGGCGATGGTGTTGCCCTGCGCGTCGGTGATGGTGATCATGGTATTGTTGAACGACGCATTCACATGCGCCACGCCCGACGCGATGTTCTTACGTTCGCGCCGGCGGACGCGGGTGGCTTCCTTACCCATTCTCAAATCCTTTCGCGCCCGCCAGCCTGCCGTCAGGCGCGGGCCATTCGGTTATCAGGCGGTTTTCTTCTTGCCGGCGATGGTCTTGGCCGGGCCCTTGCGGGTGCGCGCATTGGTATGCGTGCGCTGGCCGCGGACCGGCAGACCCTTGCGATGGCGCAGGCCGCGGTAGCAGCCCAGGTCCATCAACCGCTTGATGTTCATCGACACTTCGCGGCGCAGGTCACCCTCGACCATGTAGTCGCGGTCGATCAATTCACGGATCTGGAGCACCTCGGAATCGGAGAGCTGCGACACGCGCCGCTCCTCCGGGAGGCTGAGATTCGCCATGATATCCTTGGCGATCTTGGGCCCGATGCCATGGATGTACTGAAGCGCGATCAAGACGCGCTTGTTGGTCGGTAGATTCACGCCCGCGATACGAGCCACGGATTGCTCTCCTGTTAACGGCCAGGCGCGCGGCGCGCGCCGAATCTTGCTGCCCCATCAAGGGTATAGCACAAAACGTAACACGACACCTGGTCCCGCCACTCCGGGGCCCGGCATCGCGTCAAACTCTTGAATGCGCTGCTTATTAAGGGATTCATCGCGCTCTCGTCAACCTCCCTTTCGCCCGGGATTTGCGCTGTCCCGACTTAGACTTACCGCGGGCGGCCTTGCGAGCCAGCTTGCGGCCGGAGGTACGAGCTTTGGAACCCGGGGCGCGGCGCGCCGACGCCTTGGCGCGGCCTTTCTTGACCCCGGCTTTGCTGCGATTCTTGGACGATTTGGCCTTGGCGGCCGGCTTTGCAGCGCTTTTGGCGGCCGTTTTGCCCGCTTTGGCCTTGGCAGGTTTGCGGGCGGCACGTTTGGGCTTGGCGGGGCTCAGGAGGCCGTCGATGGCCTCGGTGACCTCGTCGATCGGCGCCATGCCGTCGACAGTCTTGAGCGCGCCGGTGTCGGCATAGTGATGCGTCAGCGGCGCCGTCAGCTTACGATAGGCTTCGAGCCGCCCCTTCAACACCTCTGGATTGTCGTCGGCGCGGACCTTTTCACCGCGCGCGACCATCTCCGCCACGCGCTTCTCGATGCGCTTGAGCAGGATGCCCTCGTCGACCTTCAGCTCGATCACGCCGTCGAGTTCCATGTGGTGCTCGGCCAATAGATGCTCGAGCGCCTCGGCCTGCTTCACGGTGCGCGGGAATCCGTCAAGGACGAAGCCGCGCTTGGCATCCGGTTGATCGATCCGGTCGGCGATGATCGCGACCACCACCTCGTCCGGCACCAGTTCGCCGCGGTCCATGATGGCCTTGGCCTGCAGCCCGACCGGCGAACCGGCCGCAACCGCGGCACGCAGCATGTCACCGGTCGAAAGCTGCACGATCCCGTGCTTTTCGACCAGCCGCTGCGCTTGCGTGCCCTTCCCCGCCCCCGGCGGGCCGAGCAGGATCAATCTCATTTATTGCGCCCCCGCAACTTAGACCGCTTGATCAAACCTTCGTATTGATGCGCCAGCAGATAGCCCTGGATCTGCGCCACCGTGTCCATGGTGACACTGACCACGATCAGAAGCGAGGTGCCGCCGAAATAGAACGGCACCGCCGCGTAGGAGATGAGGATTTCCGGAATCAGGCAGACGATGGCGAGGTAGAGCGCGCCGATCACCGTGATGCGCGAGAGCACATAGTCGATGTACTCGGCCGTGCGCTCGCCCGGCCGGATGCCGGGAATGAATCCGCCGTGCTTCTTGAGGTTATCCGCGGTCTCGGTCGGGTTGAAGACGACCGCCGTGTAGAAGAAGGCGAAAAACACGATCAGCGCGATGTAGAGGATCAGGAACAGCGGCCGGCCGTGGCCGAGCAGCGTCGTGATCGTGGTGAGCCAGCCGGGCCCGCCACCCGCGTTGAAGTTGGCGACCGTGGTCGGCAGCAACAGCAGCGACGAGGCGAAGATCGGCGGGATCACGCCCGAGGTGTTCAGCTTGAGCGGCAGATGCGAGGACTGGCCCTCGAACATGCGGTTGCCGACCTGGCGCTTGGGATACTGGATCAGCAGGCGGCGCTGCGCGCGCTCCATGAAGACGATGAAGGCAATCACGGCGACCGCCATCACGATCACGACCAGGATGAGGCCGGTCGACAGTGCGCCCTGGCGGCCGAGCTCGAGGGTGCCGGCGATCGCCGACGGCAGTTGCGCGACGATGCCCGACAGGATGATCAGTGAAATGCCGTTGCCGATGCCGCGCGAGGTGATCTGCTCGCCGAGCCACATCAGGAACATGGTGCCGCCGGTGAGCGTGATCGTGGTCGACAGCAGGAAGAAGATGCCGGGGCTCGACACGACATTGCCGGTGCCCTGAAGGCCGACGCCGATGCCGTAGGCCTGGAACGCCGCCAGCACCACGGTCAGATACCGCGTGTACTGATTCATGATCTTGCGGCCCGACTCGCCCTCTTTTTTGAGCGCTTCGAGCGTCGGCGACACCGTCGTCATCAACTGGATGATGATCGAGGCGGAGATGTAGGGCATGATGTTCAGGGCGAAAATCGCCATCCGGTGGATGCCGCCACCGGAGAACATGTTGAACATCCCGAGGATGCCGCCGGACTGGGTGTTGAAGATCTGTTCCCAGGCGGCCGGGTCGATACCGGGCAGCGGAATGTAGGTGCCGAGACGATAGACGAGCAGCGCGCCAACCGTGAACCAGATGCGCTTCTTGAGCTCGTCGGCTTTCGCCAGTGCCGAGAAGTTGAGATTGGCCGCCAGTTGTTCCGCTGCCGAAACCATCAGTCGCTCCTGCCGCCCGGCCCTATCATCGGCTGTCATGCCCGGCCCGCGCGGGGCATTCAGCAGTCACGGTCTTCTAGATAAGCTCACTCATACAAAACGGTAGCCGCAAGATTGACACGATCGCCCGCGGCCGCGGGCGATCCGTTGCGGCGAAATCACTCGGCGTCGGCCTTCGCCTTGCGCTTGTTCTTGCCCTTGGGCTCCGAGTCGGCCTCTTCCGCCGCCGGCGCCAGGATCTTCACCGAACCGCCCGCCTTCTCGACCGCGGCAATTGCCGACTTGGAGGCCCCATACACGGCGAACTCGACCTTGGCCTTGAGTTCGCCTTCGCCGAGCAGCTTCACGCCGCCCTTCTCGCGGCGCATCAGGCCGGCCTTGATCATGGCGGCGGCGTCGACCGTGCCGCTGGCGTCGAGCAGGCCGGCGTCGATCGCGGTCTGCACCTTGCCGAGATTGATCTCGTTGAGCGACACCGCGAAGGCGGTGTTGCGGAAGCCGCGCTTGGGCAGGCGGCGATGCAGCGGCATCTGGCCGCCTTCGAAGCCCTTGATGCGCACGCC
>DATARB010000297.1:0-2697 GCA_036264375.1 Pseudolabrys sp.
GTGAGGACATTGCCGGCCATGATCTCGCCTGCCGCGAACATGTTCGCGGCAGGCTTGCCGTCCTTCATCAACATGCGCGATTCCAGATTCACGCGCACGCCGAGATAAGTGAAGGTAATCCCCGGCCGCACCGGATAGGCATAGAACGGCGCGGTCTCGATCCTGCGCGCCCAATGCGTCTTCGGCGGCGTCACGCCTTCGGTGCGGCAATCGTCGAGGTCGGCATGGTTGAAGGTGCCGGGCCGGACACCGGCGTTGAAATCGCCGATGGTCTTTTCCAGCACATCGGCGTCGAGCTCTAGCTTGCCCGCCAATTCACGGATGCTACCCGCCGTGATCGGCGGAAACAGCGAGGGCATGAACAGATTCAGCGATGACGCATCGAAGATGATATAGGCGATCTGGTCCGGCTGCTGCGCGACGAGACGCCCCCAGATGGCGTAACGTTTCGGCCAGATGTCTTCGCCTTCGTCGTAGAAGCGTACGGCGTTTTTGTTGACGACCACGCCGAAGACGACGCAATCGAGCCGCGTGATGATGCCGCCGTCGTACTTCGGCGCGCGCGCGTCGATCGCCACCGCGTGGCACTGCGTCGGATCACCGGTCTCCTGCACACCGGCGTTCAACAGCATCTTGAGCACGTCGCCGCGGTTATACGGCGTGCCGCGGATGAGGAAGTTGTCGGCGGCCGCGCCCCAATATTCCTTCAGCCACTCGATGTTGGACTCGAAGCCACCTGCGGCCGCGACCAGGGTGCGCGCGCGGACCTGATGCGTCTTGCCGGCCTGCGTCATCGTCGCAGAGAGGAAGACTCCGTCCTCGATCTCCAGCCCCGTGACCGGCGCGTCGTACAGGATATCGATGCCCAGCTCTTCCGCAGTAAAATACAGCGCATTGAGCATCGCGCGGCCGCCACCGAGAAAGAACGCGTTGGTGCGCCCCAGCGTCAGCGTGCCCCCGAGCGAGGGCTGATAGCGCACACCCTGCTCCTCCAGCCAGAAGAGCACTTCCTTCGACTCGCGGATCATGTGCCGCGCGAGCGGCTCGTCGGTCTTGCCTCCGGTGACGCGCAGCAGATCCTGGAACAGTTCTTCCTCGCTGTACGGCCCGGTCAGCGTCTCCGTCGCGCTATCATGTGCGCAGCGGATGTTACGGGTGTGGCGCGTATTGCCGCCGCGATAGAATTTCGGCGCGCCTTCCAGCACCAAAACCGAGGCCCCTTCGCGCCGCGCCGCGATCGCCGCGCACAGCGCGGCATTGCCTCCGCCGACGACAAGAACATCGTAGCTCTTGTCCCAACTTGAAACTGAACTCACCTCGTCGATCTCCCGACATCATTCCGGAACATAGCGTGTACCGATGCTGGGCTTGTTGTGGCCGAGGCCCGGCAACTCCCATACACCCGCACCCGCCGGATTTGTGTCGGCAGCAACATCGATGTCAATCAGGTAGGGCTTGTTTGCCGCGATACCCTTGCGAATGGCCTCGGCAATGTCAGCCGCGCGATCGACGCGCACACCCTCGACCCCGGCCGAACGGGCCATGGCCGCAAAGTCGGGATTGTAGCGCTGACCGGTGAGCGGATCGTGGAAGTCTGTCGCCAGCTGCCGCCCATTCAGATAACCGCGCTGCAGGCCGCGGATCGAAGCATAGGCGTAGTTATTCCAAACGACCCAGACGACGGGCAGATTGTACTCCACCGCGGTGCCGAGCACGTTGGCGTGCATGAAAAAAGCACCGTCGCCGCAGACCGAGACACAGGGCCGGTCGGGGGCGGCAAATTTCGCACCGAGGACGCCGGCCACGCCAAAGCCCATCGCGCCGAAGCCCATGCAACCGATCATCGAGTCAGGCCGGCGCGGCTTGCAATAACCGAGCAGCCAGTTGTGATGCACGCCGATATCGCTGACCATGATCGCGTCTTCCGGCAGTCCCCGGTCAATCTCGTAGGCCGCACGTTGCGGGTTGACCGGCTGGCTGTCGTCGCTGAAGCCTGGCGCGACCAGTCTGTCCCACTCCTTGCGATAGCCGTCGATCTGCCCGAGCCATTTCTTGCGCGCATCGAGCTTCTTGTCGATGTCATTGCGGCGGTCGAGTTCGGCCAGCACCTGACGCAGGAAGGTGCGAATATCAGCCATCAACCCGAGCGCGACCGGATAGTTGCGGCCGATCTCCTCCGGATCGATATCGACGTGAATGAGCCGCGTCGGCGGGATGGTGAAAGAGTAGCCTTGGATCCACGAGCTCGATGTGCGGTCGTCAAAGCGCGCCCCGAGCGACAGCAGCACGTCGGCCTGACGCGTTGCGTGGTTGGCCTGATAGTGCCCGCCGCGCGCCACCAGACCCAGCGCCAACGGATGATGTGTATCGATGACGCCGAGGCCGCTCATCGACGCTGCGACCGGAATTTGCAGCCGTTCGGCGAGCGCGAGTAATTCTGGGGCAGCGCCGCCATGACGGATCGCCTGTCCGACCAGCATGACGGGCCGATCGGCATTGAGCAGCATGTCGACGGCCTTCACGACGCCTTCAGGGTCGGCGCCACAGCGGCTCGAAATATTTGCCGTCCATTCTTTGGCCTCGGGCGCCTCTTCGGCCGCCGCCTCGAGAAACACGTCGAACGGCACGTCGAGCACGACCGGGCCGGGACGTCCCGTCACCATCGTCTTCCATGCCTGCCGCACGGCGAGCGGCACC
>DATARB010000312.1:0-1580 GCA_036264375.1 Pseudolabrys sp.
TCGCGGCGCCAGGCGCTCGGCATCCGCTGGATCATCTCGGCGGCGCGCGAGCGCAACGAAAAAACAATGACCGAGCGGCTGTCCGCAGAACTGCTCGACGCATCGAATAACAGGGGAAACGCCGTTAAGAAGCGCGAAGACACGCACCGGATGGCGGAAGCCAACCGCGCGTTCTCGCACTATCGCTGGTAAGGCCGGCGACAGCGAAGGACCCCAGGACAATGCCCCGCACCCACCCCATCGAGGACTACCGCAACTTCGGCATCATGGCGCACATCGATGCCGGCAAGACGACGACGACCGAACGCGTCCTCTATTACACCGGCAAGAGCCACAAGATGGGCGAGGTGCACGACGGCGCCGCGACCATGGATTTCATGGAGCAGGAGCAGGAACGCGGCATCACCATCACGTCGGCCGCGACCACCGCGCTGTGGAACGGCAAGCGGCTCAACATCATCGACACCCCCGGCCACGTCGACTTCACCATCGAGGTGGAGCGCTCGTTGCGCGTGCTCGACGGCGCGGTATGCGTGCTCGATTCCAACCAGGGCGTGGAGCCGCAGACCGAGACGGTGTGGCGGCAGGGCGACCGCTACAACGTGCCGCGCATCGTGTTCTGCAACAAGATGGACAAGATCGGCGCGGATTATTTCCAGTGCCTCAAAGACATCGTCGATCGTCTCGGCGCCAAGCCGGTGGCGCTGCAGCTGCCGATCGGGGCCGAAGCGGGATTCAAGGGCGTCATCGATCTGGTGCGCATGGTCGGCGTGGTGTGGGACGAAGAGACGCTCGGCGCCAAATATCACGACATCGAAATTCCGGCCGAGCTGTTGGATCAGGCCAAGGAATACCGCGAGAAGCTGGTCGAAGCCGCCGTCGAGCTCGATGACGACGCCATGACGGCGTATCTCGAAGGCAAGGAGCCCGACGAGGCGACGCTCAAGCGGCTGGTGCGCCAGGCGACCATTGCCAGCAAATTCTTTCCGGTGTTTTGCGGCTCCGCCTTCAAGAACAAGGGCGTGCAGCCGCTGCTCGACGCCGTGGTCGATTACCTGCCGTCGCCGGTCGACGTGCCGGCGGTGAAGGGTATTGATCTCAAGGGCAACGAGGTCGAGCGCAAGGCGTCGGATTCCGAGCCCATGGCGCTGCTCGCTTTCAAGATCATGGACGATCCATTCGTCGGCACCATCACCTTCTGCCGCATCTATTCGGGCAAGCTCGAAAGCGGCACCGGGGTGATGAACTCGACCAAGGAACGCAAAGAGCGCGTCGGCCGCATGCTGCTGATGCACGCCAACAACCGCGAAGACATCAAGGAAGCCTTCGCCGGCGACATCGTGGCGCTGGCCGGCCTCAAAGAGGTGCGCACCGGCGACACGCTGTGCGATCCGCAGAAGCCGGTGATCCTGGAGAAGATGGAATTCCCCGATCCGGTGATCGAGATCGCCATCGAGCCGAAGTCGAAGGCCGACCAGGAGAAGCTCGGCGTCGCGCTGGCCAAGCTGGTGGCCGAGGATCCGTCGTTCCGCGTTCATACCGACCCGGAATCCGGTCAGACCATCATCAAGGGCATGGGC
>DATARB010000099.1:0-6746 GCA_036264375.1 Pseudolabrys sp.
CCTTTCGACCACGGGGGCCGCACGGCTGGCCGCGCGCGGCGCGCTCCGGGCAGGCGCTGGGCTGGTCACCATTGCCAGTCCGCGCGACGCCCTGGCGGTGAACGCGGCGGCAAGTCTCGCCGTCATGGTGCGTCCGGTGGATGGGCCCCTGGAACTGGCGGACTTCCTCGCCGATCCGCGGCGCAACGTTGTCGTCGTGGGGCCGGGTGGCGGCGTTGGGCCGGCGATGCGCGAGCAGGTGCGGGCGGCGCTGGCGAGCGAAGCGGCGGTGGTTCTCGACGCGGATGCCCTCACCAGCTTCGCGGAGGAGCCGGCGGCCTTGTTTTCGGCCATCGGCAAGCGAAGCGGCCGCGGCGTCGTGCTGACGCCGCATGAAGGTGAATTCTCCAGGTTATTTAGAGAAATAGCCGGGAATCCTAAGCTTCATTCAAAGCTTGAGAGGGGGCGCGCGGCGGCCAAAGCAAGCGGAGCGATTGTCCTGCTGAAAGGCCCGGACACCGTCGTTGCCGCGCCCGACGGCCGCGCCTCGATTGCCGAAAACGCGCCGCCTTATCTTGCCACCGCCGGATCCGGCGACGTGCTGGCGGGCATCATCGCCGGTCTCCTGGCGCAGCGCATGCCGGTCTTCGAGGCCGCGAGCGCCGCAGTCTGGCTGCACGGCGAAGCCGCCGCCCAGTTCGGGCCTGGCCTCATCTCCGAGGACCTTCCCGAAGCTTTGCCCGCGGTCTACAGGCGGCTGTTGATCGCGTTGGCGAACCAGGGCGAGGGGCGGCCTTAGCCGCCTCTCGCCGGCGATCGGATGCAACGGCCGCCGCTATTGCGCCAGCGTTCCGTTGTTGTTGCTGATGTTGTCCAGCGACAGGCTGGTGGAGTTCGAGCCGCCGCTGCTCGTGCGGCAGATCGCCGACAGCAGCGAGTTGGGGCCGGTCACGATGATCTGGATATTGCCGCAGCTCTGCTGGAACGTGCTCGCGCCGGACCCTTGTGTCAGGGTGCCGTTCTGATTGCTGATGCCTTGCAGCATCAAGCTCGAGGGGTTCGGCGTCCCGTCCGCGCGCAAGCAAACCGCCTGCAGCGAGGCGTTATTGCCGGAATAGGCAAAGGCGATATTGGAGCAGGTGTTCTGGTAGGTATTCGCGGCGAGGGACGGCGTTGCAGCCGCAACCAGCAGTCCGGCCGTCAGAAAAGCAACTTTCGTCATGGCGAATCTCTCCCGGTAAGGCCGGCGCGGAGGCGCCGGTCCGCGACAACTATGGCGCGCGTTTTCGTCTGTACTACTATAGCGTGTAGCGCCGGTGACAGGGATGCGTTTCGCAATCGACCGCGCTCGCGGGGGCGGGCGTTCGCAACATTGATGGGGTGCCGTGCCCCCATCTTTTTTGCTGCGCCCTCAATGTCGCGTGATATAAGCCCGCCGCCTGCGGGGCAGGACTTTCTCGTCTTGCCTGTAGGGTATCGGCGCGTTAAGCCCAGCCGGATTGCGGCGCAGGATGCGTCCTGCGGTCGCCCTTTGCGGGCGTGGCGGAATTGGTAGACGCGCGGGATTTAGGTTCCCGTGACGAAAGTCGTGGGGGTTCGAGCCCCTCCGCCCGCACCATGCTAAGGGCTTGAAGTCAGACGCGGGCGAGGGACCCGTATTCCGACACGAGTGGCGCCTTCGGCCTTGATGGTTGGCCGGTGCGACGCGAGTGCAGCAAAGAAAAGTGTGAGATCAATGCAAGTTACCGAAACGCTCTCCGAAGGTCTCAAGCGCGAATACAAGGTGGTCGTTCCGGCCTCCGAGCTCGACGAGAAGGTGAATAAGCGTCTCGATGAGCTCAAGGCGCAGGTCCGCATCAACGGATTCCGCCCGGGCAAGGTGCCGGTCTCGCACCTCAAGCGCATGTATGGCCGCGCCACCATGGCCGAGGTCATCGAGGCGACCGTCCGCGACGCCAACAATCAGATCGTCACCGAGCATGGCTTCAAGCTCGCCGCCGATCCGAAGGTGACGCTGCCGCAGGAAGAGGGCGCCGTCGAAGAGCTCATCAACGGCAAGAGCGACCTCAACTACACGATGGCGCTCGAGATCGTTCCGGCGATCGAGCTCGCCAACTTCAAGAACATCAAGCTCACCCGCCTGACCGCCGACGTCGCCGACCCCGAGATCGACGAGGCCCTTGGCCGCATTGCCGAGCAGAACAAGCCGTTCACGCCGAAGGCCGAAGGCGAGAAGGCCGCGCAGGGCGATCGCGTTGTTATTTCCTACGCCGGCAGCATCAACGGCGAAGCGTTCGAAGGCGGCACCGGCGACGATGCGCCGGTCCTGCTCGGCTCGAACACCTTCATCCCCGGCTTCGAGGACCAGATCGTCGGCATGGGCGTCGGCGAGACGCGCACCCTCAAGGTGAAATTCCCCGAGCACTACCAGGCGGAAAACCTCGCGGGTAAGGACGCCGAGTTCGTCGTGACCGCCAAGTCGATCGAGGCGCCCGGCACTGTCACCATCGACGATGCCTTCGCCAAGGGGCTCGGCATGGAATCGCTGGAGTCGCTGCGCGCGGCGGTGAAGGACCGCATCGTGCACGAGCATCAGGGCATGTCGCGGCAGAAGATCAAGCGCGGCCTGCTCGACGAGCTCGACAAGCTGCACAAGTTCGAGCCGCCGCCGACGCTGGTTGAGGAAGAGTTCGACCGGGTGTGGAAGTCGGTCCTCCAGGAGATGGAGACCGAGAAGAAGACCTTCGCCGACGAAAACACCACCGAGGAGAAGGCCAAGGCGGAGTACCGCGCCATCGCCGAGCGGCGGGTGCGGCTTGGTCTGGTGCTCGCCGAAATCGGCGAGAAGAACACCATCACCGTCACCGACGAGGAACTCAACCGCTCGGTGATGGAGCGCGTGCGCCAGTTCCCCGGTCAGGAGCAGCGGGTCTACGAATATTTCCGTTCGAACCCGCAAGCCGTCGCCGGCTTGCGCGCGCCGATCTTCGAGGAGAAGGTCGTGGACTTCCTCTTGGAGCTCGCCGACGTCACCGAGAACAAGGTGTCGCGCGAGGAGCTGTACAAGGACGACGAGCCGGCCGCCGCGTGACGCGGCGGCTGCCCGTCCCTTGCGGCCGGGCGGGGGCGGAAATAGATCATATGACGCGACGGGGGACGCTAAGCTAGCCTTACGCCCTTGTGATTCGCGTTAAGGAGCCGAGACGTGAAAGATCCCGTTGATACCTACATGCAATTGGTCCCCATGGTGGTCGAGCAGACCAACCGTGGCGAACGTGCTTATGATATTTTCTCGCGGCTCCTGAAGGAACGCATCGTCTTCATCACCGGGCCGATCGAGGACGGCATGTCCACCTTGGTGGTGGCGCAGCTCCTCTTCCTGGAAGCCGAAAACCCGAAAAAAGAAATTTCGATGTACATCAACTCGCCAGGCGGCGTGGTGACATCGGGCATGGCGATCTATGACACCATGCAGTTCATCCGTCCGCCGGTGTCGACGCTCTGTATCGGCCAAGCCGCGTCGATGGGCTCGCTGCTGCTCGCCGCCGGCGCCAAGGATCAGCGTTTCGCATTGCCAAATGCGCGTATCATGGTGCACCAGCCGTCCGGCGGGTTCCAGGGTCAGGCGACCGATATCATGCTGCACGCGCAAGAGATTCTGAACCTGAAGAAGCGGCTCAATGAAATCTACGTGCACCACACCGGTCAGTCGCTGAAGAAGATTGAGGATGCGCTCGAGCGTGACTACTTCCTGACCGCGGATGCGGCGAAGGAGTTCGGGCTGGTCGACCAGGTGATCAACAAGCGTCCGGAGGATATGCTGAAGCCGGCGTGACCGGCTGGCGGTTCCGGGTTAGGGTACCGCATCGGGCGCAAGCCCCACTTGCCCCGAAGCGGCCTTTTTTGCAGGCTGTGTCAGTGCGGCGTTATCGTTAATAGATTCTTGATTATCACGTCGTTAGCATGCTTCGCTTAAGGTGTGGGGGAGAGGATGGGCTTGCAGGCCTCCCCGTGTATAAGGCCGCCGTGTCGGAGTGCCGGCGCGAAACTTGCTTCGTTCGCGACATGTCATGGCAAAGGGACTGGAACTCTGCCGCTGATGACACAAATGTCCGGACGTGTGTGACGGAGAATTGAATGAGCAAAGTCGGCGGCAGCGATTCGAAAAATACTCTCTACTGCTCGTTCTGCGGCAAGAGCCAGCACGAGGTGCGCAAGCTCATCGCCGGCCCGACGGTGTTCATCTGCGACGAATGCGTCGAGCTGTGCATGGACATCATCCGTGAGGAGAACAAGTCCTCGCTGGTGAAGTCGCGCGATGGCATTCCGACGCCGAAGGAAATCCGCAAGGTTCTCGATGACTACGTCATCGGCCAGGATCACGCGAAGAAGGTGCTCTCGGTCGCGGTGCATAACCACTACAAGCGCCTCAATCACCAGGCCAAGCACAACGACGTCGAGCTGGCGAAGTCGAACATCCTGCTGATCGGGCCGACCGGTTCGGGCAAGACGCTGCTGGCGCAGACGCTGGCGCGCATCCTCGACGTGCCGTTCACGATGGCGGACGCCACGACGCTCACCGAAGCCGGTTATGTCGGCGAGGACGTGGAGAACATCATCCTCAAGCTGCTGCAGGCGGCCGACTACAATGTCGAGCGTGCGCAGCGCGGCATCGTCTACATCGACGAGATCGACAAGATCTCCCGCAAGTCCGACAACCCGTCGATCACGCGGGATGTTTCGGGCGAGGGCGTGCAGCAGGCTTTGCTGAAGATCATGGAAGGCACCATCGCTTCCGTGCCGCCGCAGGGCGGCCGCAAGCATCCGCAGCAGGAATTCCTGCAGGTGGATACGACGAACATCCTGTTCGTCTGCGGCGGCGCTTTCGCCGGCCTCGACAAGATCATTTCCTCGCGCGGCCGTTCGACCTCGATCGGCTTCAGCGCCAAGGTGCTCGCCCCGGAAGACCGCAAGACCGGTGAAATTTTCCGTGAAGTGGAACCCGAGGACCTGCTCAAGTACGGCCTGATCCCCGAATTCGTCGGCCGCCTGCCGGTGGTCGCGACGCTCGAGGATCTGGACGAGGCCTCGCTCAAGAAGATCCTGGTCGAGCCGAAGAACGCACTGGTCAAACAGTACCAGCGGCTGTTCGAGATGGAGTCGATCGATCTCACGCTTGCCGAGGAAGCCCTTGGCGCCATCGCCCGCAAGGCGATCGACCGCAAGACCGGCGCGCGCGGCCTGCGCTCCATCATGGAGGGCATCCTCCTCGACACCATGTTCGACCTTCCGAGCCTGGAAGGCGTCGAAGAGGTGGTCATCTCGAAAGAAGTGGTCGAGGGCACTGCCCGCCCGCTCTACATCTACGCCGACCGGAGCGACCGGACGGCTGAAACTGGCAGTGCCAGCGCCTAGCGCGATACCGCCGGCGGGCTCCCGCAAAACGGGAATGCCCGCCGAATCGCGTGATATGCGGATCGAATGTGGCAGCCACCGCGTTTTTAACTGGAAAATCGGGCCTTACTTGCAGACCCTAGGGGGTCAGCATACGTATAGTGACCGAAGCGAACTGGCGTACGAATCGTAGTCTTCCGACTGGGTCAGGGTTACGTCCTCTTTCCGCAAAGCGCGCCGGGCAAATGTGCTCGCCCTCCGCCTCCTTGCCCATCCTTATCGGCACTGTTCTTGCGATGCCGCGATCACCGGGTTGCGACGACAGGGGCATAACAACAAGGACCACATGCAATGACCACCAAGCCACGACCTCAGCTGCAGCCGGGCGAGACCCGGGCCTATCCAGTGTTGCCGCTGCGCGACATCGTGGTGTTCCCGCACATGATCGTCCCGCTCTTCGTCGGCCGCGAGAAGTCGATCAAGGCGCTGGAAGAGGTGATGCGTTCCGACACCTTCATTCTGCTCGCGACGCAGAAGAACGCTTCCGATGACGACCCGGCGACTGACGCGATCTTCGAAGTCGGCACGCTGGCGAGCGTTCTGCAGCTGCTCAAGCTGCCCGACGGCACCGTGAAGGTGCTGGTCGAAGGCGCGGCGCGCGCGAAGGTGCTCAAGTACACCGACCGCAACGACTATTACGAAGCCGACGCCAGCGCGATCGCCGACGATGTGGGCGAGCGCGTGGAGGCGGAAGCCATGGCGCGTTCGGTCGTCACCGAGTTCGAGAATTATGTGAAGCTGAACAAGAAGGTTTCGCCCGAAGTCGTTGGTGTGATTCAGCAAATCGAGGATTACGCCAAGCTCGCCGACACCGTCGCGTCGCATCTCGCGGTGAAGATTCCGGACAAGCAGGACATCCTGGAGACGCCGTCCGTCACCGAGCGCCTGGAGAAGGTGCTGGGCCTGATGGAGAGCGAGATCTCCGTCCTTCAGGTGGAAAAGCGCATCCGCACCCGCGTCAAGCGGCAGATGGAGAAGACGCAGCGCGAGTACTACCTCAACGAACAGATGAAGGCGATCCAGAAGGAGCTCGGCGACGAGGAAGGTCGCGACGAGCTTCAGGAGCTGGAAGACAAGATCAAGAAGACCAAGCTCTCCAAGGAAGCCCGCGAGAAGGCGCAGCACGAGCTCAAGAAGCTGCGCCAGATGTCGCCGATGTCGGCGGAAGCCACCGTCGTGCGCAACTATCTCGACTGGCTGCTGTCGATCCCGTGGAGCAAGAAGAGCAAGGTCAAGAAGGATCTCAATCTCGCCGAAGAGGTTCTCGACGCCGATCACTATGGCCTGGACAAGGTCAAGGAACGCATCGTCGA
>DATARB010000075.1:0-6352 GCA_036264375.1 Pseudolabrys sp.
CGACAACCCTTGTGGCGTCCATCGCCTTCGCCTCAGCAGCGAGGGCCTGCAGCGCTGCGCGGCTTCCGCCGAGGATGAAAGCACCTCCCGGCTCGACGATGGCAATCGCGGCATCGTGCCGCTCGCACAGCGTGTCCACGACCTCGCGGCAGAGGCCACGAACAAATAGCAGCCCCTCGCCGGGGGAAGCGGCGGCATCCATGGCTTCCGCCCGGCGAGCAACGAGGTCCAGCGTGTCAGTCATGCTCAGCAGACCTGCGACACCCCAAGCCGCCACTTCGCCGACGCTATAGCCAGCAACGATGAGACGCTCAGGCATCTCGTCTCGTAGCGCCGCCGCGGCAGCCAGCGCCTGCAGCGAGCAGAGTATTTGACCGACGCGGTCGTGGTGCAGGGCCTCGCTGCTTTCGTTGCGGACGATCTCGCGCGGATCCCGGCCGCCGAGCAAAGTCGACGCATGCGCAAACAGCCCCGCGGCTTCCGGGGCATCGCCCGTCAAGGCGAACATGCCGGCATGCTGCGGCCCTTGTCCGGAGCAGAGTATCGCCACGCGGTCAGACATCACCATCCCGCCGTAAGGACCAGCGCAACCGGAACGGTCGCCACGCTGACCAGCGCGCTCACGATCAGGGTCGATCCGGCCACCTGGGACTCGATCCCGTAACGCAACCCGAACAAGACACCGAAGAAGCCGGAGGGCAGAGCGCACAGCAGAAGCGCCGCGCGTGCGGTGTCCCGGTCGATGGGAAGCGCCAGGATCAAACCGACGGCCAACAGGGGATGCACCACGTTCTTCAAGAGCGTCCCACTCAACACGTTGGAGCCCAGTTGGATCCGCTGCGCCGAGAGAATCAGTCCGGTCAAGAAAAGCGCGACGCCACCCGCCGCTTGGCCGATCAACTGAAAAGAACGGCTGACAGCCTCCGGCAGGGCAATCCCGAGCAAACAGAACGCCACGCCGGCGAGCGGTCCGAGCACGATCGGCTTGCGCAAGGAACGGCCGACGGCCCGCAGGACCACGCCGAGATTTCTCTGTCCGCCCGCCGGCACCTGGTTGGCCTCGAGGATAGCCAGCGTCAGCGGCGACAGCACGATCGAGCCGGCGGCAATCGATAGGGCGACATAGATCGTGTCGGTCGCACCGAACACTGCGGCGATCAGAGGCAGCCCCGCGGCTGCATAGTTGGGCAGGGCGACAGTGAGGGTCTGGACCGACGCCTCGCCCGATCCCAAGCCGAACAGGCGGCGCTGCATCCAATAGGACAGCGCGTAGAGCGCCAGCATGGAGACGATGAACACCAGCAGCAGCGGCCATTGCGCCAGGAGCAACGCCCGCGACGTGGACGCGGTCGCAACGAACAGGGAGGCGGGAAGCGCAAAATCCATCACCAGCGCGTTCAGCTCAGCGACGTGATGATTGTCCACGTCGCGGCTCCAGCCCGCGGCATAGCCAAGCGCCATGACGGCGAAGATCGGCACCAATGCGTTGAGCAGGACTTGGATCATCATGGGAGAGCGACCCTGCTTTCCAGCGCATTGACGAACAAGGTCATGGCGAGGAGATCGGCCGACCCGCCGGGACTGAGCCAACGGGAAACGAAGCTCTTGTGCACCGAGCGGGCGCGCTCCCGCCAGCCCGGCCTGCCGACGCCGCCCTCGTCGAGAAATCGCCGGGCCGCGCGGCGTGCAAACCGAAGGCCGGGCACGCCGCCGCGGTGCAGCAGATTGGTATCTTCAAGGGCGGCGATGAGAGCGAAGCAGACTTCGACGCGCGCCGCCTCGGCGTCGGCGGGAGCCTTGCGAGCACCTCTTCGCAGGGCGGGTAAACCTACTTCGTAAACGCTGGGAAATCCCTGGGCGGCCTCCATGCGCGCGCCGCCGGCGCCAAAGCGACGACGGGCCCTGGTGCCATGACTGTGCAGAAGCACGGGTCCGTCGAGTATGCTGCTGCCCCAAAGCTGCGAGACAGTTGCTCCCAACCACAACGTGGGATCGATCCGAGCGGCGGCCCTGGCGCCGGCCGCCGCGCACAACAGTCCCATGCCGAAAATGGCGCCGCGATGGGTGTTGACGCCGGACGTCGCCACGAGCATGGCCGCTTCGGCATCTAAACCGATGTTTCTCAGACGCCCCATCCCACAGCCACAGGCGCCAGCCTCGGCCAAAGCATGGAAGTACGGCTCGATGGCTGAGACGCTGACACGGAATGTATCGGCGTCCATGTCGTCGTGGCTGCCAGGATCGATGTGGCTGACAAGGCCGGGCTTCGGCCACGTTTCCAATTCCAGCAGAAGGCAATGGACGGCGCTTGCCGCGATGGCCCCGGCATCGGGAATGCACGGCCGTTGCGCCTCTGAGGGATATGCCCGCTGCGCGCTTCGTGCCAGAGCGGCCATCATGATGGGATCTTCCCAACAAGAAAAAGGCTCGCGTCGAGCAAGCCGACGCCACGGATGGTTTTCATCAGGATTTCGCGCGGGCTAGCCTGAAATTCTCGCCAGTTCACCGCGGCACCGTCGTCGCGGATCAACTCTCCATCCAGCCGCATGGGTGCCACAGCCTCGATCGCGGCCAGGTCGGCGACGAGACGGCGAAGGTCCGTGTCGCGACGGACATGCAGCAGGAGGTCGAGATCGGAGCGGTCGGTCAGATAATCCAATCCCGTAAGTGCGCGCCATGCCAGACTGCCAAACACTCTCGCTTCCACGGAGTGGCGCCAGGCCAGCTCGTCGAGGGCATCTAGCGTCGGCCACCATGCACGCGGAGCCACTCGGCTGGCAGCGCTCAATGCAGGCGGTGGGGTGGCCGAGATGACGGCCTCGGGATGCATGAGGAGTGAAATCCGCCGTTTGCCAGCGAAGGGCGGCAACGGCAGCCCCAACGCCACGCCATGTTCTTCGCCGGGCATGACGCGCCGTCCGATCAGCGGCCACCCCTTGTCGACCCAAAGCGCGACGAGCGGATCAGCATCGAGATCGCCACGCGTCTCGAGCAGCGACCGCCAGCTCGTCGGACTGACGAAGATCAGATCATGCCGCCCTATGGGCCGATCATTGGGTCTGCAGTGCGAGGCCACGGACGCGCTCCGCGATGTCATGCGCCTTCAGCCGGCCGCCACGCTCCTTGCCGAGCGCATCGCGTCGGTCGCGCGCATTCGGCATGTTCGCAAGGAGCGACTGCAACTGATCAACCAGCGGAACGCGTTCGTCCCAAGTGATGTGAACCGCTCCCGTCTGTGCGAGATTTCGCAGACCGGGCGCAAATACCGGCGTGGACCTGGCCTTTTGCTTCAGAACTTCGATCGACAGCTTGGTCACCTTGGCCATCGACGGCAGATCCATCACCGCAGGATCGGCGCCCGGCAATCCCACCAGCACGCGGGTCGCTAGCGCGGTCGCAAGGAAAGCCCCGGCAGCTGAGCGGCCATAGAGAAGACCGATGGTGGGCCGACCGTGCATGTCCGCATAGATGAGCGACTTGGCGAGATGGGCCAGAAACTCGCTCAGCCCCAGAAGCTCGTCGCGCTTGCTCATGCGCTGGCTGTCGCTGTCCACGACGACGAGTATCGGCCCGCTACCTTTCTCGATGGACGCCAGGACGTATCCGGACAGACGAATGGCCTCGTCCACGCCGAGCGCAGAGCGATTCGCAACACCGATAACGAGCGCGCGGCCGCCGTGTCGAAGCGTGCCTAATCCATACAGCAAGCCGCTGTCGTTCCTCACGTCGTGGCCATCTGGAAACATCGAGGCAAGAATCTCATCGAGCGTCACGACCGGTCCTCCAGACTTTATCCGCGAGCGGGATGAACTGATCGGCCGGCAATTCCGGTATCGACGCAGCGTCCGGAATACCCTCTGCTGTCCAGATCTCGACGGCATCCCGACAGGTGCCGAAACGTTGCAACCTGTCTTCAAGACGCGATTGCTCGGCCTTTAGCGTGTCGATGCCGAAGCCGCCGGTTGACCGAACAAGCTCCAATGCAGCCTCTCGAAAGGCTTGCACCGTGTCGTCGACGAAGACTTCGGCGCCGCCAATAAGTCGCCGGTGCTTGCCGCCCATGGTGCGCCACACCAGGGCATGGTCGCGGGAGTCGAACTCCTCGACCCCACGATTGGTCTCGATGACTTCCGGACCGGACACGGCGATGCGGCCCTGCTCCGACACCACCAGCGCTGAACAGCAACCGGCAATCAACCCACCGCCGCCATAGCATCCGGAGTGGCCGCCGATCAGTCCTATCACTTTCACGCCCGCCGTCCGCGCCTCGATAACCGCGCGCATGATCTCGGCAATGGCAAGTTCGCCCGCATTGGCCTCCTGCAGGCGTACGCCCCCGGTATCGAACAGGATCAGTACCGGCATCGACTTGATGTCCCGCGCGGCGTGCAGCAGGCCCGTCAGCTTGGCGCCATGAACCTCTCCGAAAGCGCCGCCCATGAAGCGGCCTTCCTGCGCCGCAACGAAGACCGGCGAACCATCAAGGCGACCGCGCCCAATGATGATGCCGTCGTCGAACTGCTCGGGAAGATCGAATACCTGCAAATGCGGGCTGACCTCGCGCATTTCAGGTCCGATGAACTCGAAAAAGCTACCGTCATCGACCAGCAAACCTACCCGTTTTCGTGCCGATGCCTCATACCAGCTCGCAGCCCTGTCTCGCCCCGCCAAGAACTTTGCCGTCTGCGTGTGCGCACTCATTGGTCGTCCTCCTCCATCAGGCGGACGGCCTGGGCCAGGCGAAGCGATACGGTGTCTGGGCGCGCGCCACCGTCATTGATGGAAAACTTCAGCCCGCCGGGCGAATAGCGTTCGACGAAGTCGGCGATCACCGCGTTCCACACGTCGCCAAAGCCATGGGCCGCAGTTTTTATCTCCAGCAGGCACTCGGCGTCGGGGAGAGTGCGCTCCACAAGCACTTCCAAATTGCCTGAAGCCACCACGCCGGTGATGGCGATGTTCTTAGCGCCGCCGGCACGCTGGCGGACCCTATGGCGGAAGGTCAGGTCTTCCATGGCTGCTATCCCTCTCACCAGTTCCGGAATTGCGAGGGCGGCGCGTAAAGGCCCCCCGACCAGCGGACCAGGTCCTTTATGGAGCGTGCCGCCAGCATGCTTCTGTCGGCATCAAGCGGATCGATTCCAAGGTCTTCCGGCCGACGGATCACGCCCCGCTCGCGCAAACGGTCGACCATCTTCGCATGGCGGCCACGACCGACCTCGGTGTAGCCGGCCACGCCGCGGATCGCATGTTCGCGCTCGCTCGCGTCGCGACAGAGCAGCAGATTGGCGACACCTTCTTCCGTGACGATGTGCGTGACGTCGTCGCCGTAGATCATCACCGGCGCCAGCTCGAGATCCAGTTTCTCGGCGAGCGCCAGAGCGTCGAGCTTCTCGACGAACAGCGGCGCGTTATTGCTCTCGAACGTCTCGCCGATCTGAACGACCAGCTTGCGGCCGCGGCGCAAGAGCGCCGAACCATCGGGATCAGCCTCCAGGCCGGCTTGCAGCCACGGCGCACTCGGATGGCGCCGCCCGCGAGCATCGGCGCCCATGTTCGGCGCGCCGCCAAAGCCGGCGATGCGGGACGTCGTAATGGTCGAGGAGTTTCCTTGCAGATCGATCTGGAGCGTGGAGCCTATGAACATGTCACAGGCATAGAGACCAGCCGTCTGGCACAAGGCCCGGTTGGAACGCAGCGAGCCGTCCGCGCCGGTGAAAAAAATGTCGGATCGAGCGCGGATGTACTCATCCATCCCGACCTCGGATCCGAAGCAATGGATCTGCTCGACCCAGCCGGATTCAATCGCCGGAATCAATGCCGGATGGGGATTCAAGGCAAAATGGCTTGCGATCTTGCCCTTCAATCCCAGCTTCTCGCCATATGTCGGCAACAGAAGCTCGATCGCTGCAGTGTTGAAGCCGATGCCATGGTTCAGCCGCTGCACACCATAGGGCGCGTAGATGCCCTTGATCGCCAGCATGGCCGTCAGGATCTGCCCCTCGCTGATCGCGGCGGGATCGCGTGTGAACAGCGGCTCGACGAAAAACGGCTTGTCGGCTTTGACGACGAACTGCACCCGGTCTCCCGGGATGTCAACGCGCGGCACTTTGTCCAGCATTTCGTTCACCTGAGCGACAACGATGCCGTCCTTGAAGGCCGTGGCCTCCACGACGGTCGGCGTGTCCTCTGTGTTCGGCCCGGTGTAGAGGTTGCCATCGCGGTCCGCGCTGACCGCAGCGATGAGCGCGACGTTCGGGGTGAGGTCGATGAAGTAGCGCGCGAACAGTTCGAGATAGGTATGGACGGCGCCGAGCTCGATCTTGCCGCCAAACAACATGGTCGCGATGCG
>DATARB010000101.1:0-4408 GCA_036264375.1 Pseudolabrys sp.
GCGGTTTTCGGTCAGACTTCGGTTTTGACGGGCGCACTGGCCGCGGTGTGTCTATTGCCGTAATCGCTAATCCCGAATCGCCACGTCTTTCCATTACGCGCCACAGCGGATGGCGTTCTCCGTCACAACAACGACCCGAGCGATTGCTCGATGTAGTGCGAAAGCGCATCGACCACAGCGCCATCCTCGTCACGTTCGTCTGCCCGGAGGAACCCGCGGTGCACGAGTGTGTCGATCTCGCCCCGGTGAAGTTCGACCATAAAACAGCGAAAGCCCGCCCGACGTCGTGCCCGGCAACGGCGCATTCGCTCTGCTGAACTCGTCCTGGCGACTGCAGCCGTTTCTGTTACCGTGTCGATCGTTTGCTCGACCATAGTGATACTACTACCCCAATACCTGCCATTATAGCAGATTGGCCCGGCCAATAGGTTCTGCAATGCGCTGATTGGGCTGCATTGCTACGGGCTCGCTAATACGGACCCGCAATAATCTCAGACCATAAGGCGATTGCGCGCGTTATAGCGCTCAGCTCGCAGCCGCGCCGCCTAAATATAATTGCCCCTGCATCCCTTGACGGCAGCGTGAATGCCGGGTAATGCGATTAGAATACCTAACCGTTCGCCCTTGTCGAGCAGTCGTTGGAGTTCCGCCGCAAGCCCGTTCATGTCAGACGATCCGCGGCCGCACGCCGCAAGAGCACGGCCGCGCGCGACGTAGAAATCGGCAAAAGGCAGCGATTCCGGCCGGGTGTATTGTTCCAGCTTTGATGCAATGCTCTCGACGCGGTCCCAATTGCCAGCTTCCAAATAGACCTCGATCGCGTCTCGCGGGAACAATAGATGGTTGTGGCTCACAGCGCCCGCCCGAAGCAGCGCTTCGGCCTCATCTAGCGCTACCTGCCGCGCCGAAGGGTCACCGGTCGCCAACGCGAGCGCGCCGAGGGCAAATGGGCCGAGAAATGCGATGCTGGTTTCGCGGCTGATCTTGACGGCCTCTTCCGCATCGGCAAGCGCCTCTGTCCGGCGTCCGGCTAACCGGTGAAGCTCCGCTCGAAATGCCAGCGCTTCGGTTTCAAAGCGCCGCGCGCCAAGTTGCTGCGCCAGCGTCAGTGCGGCTTCCGCGTGTCGAGCCGCCCCTTCAAGATCCATAAGCGCGTGCCGGCAGAAGAATGCCGCGTGATGACCGATCATCTCCGCGCGGCGATGCCCAACGAGAGCCGCTCGGGCGATCGCAGTGTCGGCAACCGCAAGAGCGCCTCTCGTATCGCCGGCAAACCACTGCGTGAAGGCCATCATCGGCCGGTTCGCTACCTCGATGCGGCCGAAACCGTGCCGCTCGGATAATTCGACGCATTCCCGGAACCGGTCGTGTGCGCTGATCATTCGTCCGCGGACGTATTCGGCATCGCCGAGCCCGCCCAGAGCCATCGCTTCAAGCTCCGCCGCGCCGCTACGCCTTGCCAATTCCAGCGCGATGCCATGTTCCCGCAGGCAGCCGTCGAGGTCGCCGCGCGGAAAACACAGATTGCCGCGCAGAAAATGAATGCGGGCCTGCTCTGCGAGGAGTTGGTCCCGCACGGCCACCACTTCCGCTTGCTCCAGATCCGTCAGCGCGCCCTGAAGATCATCGGTAACCCGCTTCACTGCCGCGAGCCCGAGCCAAGCCGCGCAACGTTCCCGGTCGTCGGCTGCTGCATCGAGAGCCGCCCGATAGGCGCGTCCCGCGTCCGGCATAGCGCCGAGATCGTGCAGAATTTCACCTTGCAGACACATCAGCGCAAAGCGGTCGGTCCGGTCGGACGCGAGCGCGAGACCGCGCTCGACAAGCTGCAGCGCCGCTTCCTGACGATATTCGGCCGCCTGCGCGCGAGCGGCGGCCAGATAAGCTCGTGCGGCCTCGGGATCTTCGGCTCGATCGAGATGTTCGGCGCGCAATACCGGATCTCGATCGGCAAACCACTCGGCTGCCCGCCGATGCAGCTCCCGGCGGCGGCTCCGAAGCAAGGTGTCATAGATTGCGTCCCGGATCAGCGCGTGCGTGAACAGAAAGACGTCTCCGCCTTCCTGCTGTGGTCGCACGAGGAGCCGCGATATCAGACGATCGGTGACGTAGCCCGCTTTATCGAGCAGATACGCTAGAGCCGAGTTTTGGAAGCGCTGGCCGAGGACTGAGGCAGCCTGCACGGCCGCCTTATCCGCCGGATCAAGCCGGTCGATGCGCTCCTGGACCAGACTCTGGATTGAGCCGGGCACCGCGACGGCGTGGCTCTCATCAGCATGTCGAAGGAGCTGATCAAGGAAAAGAGGGTTGCCGGCGGCGCGCTCGACGCAGCGCTCGGCGAAAGTCGTATTTGCCGCAATCAACGCGTCGGCAAGAGCGCGAGCATCGTCCGACGGCAGAGGACCAAGGTCGATTGTCGTCAGTGACGCGCCTGCCGCCTCAGTCCGCCATGCTTGATCCAGTGGATCGCCTTCGATCCGCGACGTCATGATCAGCAAGACGGAGTGTTGTGCCGCCGCAGTCGTCAGTTTGGCCAATTGGATTAGAACCGGCTCGTCGGCCCAATGGAGATCCTCGACAATCAGCAGCCGCGGTTGCTGTCGGCTCTTGTGATCGAGGATACGGGCGATGACGCGTTCCCGGCCACGGCTGCGCATGCCGCTATCCATCGCCTCGTAGATGGGCCTCAACTCCGGCGGCTGCGGCAGGTTCAGCAGATCATTGAGGAACACCGCATCGTCTAGCGCCACCACACCCGAGGAGAGTGCTGCTGCCGCCGCGGCGCGTACCGTCTCGACATCGCTGGTGACCTCAACGCCAAGCAAGCCGCGCGCAAGCGCACGGATCGCGTCGTGTCCCACGCCGCCGCCGAAATCGAGCACGAGCGCGACATGACACGCAAACCCGCTCTCCGTCGCTGTCCGCTGGATCTCCTCGATCAGCCGTGTCTTGCCGATCCCGGCCTCGCCACGGACATATACGGCCTGCCCGCGGCCGGTTTCGCGGCAAGCCGCCAGCGCCACCTGCAGTATGTGGAGTTCAGCGCGGCGGCCGACGAATGGCCGCTGCTCGCGCGTGACGGCTCTTACCCCACGAAGGCGCCATGCCCGAACGGGTTCGGCAAAGCCTTTGATATCCAGCGTGCCGGCATCGACGCAGTCGAACCGCTCGAAGAGCGCGTCATGCGTATCATCCGACACCAATATTTCGCCTGCCTCCGCCGCATCGGTGAGGCGCGATGCGAGGTTCGCCGCATTACCGGTGATGGTGTATTCGCTGTAGGTCGCACTGCCGGTCTGGCTGGCAACGACCTGGCCGCCGGCGACGCCGACATGGACGCGGATCGGGAGCCCGACCTGTGCGGAAACCTCAGGGATGGCAGCTTGAATGGTCAATGCAGCGCGCGCCGCGCGCTCTACATCATTGTCGTGGGCCACAGGCGCACCGAAGACAGCCATGACGCAGTCGCCAATGTGCCTGGCGACATGTCCGCCATGTTGTTGAATGATGCCGTCGACGCGATCGAAGAATTGTTGGAGTAGCGCGTGGACATCTTCGGCATCCAGTCGCTGTCCCCATTCCGTGTAGCCGGAGAGATCGGCGAATAGCACCGTCACCTGCCGACGCTCGCCGATCGCGTCGACTGGCGATGCCACCGGCATTCCTGCGCCTCCTGCAGTATCCGAGGCGGGCACCTCGGACACGCGTAATGCGGCAATCGCGTCAAGCAATTTGCGGCGGTGCCCTACCGGGACGACACCGATTTCCTTCAGATCCTCCGCGGTGAGCCGCGGCAGAACCTCCGGCTCGATCGCGTTATCGCGAAACGCTTGTTCGTATTGACCCAAACCAAGCCCGCGCAACCAAGCTGAGAGGTCCATGCCGGACTCCTGGTTGTATGGAGGTCGGTTATGCGCGCAAGATAGTCCGACTTCGGCATCCGCAGATTAACGCTTTCCTCGTGCCGAAGAAAATTTTTAGAGACGCCTCTACCGAATGGCGTCGGAGCGCGGCCGAAACGCGTAGATTGCGGGCAGTTCGGGCGACAATCACAGGAGGAAATGATGGCCTACGATTATTCCCAATATGGCGGCGTACTGGTGGCACGGCAGGACAAGGTGCTCACGATAACCTTGAACGCGCCCGAGACCCTCAACGCCTTCACCGGTCCGATGCACACCTCGATGTCCCGCATCTGGGACGATGCGAACGACGATCCCGACGTGCATGTCGTCGTGCTGACCGGAGCGGGTCGAGCGTTTTCGGCCGGCGGGAACTTGATCGCCATGCAGAAGAAGATCGACGATCCGGACGCATGGGATGCCGGCATGCCCGAGGCGAGGCGGATCGTGTTCCGCATGCTGGAATGCGACAAGCCGATCATCGCGCGGGTCAACGGCCATGCCGT
>DATARB010000192.1:0-1923 GCA_036264375.1 Pseudolabrys sp.
CGGGCTCGATCCGCAATAGACGCACAGCGCATTGATTTTGCTCATGGAGTCACTTCTCACTAAAAGGACTATGTGGCGTCGATTCGTCCGCGCCGCAAGCGCTTTGGCAGCCACTTGCCGGTGCGGAGCGCGGCAAAACCCTCTATATGACCGAAAACCACGGAGGCGGCCCGCGCGGCCGGTCCAGGCCCGGGCTTAGATGAGAGACTTGCAACGACCCATGCCAGCGTCCAGGCGCGAGGCGACCGCCGACAGCGGCGCCATGCTGCGCACGCTCGCCCATTTATGGCCCTATATCTGGCCGGCCGATCGGCGCGACTTGAAGAACCGCGTCATCTTCGCGACCGTGCTGCTGTTCGCCGCCAAGCTCGCCACCGTCGCGGTGCCGTTCACCTTCAAATGGGCGACCGATGCGCTGGCCGGCCATGGCACCGCGCCGCTCGGCCCCGACAATGTCATCGCCTGGGCGCTGGCGACGCCGGTGATGATGACGCTGGCCTATGGCGGCATGCGCATCCTGATGGCGGCGCTCACCCAGCTGCGCGACGGCATTTTCGCCAAAGTGGCGATGAACGCGGTGCGGCGGCTGGCGATGCTCACCTTCGAGCACATGCATCTGTTGTCGCTGCGCTTTCATCTCGAACGCAAGACCGGCGGGCTCACCCGCGTGCTCGAACGCGGCCGCAACGCCATCGAGACCATCGTGCGCATGGTGCTGTTGCAGCTGGCGCCGACCATCGTCGAACTGGTGCTGATCGTCGCGGTGCTGCTGTTCCACTTCGATTGGCGCTACGTCGTCGTCATCACCATCACGGTCGCGCTCTATATGTGGTTCACCTATCTCGCCACCGAATGGCGCATCAATATCCGCCGCGAGATGAATTCGAGCGACACCGACGCCAACGCCAAGGCGATCGATTCGCTGCTCAACTACGAGACGGTGAAATATTTCTCCGCCGAGGCGCGCGAGGCCCAGCGCTACGATCGCTCGATGGCGCGCTACGAGGAAGCAAGCGTCAAGGCTTACGTCTCGCTCGCCGTCCTCAATGCCGGGCAGGCGGCGGTGTTCACCCTCGGGCTCGCCGCGACCATGGTGCTGTGCGCCTACGGCATCGAGCACGGCACCAACACCGTCGGCGATTTCGTCATGATCAATGCCATGATGATCCAGCTCTACCAGCCGCTCAATTTCATGGGCCTGGTCTATCGCGAGATCAAGCAGGCGGTGATCGACATCGAGATCATGTTTTCGATGCTGTCGCGCAAGCCCGAGATCGAGGACCGCCCGGGCGCCAAGCCGCTGCAGGTCAACGCCGGCACCATCCGCTTCGACAACGTCTCGTTCGCCTATGAGCCGGCGCGGCCGATCCTCAAAGGCGTCAGTTTCGATGTGGCTGCCGGGCAAACGGTGGCCATCGTCGGGCCGTCGGGCGCCGGCAAGTCGACGATCTCGCGGATTCTGTTCCGCTTCTACGAAGTCACGGCCGGCCGCATCCTGATCGACGGCCAGGACATCCGCGACGTGACGCAGGTCTCGCTGCGCGCCGCGATCGGCATGGTGCCGCAGGACACCGTGCTGTTCAACGACACCATCCGCTACAACATCCGTTACGGCCGCTGGGATGCCAGCGACGCCGAGGTGGAAGAGGCGGCGCGCCAGGCGCAGATCGACGATTTCATCCGCCGCTCGCCGAAGGGCTACGAGACCGAGGTCGGCGAACGCGGCCTGAAACTGTCCGGCGGCGAGAAGCAGCGCGTCGCCATCGCCCGCACCATCCTCAAAGGCCCGCCGATCCTGCTGCTCGACGAAGCGACCTCGGCGCTCGACAGCCACACCGAGCGGGACATCCAGGACGAACTCGACCGCGTCGCCCGCGGCCGCACCACCCTGGTCATCGCCCATCGGCTGTCGACCATTGTCGG
>DATARB010000256.1:0-6134 GCA_036264375.1 Pseudolabrys sp.
CGGAAGGTTTCCGCGCCGAGCATGGTCTTCAGCATACGGATCAGCTCCGCGCCCTTCTCGTACACCGTGGCGGTGTAGAAGTTGTCGATCTTGACGTAGCTCGACGGCCGCACCGGATGGGCCAAGGGGCCCGCGTCTTCGGGAAACTGGCGCGCCTGCAGCGTGCGCACGTCGGCGATGCGCTTGACCCCGCGCGAGCGCATGTCGGCGGAGAATTCCTGGTCGCGATAGACCGTCAGGCCCTCCTTCAGGCAGAGCTGGAACCAGTCGCGACAGGTGATCCGGTTTCCGGTCCAATTGTGGAAGTACTCGTGCGCGATGACGCCCTCGATGTGCGAATAATCGGCGTCGGTTGCCGTCGCCGAGGTGGCCAGGACGTATTTGTCGTTGAAGACGTTGAGGCCCTTGTTCTCCATCGCCCCCATGTTGAAATCGGACACGGCGACGATCATGAAGATGTCGAGGTCGTATTCGCGGCCGAAGGCCTCCTCGTCCCAGCGCATCGAGCGCTTGAGCGAATCCATGGCGTAGGCGCAGCGGTCTTCCTTGCCGTGCTCGACATAGATGCGCAGCACGACGTTGCGTCCCGACATGGTGCGGAAGCTGTCTTCCACGCAGGCGAGGTCGCCGCCGACCAGCGCAAACAGATAAGACGGCTTCGGATGCGGATCGTGCCACACGGCGAAATGGCGGCCGCCGGGCAGGTCGCCGCTTTCGGTGAGATTGCCGTTCGCGAGCAGGATCGGGGCCTGCGCCTTCTCGGCTTCGATGCGGGTCGTGTAGACCGCCATCACATCGGGACGGTCCGGGAAATATGTGATGCGGCGGAAGCCCTCGGCCTCGCACTGCGTGCAGAACGTGCCGCTGGAGCGGTAAAGGCCGGACAGCTGCGTGTTGGCGGACGGGTCCACCAGCGTCTCGATCTCCAGCGTGAACGGCTTGTTCGGCGGCTGCGGGATCGTGAGTTGGTCGGGCGAGACGAGATAGCTGTCGGCGCCCGGCGTCGCGCCATCGATGCGCAATGACACCAGCGACAGCTCCTCGCCGTCGAGCACCAGCGGCGCCGCCGGAACCTGCGGGTTCGGCCTCACGGCCAGCTTTGCGCGCACCTTGGTCGCGGTCGGGTGCAGCGAGACGTCGAGGCTGACCGTCTCCACCAGCCAGTCCGGCGGGCGGTAGTCTTTGAGGCGGATGGGCTGGGCAATGTCGGTGCGCATGGGAATTGATCTAGGATGTCCGGCGAAAGATTGGAAGGAAGGATTAGGGCGCGTCAAATGTGTCCATGATGCGGGCGATGGTGCTCGACCGGCCGAAGACGCCGCTCGTCTTGCGCGAGCGTCCGGTTCCGGCCGCGGCCGCAGGCGAGTTGCTGATCGCAGTGTCCGCCTGCGGGGTATGCCGCACCGATCTCCATGTCGTGGATGGTGAATTGGAGCATCCCAAGCTGCCGATCGTCCCGGGTCACGAGATCGTCGGCCGGGTGGCGGGCATTGGCGCAGGCGTCGACGGCGTCTCGCTCGGCGAGCGGGTCGGCGTGCCGTGGCTCGGGGCGACCTGCGGTGTCTGTCCCTATTGCCGCGAGGGCGCCGAGAACCTGTGCGACGCGCCGCTGTTCACCGGCTACACCCGCGACGGCGGCTTCGCGACCCACACGGTGGCCGACGCGCGCTACTGCTTCCCGCTCGGTGAGACCGGCGACGACGGGGAGATCGCACCCTGGCTCTGCGCCGGGCTGATCGGCTGGCGCAGCTATCGGATGGCGGGCGAGGGCAAGACGCTCGGCCTCTACGGCTTCGGCGCGGCGGCGCACATTTTGGCGCAGGTCGCGGCGTGGCAGGGGCGGCGCGTGTTCGCTTTCACGCGCAAGGGCGACACGGCGGCGCAGGATTTTGCCCGTTCGCTCGGCGCGGTGTGGGCGGGCGCGTCGGAGGATGCGCCGCCGGAGCCGCTCGATGCCGCGATCATCTTTGCACCGGTCGGTGCGCTGGTGCCGCTCGCGCTGCGCGCAGTGAAGAAAGGCGGGCGCGTCGTTTGCGGCGGCATCCACATGTCGGACATCCCGAACTTTCCCTACGCGCTGCTATGGGAAGAGCGGCACGTGATGTCGGTGGCCAATCTCACGCGCAATGATGCGCGCGAGTTTCTCGACGTTGCGCCCAAGGCGGGCATCCGCTGCGAAGTGACGCGTTATGCGCTTGAACGCGCCAACGACGCGCTGTCCGATCTGCGCGACGGCCGCTTGCAGGGCGCCGCGGTTCTGATGCCGTAGTGCCGCCGCCTGGCCGTCACAAACATTCCCCACATCCGGTCGGAACGATCCCGCGCCGAACTGGTTGCGATCAGGTTGGCTAATTGGCGGGGACCAATCTGCATGGTGATGAAAGACTCGCGATTTGAGACCCTCGATTCGTGGCGGGGGATCTGCGCGATTCTCGTTGTCGTCTTTCATTACACATCCGAGATGCCGAGCGCCTTCGAGACATCGGCCTTTGTCCGCAACAGCTATCTGTTCGTCGATTTCTTTTTCGTGCTCAGCGGATTTGTGCTGTGCCACAGCTATCGCGGGAAAATCACGAGCCTTTCCGATCTCGGGCGCTTCGTGCTGCGGCGTTTCGGGCGCGTGTGGCCTTTGCATGCGGTCGTGCTCGCCGGTCTCGTCGCCGTGATGGCCTGGGTCAGCCATTTGCCGCATCCGGCCGGGCTGTCGCTGAGCTGGAACAGCACCGGCTATTCAATCGATGCGCTGCTGCCGAACATGCTTCTCCTCAACGCGATGAACCTGCAAGGGACGGCGTGGAACGGCCCGGCCTGGAGCATCGGCGCGGAATTTTATGTCTATGTTCTGTTCGCGCTGCTGGTCATCGTCGCCGGCCGCCGTCTGATCCTGCCGAGCCTGTGTCTGTCGATCGCGGCCTTGGCGCTGGTCTATCGCTGGGCGCCCGATTTGATGAACACGACGTGGGACTACGGCATCATCCGCTGCATCGCCGGTTTCTTCGGCGGCGTCGCCGCCTACCATGTCTATCACCTCACGCGCGGGCGCGAGCCGCTGCCCGCGACGCTGTTGGAATTGGCGGCGGTTACGCTTGTCGTGCTGTTCGTGACCTATGCGGGCGAGGACGCGGATCACGGCTCGCTCTTAAGTCTTGCGGCGCCGGTAGTCTTCGGCGCGGCGGTGATCGTATTTGCCGGCGAGCGCGGTTTCCTGTCACTGGCGCTGCGGGCGCGTCCGTTCAGGGCCTTGGGCCGCTATTCGTTCTCGATCTACATGATCCATATGCCGCTGCTGGTCATGCTCTGCTACGGCGGCTGGTCGGCAGGATATTACACGAAGGCGTTTCAAGGCCCGGTCCAGCCATGGACGGGATCGGTCGATCTCGTCCTGATCGACTTCGTCTTGGCGGTCGTCCTGATCGCGGCCGCCAGCTATCGCTTCATCGAGCTGCCGGCGCGCCGCGGCTTCAACAGACTCGCGGACGGCGGCCTCAGCGGCCTGTTCGCAAGAAAGCGCCGTCTCGCCTTCGATTAAAGCGTGATCGTGTTCGCTCGAAGGGCTGGGCCATACTCGGCGCACTCCCTCTCCCCGTTGGGGTGAGGGGGTTCATGCACTAGCGCATCGGTTCGGCGTGGCCGATCACGCGCTTGATCGACGCGGAACGCTGCTTCAAGGCCCGCTCCACCGCGTCGACCGCTTCATGCACGGCCTGCACGCTGAGCTCGGGATCGACGTGGCAGTGGAAAATGACGACCTCGCCCTCGTCGGTCTCGCGCACGCGCACATCGTGCACGTCGCGGATCACACGCCCTTCTGCTGCGAACTCCGCGAGCGCGATCGCCACCGCCTTCACGCGCTCGGGCGGCGCCTCGCGGCCCATCGTTTCCTGCGCTTGCAGCGGCTCGATATGCGTTTCCACCTCGACGCCGGGGCCGAGCTCGGCGGCGATGTCGGCTTCGAGCCCATCGGCCAGCTCGTGCGCGGCGCGCAGCGACAGTTTCCCATCCACCTCGAGATCGAGCGCCACGGCCAGTCTGTCGCGGATATCGTGCACCGTCACGTGATGCACGGCGAGCGCGCGGCTGCGTGCGATCACCATGACGCGGTCGAGCACGGACTCGTTGCTGAGCGCGACCGGATCGGTGGTGACCACGGGCTCGGCGCCCCGCATGCCGGCGCGGATCGCCGCCGCCACATTGGCTTTGATGGCATTCACGCGGTCGAGCGGCAGCGTGCGGCTGACCGCGACAGCGAGATCGATGAAGGTCGTCTCGCCGACGGCGCGGGCGCGCACGCGCTCGACGCGCACGACGCCGGGAATTTTGGCGGCAATCGCGGTGATCTTTTCGGCGGCGCCGGGCGGCGCCACGTCGATGAGCATGTCGATGGTGCGGCGGCCGAGCCGCCAGCCGGCGACGCACACCAGCGCGGCAACGGCGAGCGCGGCCGCGGAGTCGGCCCAGGGCAGGCCGAGATGGACGCCGGCGAGGCCGACGATCACGGCGAGCGACGACCACAGATCGGACGAGAAGTGCAACGCGTCGGCTTCGAGCGCATGGCTCTGGGTTTCCTTCGCCGCGCGTGACAGAGCCCGGGCGCGGAAGAAATCGACCACGATCGAGAGGACCATCACCCCGAAGGCCCAGACGGTCGCCTCGACGACGTGGCCTCCATGGTCGATCAGGCGCTTGACCGCCTCCCAGATCACGATGCCTGAGAGCAGGAACAGGAGCGCCGTCTCGGCGAGCGCCGTGATCGCCTCGATCTTGCCGTGGCCGTAATGGTGCTCCTCATCGGCCGGCTTCCCGGAGATGCGCACGGCGAGATAGGTCATGATCGTGGCGCCGAGATCGATCAGCGAGTGCCCGGCCTCCGACAGGATCGCCAGCGAGCCGGTCATGAGACCGACAATCGCCTTGGCGATCGTCAGCCCCACCGAGGCGGCGATCGATGTGAGTGCAACTTGTTCTTTCTGATTCACCATACCCCCGTCCTTTGCGGCGGGATGTAGCCTACCGCCAGCGCGATTTCGACCACTATGTTCGCTCTTGCTTCTAAGTCGCGATAGCGACGCGGGGCCTTTTCGGGGGCGATGTCGCCCGCCGACGGTACGACGGCGCAGGCCGCCGTTGCGGACTAATTTACCCAACTCTTTCAGGGTAAAATTACCAATCTCCCTTACACAACGCGTCATCGCGAAGGGCCCGCAATGACGATCCATGACATCGGGCAGGCCAGGCTCCTGCCCGGGCGGCAACTATTCCCGTATCTGCGCGAGCGGCTGGCGCAGTGGTGCGCCGGCGAGCATCGCCTCACGCAGCGCATGGCGGGTACGGCTTTCGTCATCCGCGTCGCCAGCGCGGCGATCATGTTCGTCTCGCAGGTGCTGCTCGCGCGCTGGATGGGCGGCAACGACTTCGGCACGTATGTCTACGTGTTCACATGGCTGCTGCTGCTCGGCGACCTCGTCCATCTCGGCATCCCGCTCACGGCGCAGCGCTATGTGCCGGAATACACGCAGACCGGATCGTTCGCTTTGTTGCGCGGCTATCTCAGCGGTTCGCGCTGGCTGACCTTTGGCGCGGGCACGGCGGCGGCGGTCCTCGGCGCGCTGGTCGTATGGGCGTTCCAGGCTTCGCTTGAAGAGAGCCTCGTGCTGCCGTTCTACTTCGCCTGCGTCGCGCTGCCGTTCTACGCGCTGACCTTCATGCTCGATGGTCTTGCGCGCTCGTATAACTGGATCAACGTGGCGCTGCTGCCGCAATATATCCTGCGTCCGCTGCTGATCATTGCCGGCGCCGGGGCGCTGCGCGCCGCGGGTGTCGCGCTCGATGCGACGGTGGTGATGGGCGTGCTCGCCGTCTCGTCGGTGGCGAGCGCCATCATCCAACTCGTCCAGATCCAGCGCGGTCTGCGCCATGTCGTTCCGGCCGGCGCGAAGACTTATGACGTGCGGACCTGGCTCGCCACGTCGCTGCCGATCATCCTCGTGTGGGGGATGTACACGCTGCTGACGTCCACCGATATTCTGGTGCTCAAGCAGTTCCGGCCCGCCGAGGAGGTCGCTTACTACTACGCGGCGGCGAAGACGCTGGCGCTGATGAGCATCATCCACTTCGCGGTCTCGGCGGCGGCGGCG
>DATARB010000262.1:0-6461 GCA_036264375.1 Pseudolabrys sp.
CCCTACCCATGTGCCAAGGGGCAAGGCGGGGCACTTGACCGCCAGTCCGTCGAGCATGCCCTTGAGCAGCGTGTCGAAGAGTTCGTCGGATTTTTTCCCCGGACCCACGAGCCCGTCCGCGATCAGTTGCGTCAGGCCGTGGGCGAGCGACCAGCACGCCAGCAGGGCACCGGCGATCTTGCGTTCGTTTCGTGGCGTATCCGGGATGGCCTGCCCGAGCGCCCCGTCGCGGATCACCTGGGCAAGCAGCATCCGTGCAGTCTCGGCCGCGGCGCGTTCGACGGCCGGGCGGCCATCTTCCGGGCCAGTAAGATAGCCGCCGAACATCAATTTGTAGAGCGCCGGGTTGTCGACGCCATAGCGGATGTAAGCCCGCAGCATCGCGAACAACTGCGCGCGCGGATGAGCTGATTTCGCAGCTTCTATGCCCATGCGCTTCACCAGCGTCTCGAATCCGGCCGCCGAGACCGCGGCCAGCAGATCCCGCTTGTCGGCAAAGTGCTTGTAGGGAGCGTTGTGGCTAACGCCGGCGCGCCGGGCCAGCTCGCGCAGCGAAAACTCCAGGCTTTGCGTTTCGCGCAGGATGTCGAGTGCGGCGGTGACGATGGTCCGCCGAAGGTCGCCGTGATGGTAAGGGCGTTCGGCGAGCTCAAGATGGGACATGGCCATGGCGGGACAATCTCCTTTTCGGGCAACGCTTAACGTTCGAAGTTGGCGCTGTCAACTCGGTGCCGCGCCCGGCGCCTTGCCATCGCTGATCACGAGTGATTGATCTGATGTTGACAATGGCAACTTCATCCTCTAAGTGGGCAGCGTCAACATTGAAGCCTTTGTGGCGAGAGGAGTCCCTGACCATGAATGTCCAGTTCCAGCCGGATCTCGGAACTATCGAACGGCGACTGCCGTTCGACTGCGTCGCCCTGGTCCTGCAGGGTGGGGGCGCGCTCGGCGCCTATCAGGCCGGCGTCTACGAGGCGCTCGCCGCGGCCGGCATCAATCCCGACTGGGTAGCCGGCGTCTCCATCGGCGCCGTCAACTCGGCCATCATCGCGGGCAACAAGCCGGCCGAGCGGGTGGCAAAGCTGCGCAGCTTTTGGCAGGAGATCACCGCCAACCCGCTGCTCGACTGGGCCGCGGCCACCCGCGTTTTCACGCCGAAAGGCCATCTGCCGCGCACGCTCTTCAACCAGCTGAGCGCAAGCTGCGCGACACTTTCCGGCGCCGCGGGCTTCTTCTCGCCGCGGCAGCCCGCGCCCTGGCTACACCCAGACGGCACGCTCGATGCCACGAGCTTCTACGAAACCAGGCACTTGAAGAGCACGCTTGAGCGGCTGGTGGACTTCGATCGGATCAATGCCGGCGCGACGCGTTTTAGCGTCGGCGCGGTCAACGTGCGCACCGGCAATTTTGTCTACTTCGACAACCAGACCCACACCATCCGGCCCGAACACGTGATCGCGAGCGGATCGCTGCCGCCCGGCTTTCCTGCGGTCGAAATCGAGGGCGAATTCTACTGGGACGGAGGTCTGCTCTCGAACACGCCGCTGCAATGGGTGGTCGAGCAGGGCCCGCGCCAGGACACGCTGGCATTCCAGGTCGATCTTTGGAGTGCGCGCGGCGAGCTTCCGAGCAATCTGGCGGAGGTCGCGATGCGCCAGAAGGAAATCCAGTATTCCAGCCGCACACGCGCCAACACCGATCAGTTCAAGCATTACCAGCGCGCCCGCAAGACGCTCGCGCGCCTGCTTTCGAAACTGCCGCCCGACCTCCTTGCCAGCGAGGAAGCGGAGATGCTCGGCGCGATCGCCGACGAGAAGGTCTACAGCCTGGTGCACCTGATCTACCGCTCCAACCATTACGAGGGCCACTCCAAGGATTACGAGTTTTCCCGACTCTCCATGGAGGAGCACTGGCGCGCCGGCTACCACGACGCGCTGCGCACCTTGCGCCATCCCGAGGCGCTGCAGCGGCCGCGCAATCATGAAGGCGTCAGCACGTTCGATCTTGCCGTGGACGGGCGGGAATAGCGCAAGCCACGGAAGGACATCCGCAACCGCGCGCGCAATAGGCTCACGCTTCAGCCGTTCCGTATCGCGCCGCTCGCAACCGAGCGAGCCGCTCGATCGAGCAAAGGAGATTTCTAGATGCACGAAGACACCGTCCGCACCAGGGCCTTCGCCATGCCCCTGGCCAGTCCGGCCTATCCGCTCGGGCCATATCGATTTCGCAACCGCGAGTATCTCATTATCACCTACCGCACTGATCCGCAGAAGCTGCGCGAGCTCGTGCCGGAACCGCTGCAGCTAGGCGAACCGCTGGTGAAATTCGAGTTCATCCGCATGCCGGACTCGACCGGCTTTGGCGACTACACGGAAAGTGGCCAAGTCATCCCGGTGTCGTTCCGCGGCCGCAAGGGCAGCTACAGCCACTGCATGTTCCTCAATGACCATCCGCCCATTGCCGGCGGACGCGAGCTGTGGGGTTTTCCGAAGAAGCTAGCGAGCCCCACGCTCCGCACCGAGACCGACACGCTTGTGGGCACGCTCGATTACGGTCCAGTACGCGTTGCCACCGCCACTATGGGCTACAAGCACCGAGCCGCCGATCTTTCATCCGTGAAGGCCTCGCTCGCGGAGCCGAACTTTCTGCTCAAGATCATCCCGCATGTGGACGGCACGCCGCGCATCTGCGAGCTCGTCGAATACCACCTCGACGAGGTCGAGCTGAAGGGCGGCTGGACCGGTCCGGCCTCCCTGAACCTCTGGTCGCATGCGCTCGCGCCGGTCGCCGAGCTGCCCGTGCTCGAAGTGGTTTCCGCGATGCATATCGTGGCCGATCTGACGCTCGGCCTGGGCAAGGTCGTGCACGACTACTTGGCGCATTCCGAATCTCACCACAGGAAAGGAAGAACCCATGAACTTGCAGCTTAAGCCTTCATCGAGCGCGCACGCCGAGATCGGCCGGCGCAATGGGCGGCTCTCCGGTAAGGTCGCGGTCATCACCGGCGCTGCGAGCGGCATCGGCAAGGAGATCGCACTCGCCTTCGCGCGCGAAGGCGCCAAGGTCGCGATCGCCGATCTCGACCAGCAGGCGGCGCGGCAGGCGGCCTCTGAGATCGACCCGGCGCTGCAACGCGCGCTCGGGCTGGCGATGGACGTGAGCGACGAGACGCAGGTCGAAGCCGGCATGGCGAAGGTGTGCGACACCTTCGGGCGGCTCGACGTCTTGATCAGTAATGCCGGCGTCCAGATCGTCGCGCCGCTTGTCGAGTTCGAGCTCGCAGAATGGCGGAAGCTACTCTCGATCCACCTGGACGGGGCGTTCCTGACCACGCGCGCCGCCTTGCGGCAGATGTACCGGCAGGGGAGTGGCAGCATCATCTACATGGGGTCCGTGCACTCCAAGGAAGCGTCGCCGCTGAAGGCTCCTTACGTGACGGCCAAGCACGGTCTTGTCGGCCTGGCCAAGGTCCTGGCCAAGGAAGGGGCGGCGCATGGCGTGCGTGTCAACGTCATCTGCCCCGGCTTTGTGCGCACGCCGCTGGTGGAGAAGCAGATCCCGGAGCAGGCGCGCGCGCTCGGGATCTCTGAGGCCGACGTCGTCAGGACGGTCATGCTGAAGGAGACGGTCGATGGCGAGTTTACCACCGTAGAGGACGTTGCGGAGGTCGCGGTGTTCCTGGCGGCTTTCCCATCGAACGCGCTCACCGGCCAGTCGGTCGTGGTTAGCCACGGCTGGTTCATGGAGTAGACGCGGCGCAAGGCTTGCGGCTGCTGCGGTCACCAGGGCGCCGCGGCTCGTTCTTACGTTGTCAGTGTCAACATTCGTTTGGTTTCCAGCAGGACCAGGCGCAGCGGACCGATCGCGCTTCGTGCGCAGCCGCAAGCCGGAGGGCGTGATATGACCCATCACAATCGTCACCCTCATTCGCCTCACGGGCCGCGCCTGCGCTTCTGCTTGCGCGCCACGGTCAATGCCCTGCTGGCCTTCGGCCTGGCGCAGGTCCTGCCCCTTCCGCAGCATGGGCTGTGGGCCGTGCTCACCGCGGTGGTGGTGATCCAGATGAGCATCGGCGGGTCGCTCAAGGCGGCCGCGGAAAACATCGTCGGAACGATCGCCGGCGGCGCCTATGCCACCATGGTTGCGGCCCTGGTCCCGCATTCGACGCTCTTTGCATTCGCCGCCGTGCTGGCGGTCGCGGTCGCCCCGCTCGCCTACGCCGCCGCCGTCAGCGCGAGCTTCCGGGCCGCGCCGGTCACCGCCGTGCTGGTGCTGATGATCTCGGCCCAGCTCGGCGGGACGGAGATCCAGCTCGCCTTTTTCCGTTCGCTCGGCGTCGCCATCGGCGGCGTCGTTGCGATCGCGGTCTCGCTCCTGGTCTTTCCAGCCCGCGCTCATGCATTGGGACTGAACGAGGCCGTGCGCGTGCTGGAGCACATGGCGCAGGTGCTGCAGGCGGTGATGGTGGGATTTCGGGCCCCGCGCGACCCGCTCGAAGCCGTGCACCTGCAGGATGACATCGGCGAAGCCGTGCATGCCTTCGCCGAGATCGCCGACGAAGCCAAACCGGAGCGCTTGGTCCGTCTTGCGTATGAGCCCGACTCGGCCGCGCTTTCGCGAACCTTGCTGCGGTTGCGCCACGACCTCGTCATGCTCGGGCGTGCCGCCTCCGCGCCACTGCCGGATCATTTGGCGGCGCGCCTTGGTCCCGTGCTGACGGAAATCGCCGAACGCGCGACCGAGCAACTTCTCACCAGCGCCGGCGCGCTCCGCGCGCGCCAGGCCCCGCCGCCGGCGGAGAACGTCCAGCGCGCGCTCGCCCCCTACTCGTCGGAACTCGCCAGCATGCGCGCCGAAGGTCTGCTCGACGGCGTTGCCGAAGGCGAGCGGGAGCGCATCTCCGGTCTCGGATTCGTGCTGCGGCAGCTGCAACAGCATCTCTCGGAGCTTACGGATTGCCTGCGCGATTGGGCGCGAACCCCGCATGAAACGGTACTTTCGGCCCGGCCATGCGGCGCCACCCCACTCCGCCAGCGTGCTCGTTCGATGCGCGAATGCTGGGAGACCCATTGGCGGCGGCTTTGCCGGGCCCTGCGCCCTGACACCTCCGCCGAGGCGCCCCGGTCCACCATCGCCGTGTCGGCGCGCGCCATGGAAAAGATCGGCACCCGGCGTCCTCACGATTAGTTGAAAGAACAAATGTTGACACTGACAACTTACCAGTCTAAGTGGACACCGTCAACTTTAGACCCCTGGAGCACCCGTCATGCGGTCCTGGACCCTACTTTTTATCCTGCTTGTGGCGCTTGCTGGCTGTCAGCCGGAGAGCACGCGCGTGGAGATCCGACCGGTCCGTACGATCGTCGTCGATCCCAGGCCGCTCAGCGACGACCGGCGCGCGGTCGGCGAAGTCGCGCCGCGCTACGAGAGCGATCTGTCGTTTCGCGTAACCGGTAAGCTGGTCTCCCGCTTGGTCGACGTCGGCGCCACGGTCAGGCAGGGAGACACGCTCGCCACGCTCGACACCCAGGATTATCAGAACCGCCTGCGCTCGGCGGACGCGGACGTCGCCGCCTCGGAGGCCGCTCTCGTCGAGGCCAAGAGTACCGAAGGCCGCCTCGGCAAGCTTTTAAAGAGCGGCTGGACGCCCCAGGCGAACTACGACACCGCACTGCGCAACCTGCGCTCCGCCGAGGCCAAGCTCGCGGCTGCCAAGGCCAGTCTTGATCTCACGCGCGACCAGCTCAACTACACCGAGCTCAAGGCTGATTTCGACGGTATCATCACCAAAGTCGGCGCCGAGGTGGGCCAGAATGTCGCCGCCGGCGAGATGGTGGTGAAGCTCGCCCGACCCGGAGACAAGGACGGCGTATTCAATATCGCCGAGACCGGCCTTGTCGATCTCCGCAATGATCATCCCAAGGTCATTGTCTGGCCGCTGTCCAACCCGGAGCTGACAATCGAAGGCGCCGTACGGGAGATTTCTCCCGTCGCCGATTCGACGACGCGCACCTACACCGTGAAGGTGACCCTGCAGGACCCGCCGCCGTCGCTCCGCTTCGGCATGAGTCTCGGCGGGCGCTGGAAGCGCAGCCCCGCCCCGGTGGTTACGCTACCTCTCTCTATCCTGTTTGAAAAAAATGGCGCTCCGGCCGTGTGGGTGTTCGATCCGCAATCGGGCAGCGCCACGCTAAAGCCGGTCACGGTCGCGCGCTACGAGGCGGACACCGTTGTCATAGCCAGCGGCCTTGCCAAGGCCGACACCGTCATTGCCGCCGGCATTAACACGCTGCGTGAAGGTCAGAAGGTACGCCTCGCCGACGCAGCTCTAGGCAGGAGCACGGAGCGATGAAGAATTTCAACCTCTCCCGGTGGGCGATCGAGCATAAGAGTCTCGTCGTCTACTTTATGCTGGCCGTCGCGCTGGCGGGCCTGCTCAATTATTTCAAGCTCGGCCGCGA
>DATARB010000050.1:0-2024 GCA_036264375.1 Pseudolabrys sp.
TTGGCGCCGCCTTCGACCGACATGTTGCAGATGGTCATGCGGCCTTCCATCGACAGGCCGCGGATCGCTTCGCCGGCATATTCGAGCGCATAGCCGGTGCCGCCGGCGGTGCCGATCTCGCCGATGATGGCGAGGATGATGTCCTTCGCCGTCACGCCCGGCGGCAACTGGCCGTCGACCAGCGCGCGCATGTTCATCGACTTCGTCTGAATCAGCGTCTGCGTCGCCAGCACATGCTCGACCTCAGAAGTGCCGATACCGTAGGCGAGCGCGCCGAAGGCGCCATGCGTCGCCGTGTGGCTGTCGCCGCAGACGATCGTGGTGCCGGGCAACGTGAAGCCCTGTTCGGGGCCGATGATGTGGACGATGCCCTGGCGCTTGTCGAACTCGTTGTAATACTCGAGGCCGAAGTCCTTGGCGTTTTGCGCCAGCGCGGCAATCTGGTCCGCGCTTTCCGGATCAGGATTGGGCTTGCTGCGATCGCTGGTCGGCACGTTGTGATCGACGACGGCGAGCGTCTTCTCCGGCGCGTGCACCTTGCGGCCGGCGGTACGCAAGCCTTCGAAGGCCTGCGGCGAGGTGACTTCGTGCACGAGATGCCGGTCGATGTAGAGCAGGCAGGTGCCGTCCGGCTGCTCGTCGACCACATGGTCGTCCCAGATCTTGTCGTACAGGGTGCGCGGTTTCATGACTCGATGACCTTGCTCAGAAAAAAATTGCGGATGCGGCTCGAAAGACGGGCGCCAACGGCGCCGGGACAAGCGTCAAAGCCCGGCTTGCACGGCCGTCAGGCGGCCGAAGAAGCGCCACGGCAATCGCGCGTGGTCGGCAAGGATGATCCGCTGAGCTCTCGAAACCATAGCGGCTATATAGCCAATCGGTTTCGTTTCGACAACGAAACGCGCACAGCGCAGCACTCACAAAAAAGGGGCCGTCATGCGGCCCCTTTTTGCATCTGCGAAATATCGCAAACTTATTCCTTCGCAGCGGCCGCGGCGGCCGGCTGGTTGGTCGCCTCTGCCTCGATGCGGGCCTTCTTGCCGCGCAGACCGCGCAGGTAATAGAGCTTGGCGCGGCGCACCTTGCCGCGGCGCACGACCTTGATCGAGTCGATCATCGGCGAGTAGAGCGGAAACACCCGCTCGACGCCTTCGCCGTAGGAAATCTTGCGCACGGTGAAGTTCTCGTGCAACCCGCCGCCGGAACGGCCGATGCACACGCCCTCGTAGGCCTGCACGCGGCTCTTATCGCCTTCGATCACTTTCACGTTCACGAGCACGGTGTCGCCCGGCCCGAAATCCGGGATCTCCTTGCCGGCGGACAGCTTCGCGATCTGCTCTTTTTCGAGCGTCTGAATGAGGTTCATGGGAATATCTCCGTCGGCAGCGCCAGCAACCGGCGCGCGGTTCCTTGCATGGTCTTGAATGGGTCGGCGGGCTTTTAGACCAAAGATTGCCGTTTGTCACCCCTTCGTCGACATTCCGGGACGCCGCGAAGCGGCGGGCCCGGAAATCCAGATATAGCCGCCGTGCTCGCGTCTGGATTCCGGGTTCGCCCGCCGGCGACGGACGCCCCGGAATGACAGCGGTTATTGCTTTCTCCCTGCCAGATAGGCCACCCAGAGGTCCGGCCGGCGGACGGCGGTAAGCTTTTCTGCCTGCTCGCGCCGCCAGGCAGCAACTTTGGCGTGATCGCCGGAGGTCAGCACCTCCGGGATCGGCTCGCCCTCAAAGACAGGGGGGCGGGTGTACTGCGGGTACTCCAGGAGCCCGTCTGAGAAGCTCTCCTCGGCGGCGGAGGCCTCCTTGCCCATCACGCCGGGCAGGAGCCGCACGCAGGCGTCCAGCACCGCCAAGGCGGCAATCTCCCCGCCCGAGAGCACAAAATCGCCCAGGGAGACCTCCTCCAGGCTGCGGGCCTTGATCAGCCGCTCGTCCACCCCCTCGAAGCGGGCACAGAGGATGACGACGCCCAGCCCATCGGCAAGCTCCATGGCGCGCTTCTGGGTCAGTGGCCGACCGCGC
>DATARB010000281.1:0-10130 GCA_036264375.1 Pseudolabrys sp.
AACGCCGCCTTCTGGTCGGGGCTCGCGTCCTTCTGGTGTTTCGCGCGCCACTCGTCATAGGGCATGCCGTAGACGATCTGCCGGCTCTCGTCCTTGGACATCGGCAGGCCCTTGGCGTCGGCGGCGTCCTTCATCCAGTTCGACAGGCAATTTCGGCAGAAGCCGGCGAGGTTCATCAGATCGATGTTCTGCACGTCGGTGCGTGTGCGCAGGTGCTCGACCAGGCGCCGGTAGACGGCGGCTTCCAGTTCGGTGCGGGTCTTGTCGTCCATGCCTCAACCTCCGTCATGCCCGGGCTCGACCCGGGCATCCACGTCTTTCTTTTTCAGTAGGTAATGTAAAGACGTGGATGGCCGGAACAAGTCCGGCCATGACGAGGAATGCGCCGAATCTCTCCGCTCCACCAAAAAGAAAACCGCCGCGCTCCATAAAAGAACGCGGCGGCTCATGGTCAGGCCGAAGGTCAGCCCAGCGCCTGCTTCACGCGGTCGGGCGTCATCGGCAGATGCCGCAGCCGCTTGCCGGACAGTTGCGCCACGGCATTGGCGATCGCCGGGGCGATCACCGGCACGCCGGCTTCGCCGATGCCGGTCGGCTCCGCGTCATTGGAGATCACCTTGACGTCCATCGGCGGGATTTCGGACATGCGCATCACCGGATAGGCGTCGAAGTTGCGCTCCTGCACGACACCGTCCTTGATGTGGATCTGCTCCTTGAGCGCGGCGCCCAGGCCGAAGACCATCGCACTGCGCATCTGCGCCTCGATGTTCCTCGGTTGCACGGCGAGACCGGCATCGACCGCGGCCCAGATATGATGGACCGTGATGGCGCCGGTCTTATCGTCGACCGAGATCTCGACGGCCGCCGCTGTGTGGCTGTGCAGAGCGTCGGAATAGGCAAAGCCGAGCGCCCGCCCCTGCCGCTGCTCGCCCCACCGCGCCATATCGGCCACCGTCTTCACCACCGCCTGCGCCCGCAGATCGTCTTTGAGCATGGCGATCCGGTAGGCAACCGGGTCCATGCCTTTGCCTGCAGCAAGCTCGTCGACCAAGGTCTCGATCGCGAACTTGGTGTAGCCGGCGGCAATGCCGCGCCAGGCGCCGACATCGACGCCACGGGCGGCACGCACCCACTCGACGCGATGATTGGCGACGGCGTAGCTCATCTCGCCGCCACCGCCAGAGACCTCGTCGTGCTCGCCGATGGCCTTGAACACGGGCGGCGGCAGCACGCGGCCGAGGTAAGTCTCGTTGACGATGCGATGCCGCCAGCCGACGACGTCGCCCTTCGCGTCGAGACCGATCTCGATGCGCTGAGCCGTCAGCGGACGGAATTTGTCGTTCATCATGTCGTCGCTGCGGTTCCAGATCATTTTGACCGGACGCCCGTCCGCCGCCTTGGCCAGCATGGTGGCGTGCATCACGTCGTCGCCGTCCGAACGCCGGCCGAAGCCGCCGCCGAGCAGCATCGTGTTGACGGTCACCTTATCCGGCGTCGTACCGGCGCCGATCGAGGCGAGTATCTTCATCACCACCGGTGCCTGGCTGCCGGACCAGACTTCGACCTTGTCGCCGGAGACACGTACCGTTGCGTTGAGCGGCTCCATGCAGACATGCGAGACGTGGTCGGAGAAGTACTCAGCGGCGAGCACTTTCGCAGCACCCTTGATTGCCGCATCGGCATCGCCCTTCTTGACCATATCGACGCCGGTCTTCGACCAGTCCTCGGCGAGGGCGCGATACTCGGCGAGGATCTTGTCTTCGGTGTAGCTCTGGGCCGGCGTCGTCTTCGACCAGGAGACCTTCAGCGCCTCCTTCGCGCGCATGGCTCCTTCGACCGTCTCCGCGATGACACCGACGCCAAACGGCAGCGGCACGATCTTGACTACGCCCTTCATCGCCTTGGCGGCTGTGTCGTCGATCTGCAGCGGCTTCTCGTGCTGCACGTCCGGATAGAGCACAGCGCCGTAGAGCAGGCCCGGCAGTTGCACGTCCATGCCGTATTGTGCCGTGCCGTTCACCTTCGAGGGCACATCGACGCGGCCAATATCCTTGCCGATCAGCCGGAACTGCGAGGACGGCTTGAGGTCCGCCTTGGTGACGGCCGGCAGCGGGTCCGGCACGGTCGCGATCTTCGCCAGCTCGCCGTAACCGATCTTGCGATTCGACTTGGCGTGCACCACCACGCCGGGCTCGGTCGTCAGTTCGCCGACGGGCACATACCAGGCCGCGGCGGCATTCGCGAGCAGGACCTTGCGCGCTTGCGCACCGGCGAGACGCATCTTCTCGTAGTAGCCGGTGACCGAGTAGCTGCCGACGGTCTGTTGCTGATTGTTGAATTTCGGATTGCCGTAGAGCTCGTTGCTGGCGCCGGCCTGCACGATGCGGACCTTGCTCCAGTCGGCGTCGAGATCCTCGGCAAGGATGAGCGGCAGCGTGGTGCGCGTGCCTTGTCCCATCTCCGACGCCGGGGCGATGATGGTGACGATCCCGTCATCGGCGATGGTGATCCAGGTGCCGATGTTGGCCGATCCGGCGGCCTCGGCTGTACCATTGGCAATCGTGCCGAAGGCGACCGCGATGGCGGCGCTGCCGCTGCCGATGAGGAAGCCGCGGCGTGAAAATGCGAACGCTTGAATGTGTTCGGTCATGATCAGCCCCTCGCCACGCTTTCAATGGCCGCGATAATCTGGCTGTACGTGCCGCAGCGGCAGATATTGCCATCCATGTGCTCGATGATCTGATCGCGGCTCGGCTTGGCGTTTTCCTTGAGCAGCGACGCGGCTTGCATGATCTGTCCCGACTGGCAATAACCGCACTGCGGCACCTGCTCGGCGACCCAGGCCTTTTGCAGCGGGTGAGCGCCATCCGGCGAAAGCCCTTCGATGGTCGTCACATTGTGCCCGCCGACTTCGGAGAGCTGTGTCTGGCAGGAGCGGACGGCCTTGCCGTCGAGGTGGACGGTGCAAGCGCCACACAGGCCCGCCCCGCATCCGAATTTGGTACCGGTGAGCTTCAAATGCTCGCGCACGACCCAGAGCAGCGGCGTATCCGGCTCGGCGTCCACGGTCGCCGTTTTTCCATTAATAGTGAATGATGTGCTAGTCATCCGTTTCTCTCCCTCGAGAGGCATGTTGAAATACGCGCGATCCGCGCGTCTATTGACCGCCGCCGGGCTCCCGCGGTGACGGCATATCGGCTTCCAAACAGGCCCGCTCGCACGGGCCACCCTTCGCTGGAACAATGATAACCTGATTTTGGACGACAGTGGCAGTGATGACCGAAAAGAATGATCGGCTGCGCGCTTTTCTCGCAGACTTGTTTCGCATCGCGGTAGACGCGGCGCATCCGGCGTCGTTTCTGCCGGCGCTGTTGCCGCCGCCGCCGAGTGGACGGCTCATCGTGCTCGCCGCCGGCAAAGCGGCTGGCTCAATGGCCGAGGTCGCGGAGAATTTTTATCTCGATCACCTCAATCTTGAGCAGCCGCGGATTTCAGGCGTGGCCGTGGCGCGCCATGGCTATGGCCGTCCGCTACGTGTGGTGACGATGGTCGAGGCCGGGCATCCGATTCCCGACGCGGCCGGCCTGCGCGCCGCCGATCGCGCATTGGCGCTGGCCGATGGTGGGGGCCCCAACGACCTTGTGCTGGTGCTGATGTCGGGCGGCGCCTCGGCCAACTGGATCGCCCCTGCGCACGGAATTTCGTTTGAGGACAAACAGGCCGTCACGCGCGCGCTGTTGCGCTCCGGCGCCCACATCGGCGAGATCAATACGGTGCGCAAACATCTCTCGCGCATCAAAGGCGGCCGGCTGGCGCGGCATGCTCATCCGGCGCAGCTCCTCACCATCGCCATCTCCGACGTACCCGGCGACGATCCAGCGGTGATCGGCTCGGGGCCGACGGTACCCGATCCGAGCACGCTCGCCGAGGCGCGCGCCATCGTCGCGAAGTACAAGCTCGCGGTGCCCAATACGGTGACCCAGGCCCTCGCCGACCCGAAAAACGAATCGCCCAAGCCCGGCGACCTGGAATTCGCCGGCCGCCGCTTCATACTCGCCGCCCGACCGGCGGACTCGATGCGCGCCGCAGAGGCCGCCGTGACGGCGGCCGGCTACGAGTGCGTCTCACTTGGGGACCAGGTGGAGGGCGAGGCGCGCGAGGTGGCCAAAGCCCACGCCGCGCTCGCGCGCGACCTGCGCGCCCAGGGCAAGCGCGCCGTCATCATCTCCGGCGGCGAACTGACGGTCACGATCCGCGGCAGCGGGCGCGGCGGTCCCAATCAGGAATATGCCCTCGCGCTGGTCTCGGAACTCGCCGGCCTGCCGGCGGTCGCGGCGCTCGCCGGCGACACCGACGGCACCGATGGCGGCGGCGGGGACGCCACCGACCCGGCGGGTGCCATTGTCGATGGCGCAAGCGCGGCCCGGGCAAAAGCCCTCGGTCTCGATCCTGCCGCCTTCCTTGCCGACAACAATTCGACCGGATTCTTCTCTGCTCTCAAGGACCTGCTGGAGCCCGGCCCGACCTACACCAACGTGAATGACTTTCGCGCCATCGTCATTGACAGGCCGTAACAGGGCACGTCAAAACCGCGCATCCTTTTCGAAACCGACCAGACCGAGCCCGGATTGCCCCTCCCTGCCGCCAATCCTCGCACAATCCGCCGTCTCGTCCGCGTCGCGGCGCCGGCTTTGCTCCTGCTGGCCCTGTCCGCGCAAGCAGCCAAAGCCGATTTTCGACTGTGCAACAATACCGGCAGCCGGGTCGGCGTCGCCATCGGCTACAAGGATGCGGAAGGCTGGACCACCGAGGGCTGGTGGAACATTTCCGCGCGCTCTTGCGATACGCTGCTGCGCGGCGCACTTGTCGCCCGTTACTACTACATCTACGCAGTCGACTATGACCGCGGCGGCGAATGGTCAGGTAAAGCCTATATGTGCTCGCGCGAAAAAGAATTCACCATTCGCGGCACGGACAATTGCCTCGCCCGTGGATACGATCGCACCGGCTTCTTCGAGGTCGACACCAGCGAGCAACGCTCCTGGACGGTGCAGCTCACCGACAGCGCCGAGCAAGCGCCCGATCGCACCGCCCCGTTGAGCCCGCCGCGCACGCCGGGGCCGGGCCGACAGCCTTTGACGACACCCCCGCCGCCGCCCGGAGTTGGCAAGCAATGAGACGTCTGCGTCGCGCTAAAATCGTCGCCACCCTCGGACCGGCCTCATCGAGTGCCGAGATGATCGCGCGCCTGTTCGCGGCCGGCGCCGACGTGTTCCGCATCAACATGAGTCATACCAGCCACGACCGCATGCGCGAGCTGGTCTCGCTCATCCGCGCGGTCGAGCGCGACACCGGCCGGCCGATCGGCATCCTGGTCGATCTGCAAGGACCGAAGCTGCGCCTCGGCAGCTTCAATGGCGGCTCGGCGATGGTGAAGAGCGGCGACACCTTCGTGCTCGACTCCGACAATACGCCGGGCGACGCGACTCGCGCCTACCTTCCGCATCCGGAAATCTTCGCGGCCGCCGAGCCTGGCCACACGCTTCTGATCGACGACGGCAAGGTGAAGCTGCGCGTGGTCGAAGCCGGGCCCAAGCGCATGGTCACGCGCGTCGAGGTCGCCGGTAAGCTGTCCGACCGCAAGGGCGTCAGCGTGCCGGATTCGACCATTCCGTTTTCCGCCCTTACGGAAAAAGACCTTTCCGATCTCGAAGCCGCGCTCGACACAGGCATCGACTGGATCGCCCTCTCCTTCATCCAGCGGCCCGAGGACATCGCCGAGGCGAAGAAGATCACGCGCGGGCGCGCACTGGTGATGGCCAAGATCGAGAAGCCGCAGGCGGTCGCCCGCCTGCCCGAGATCATGGAGCTTGCCGATGCGCTGATGGTCGCGCGCGGCGATCTCGGCGTCGAGATGCCGCTGGAGAAAGTGCCCGGTGTCCAAAAGCAGATGACGCGGCTCGGCCGCACGACCGGCAAGCCGGTCGTCGTCGCGACGCAGATGCTCGAGTCGATGATCAATTCGCCGGTGCCGACGCGCGCGGAAGTCTCCGACGTCGCCACCGCGATCTTCGAAGGCGCCGACGCGGTGATGCTGTCGGCGGAATCGGCGGCCGGGCAATATCCGGCCGAAGCTGTGGCGACCATGAGCCGTATCGCCGAGGAAGCCGAGAACGACCCCTACTACCGCAATATCATCTCGGCGCAGCGCGCTTCGCCGGAAGCGACCGGCGCCGACGCCATCGCCGACGCGGCGCGCCACATCGCCGACACGCTCGATATGGCGGCAGTGATCTGCTGGACCTCGTCCGGCTCGACCGCGCTGCGCGTCGCGCGCGAACGCCCGCGGCCGCCTGTCGTGGCTCTCTCACCGAACATGTCCACAGGACGGCGGCTCGCTGTCGTGTGGGGCGTGCATTGCGTCGTCACCGAGGACGCGCACGACCAGGACGACATGGTCGATCGCGCCTCCCGCATCGCCTTCAAGGAAGGCTTCGCGCGCCCAGGGCAGCGTGTCGTGATCGTCGCCGGCGTTCCGCTGGGTACGCCGGGCGCAACCAACATGCTGCGCATCGCCTATGTCGGCGCGGATGTCGGGAACGAGTAAGGGAACTTTTCAATGAACACCAACCGCATTTACCGCGTTGCCGTCATTCCAGGAGATGGCATCGGCAAGGAAGTCGTCCCCGAGGGCGTGCGCGTGCTCGAGGCGACGGCGAAGAAGTTCGGCTTCAAATTGCAGTTGGATAATTTCGATTTCGCGAGCTGCGACTACTACGAAAAGCACGGCCGCATGATGCCGGAGGACTGGAAGGATCAGATCGGCAAACACGATGCGATCTTCTTCGGCGCCGTCGGCATGCCTGACAAAGTGCCCGATCACATCTCGCTCTGGGGATCGCTGATCCTGTTCCGCCGCGAGTTCGACCAGTACGTCAATCTGCGCCCCGTCCGCCTGATGCCAGGCGTGCCGTCGCCGCTTGCCGGCCGCAAGCCCGGCGACATCGACTTCTGGGTGGTGCGCGAGAACACCGAGGGCGAATACTCGGCGATTGGCGGGCGAATGTTCGCCGGCACTGAGCGCGAGGTCGTCGTGCAGGAGACGGTGATGAGCCGCACCGGCGTCGACCGTGTCCTCAAGTTCGCCTTCGAACTCGCGCGCTCGACACCGAAGAAGCACCTGACCTCCGCCACCAAGTCGAACGGCATCGCCATCACGATGCCCTACTGGGACGAGCGCGTGCGCGAGATGGCGAAATCCTACCCCGATGTGAAATGGAATCAGTTTCACATCGACATCCTCACCGCGCATTTCGTGATGAATCCCGATCGCTTCAACGTGGTGGTCGCGTCGAACCTGTTCGGCGACATCCTCTCCGACCTCGGCCCGGCCTGCACCGGCACGATCGGCATCGCGCCATCAGGCAACATCAATCCGGAGCGCAAATATCCGTCGGTATTCGAGCCGGTGCACGGCTCGGCGCCCGACATCTACGGCCAGGGCATCGCCAATCCGATCGGGCAAATCTGGTCGGGCGCGATGATGCTCGAGCACCTCGGCGAGCCGGAAGCCGCCAAGGCGATAGTCTCCGCAATCGAGACCGTGCTCGCCGAGCCCAAGCTGCGCACGCGCGATCTTAAAGGCCCAGCTGATACGGTCACCTGCGGCAAGGCCGTGGCCGACGCGCTCGCCTGATCGAGACGCGCAGCACCTTCAGGTTTGAATAAGTCGATCGGCGCTCCGCCACCATAAGAAGTTACGGAGCGCGCCGACAACCGTCGGTGCGCGCACGCCTGTCCGATCAATTCTTCTGCACAGGCGGAACCCCAGCCATGCACACAACCTTAAATGCATGGACTCCGGAGTCGTCGCATGCATTGTGCGCGCCAAGTTGGAGGGCGTAGGCTATGGAGCGGCAAAAAACGCAGCGATCCGCATGGATATTGCTGCTGCTTCTCATTCCATACATCGGTTTGTTGTGGGTCCCCTTCTACAATTTCCGGGAGCCTGCCGTCTTCGGCATACCGTTCTTCTACTGGTACCAGTTCACCTGGATTCCCATCACCATCTTCCTGACCTGGCTGGCGTATCGCGCGATCCATGACTGAAGCCGATCCCGTAGCACTCTCCGTCCTCATCGCGTTCTTCCTTCTCGTTACCGTCATGGGCTTTGCTGCGGCGCGGTGGCGCCGCCCCAAGACGCTCGCGCATATCGATGAATGGGGCCTGGGCGGCCGGCAATTCGGAACCTGGATCACCTGGTTTTTGATCGGCGGCGACTTCTATACCGCCTACACGGTCATCGCCGTTCCCGCGCTGGTCTACGCGGTCGGCGCGTACGGCTTCTTCGCACTGCCCTACACCATCATCGTATATCCGTTTGTGTTCGCGGTGATGCCGGTGCTTTGGAAAGTCGCCAAGGACCGCGGCTACGTCACCGCCGGCGATGTCGTGCACGGACAATATGGTTCGCGCGGGCTGGAGCTTGCGGTCGCCATCACCGGCGTGATCGCGACGATGCCCTACATCGCGCTGCAACTCGTCGGCATGGCGGCGGTCATCAAGGCGGTCGGCCTGCGCGGCGAATGGCCGTTGATCATCGCTTTCGTCATTCTCGCGGCCTACACGTATTCGGCCGGCTTGCGCGCACCGGCACTGATCGCCTTCGTCAAGGACATCATGATCTACATCGTGGTGCTTGCCGCGGTGATCTACATCCCCGCCAAGCTCGGCGGCTTTGGTCCGATCTTCGCGGCCGCGGACGACGCCTTCAAGGCGAAGGGGTCGGGCGGCATCCTGCTGGCGCCGGAGCAATACACGGCCTATGCGACCTTGGCGCTGGGCTCGGCGCTGGCCGCGTTCATGTATCCGCACACGCTCACCGGCGTCTTTGCCAGCAAGAGCGCCGACACTATCCGCAAGAACGCGATGCTGCTGCCGGCCTATACGTTGCTGCTCGGTCTGCTGGCCTTGCTCGGCTACATGGGGCACGCAGCGCATCTCAAGATCGCAAGCCCGAACGATGTCGTGCCGGCCCTGGTGTCGGCGATGTTCCCGAGCTGGTTCGCCGGCTTTGCATTCGCCGGCATTGCCATCGGCGCGCTGGTGCCGGCGGCGGTGATGAGCATCGGCGCGGCTAACCTCTTCACGCGCAATTTCTGGAAGGCCTACGTTAATCCGAACGTCAGGCCGGAGGGCGAGGCGCAGGTCGCCAAGATCACCTCGCTCGTGGTCAAGTTCGGCGCGCTGCTGGTCATCCTTTACCTGCCCACGCAGTTTGCCCTCGATCTCCAGCTCCTGGGTGGGCTCTGGATTTTGCAGACCTTTCCTGCGGTGGTCTTCGGCCTGTTCACCAACTACTTCCGCGCGCCGGCGCTTCTCGCCGGCTGGGCCGTCGGCTTCTTCGGCGGCACCGTCATCGCGTGGTCGGATGGCCTCAAGCCGCTGCACACCATCGCCTTTGGCGGCACCAAGGTGGTGCTCTACGTCGGCCTGATCGCGCTTGTGGCGAATATCGTCACGGTGCTGGTGGTCAATGTCTTCGCGGCCGGGTCCCGGCCGAGGGAAGCCGCGCTGCGGCCGTAAGGCGAGCCGCCCTTCAGTTCTTGGACGCCCAGCGTGCGCGCATGTTACGACTTTTCGACGGGGCCTATCCTGCGCTCCCGTAATCCGTTCCGATCATTTTAGCTGGAGCGAGATCACATCCATCCATCGCCAGTATCTTGGGAACTCATAGTCTTGACGAACTTTGACGCTCGTTAGATTGCAGTGACCGGTTTGTCGAATGATCGGACGCACAAGCCCATTTTCCACCACTGCGCAAACGTGCCCGCCAATACGAATCACACCCGAGGAACCATCGTAAGTCAGCCCGCGAACCCTGAAATTGTATTGGTTGTACGGTTTACACTCGGATGCTGCCGGATCGCCGAAAATATATCGCTCACAAAAAGATGCCGAGACCCACGCATGGCCTAGTTCGGGATCGAGTTTAAACTCCAAAAAGGACGCACCATTAGGCCAAGTTTGAACCCAGGGAACTTTAGCAACAAAGATTGATTCGGCATTGGCCTTTGTAGACGCGGTCGAGATGGAAGCCGCACAGAGCAACGCAATGATTGTCTTCATG
>DATARB010000304.1:0-1691 GCA_036264375.1 Pseudolabrys sp.
CCGGACATCGCTGATGCCGCGGCGAATTTGTCCGCGCCGCTCGATCCGCGTTTCACCTTCGAGAACTTCATCGTGGGCAAGCCGAACGAACTGGCCCATGCCGCCGCCCGGCGAGTCGCCGAGGCTTGCGTCTCGCCGGTCCACACCGTGCCGTTCAATCCGCTGTTCCTTTATGGCGGCGTCGGTCTCGGCAAGACGCACCTGATGCACGCGATCGCTTGGCATGTCCGCATGCAGACGCCGGGCCGCAAGGTGCTCTACCTCTCCGCTGAAAAATTCATGTACCAGTTCATCCGGGCGCTGCGCTTCCGCTCGACGATGGACTTCAAGGACCAGTTCCGTTCGGTCGATCTGTTGATGATCGACGACGTGCAGTTCATCAGCGGCAAGGACTCGACCCAGGAAGAATTTTTCCACACCTTCAACGCGCTGGTCGATCAGAACCGGCAAATTGTCATTTCCGCCGACAAATCGCCCTCTGACCTCGCCGGCCTCGAAGAACGCATGCGCTCGCGCCTCGGCTGGGGTCTCGTCGCCGACATTCACCCCACCACCTACGAATTGCGGCTCGGCATCCTGCAATCGAAGGCCGAGCACAGCGGGCTCCGGCTGGCACAGAAGATCCTGGAATTCCTCGCGCACAAGATCGTTTCTAACGTCCGCGAGCTGGAGGGCGCGCTGAACCGCATTATCGCGCAGATGCAGCTCGTCGGGCGCGAGATCACGCTCGAAGGGGCGCAGGACCTGCTGCACGATCTGCTGCGCGCCAACGAGCGGCGGGTCACGATCGACGAGATCCAGCGGCGGGTCGCCGAGCATTTCAACATCAAGATGGCCGAGATGACGTCCAGCCGGCGCGCCCGGGTGGTCGCGCGGCCGCGCCAGGTCGCGATGTATCTGGCGAAGCAGTTGACCTCGCGCTCGCTGCCCGAGATCGGGCGTAAATTCGGCGGCCGCGACCACACGACGGTGATCCACGCCGTCAAAAAGATCGAGGAGCTGATGGAGAGCGATTCGGCGCTCGCCGAGGATGTCGAATTGCTCCGTCGCATGCTGCAGAGCTAGGCCGAGGCGGACTCCGGGCGGCGTCCCTGGAGCTGCCGAATGAGGCTGTTCGGCCCGGCTTCCGTGTTATACTACGATCCCGTCTGCGGCCCCTGGCGAGCTCGGCTTAAAGGGGAGTGAGGCGGCAACTCCGTCCAATCCGCGAACTTCAGTGCACCCATCATGAAGCTCACCATCGAAAGGGCCGCCCTTCTTAAGGCGCTGAGCCATGTTCAAAGCGTCGTCGAACGGCGGACAACGATCCCCATTCTCTCCAACGTGCTGCTGCGTGCGGAGGCGGGCGGCAAGCTGGCGCTAAGCGCGACCGACATGGACCTCGAAATTGTCGAGCGGGTTCCGGCACGGGTCGAGCGCGAAGGTCGCACGACCGTGCCGGCGCACACGCTCTACGACATCGTCCGCAAATTGCGCGAAGGCGCGCAGGTTGAATTGGAGACGAACGGCGAACGCAACGAGATGGTGCTGCGCTCGGGCCGTTCGACCTTCACGCTCGCCTGCCTGCCGCCTGAGGACTATCCCGTCATGTCGGCGGGCGAATTGGCGCACCATTTCTCGCTGTCCGCAGCTGAGTTGCGCATGCTGATCGACCGCACGCGCTTTGCGATCTCGACCGAGGAGACGCGCTA
>DATARB010000320.1:0-5504 GCA_036264375.1 Pseudolabrys sp.
CGTGCTGTCGCCTTCGGGCCGCGTCGCACTCAGCGTGTTCGCCCCGGCAACGCCTTCGTTGTAGGCGCTCTTCATCACGGGGGCAAGCTGGCCCGATTCTCGTCGTTTGTGCGCAACAGGTAGGGTGATATTCTGGATGCGTCGCAGAATGCGAGCGCCACGGGTGCCAAGCGCTCGAACGAAATCACAAGAGGGAGAGGCCTATGCAGATCAAGGGACGCGGGCAGCTTGCTGCAAGGCTCGCTGCGCTGAGCGGTGGGCTCGTCGTTGTCCCAGTGCTGCTGATGGGAGTGCCAGCCGAGGCGGCGGACCCCATCAAGGTGGGTTGGGTGGGACCGCTGTCGCCGCCGGGGGGCTATGCCGAAGGCGCGCTCATGAAGCAGGCGGCCCAGCTCGCGGCTGATGAGATCAACGCCAAGGGCGGCGTCCTGGGACGGCCGATCGAGGTCGTTTTCCAGGACACCCGCGGCCAGCCTGAAGAGGGCACGGCGGTGGCCGAGCGGCTGATCTCGCAGGACCACGTCGTCGCCATCACTGGCGAGTTCCACAGCTCGGTCTTCCTTGCCGAGATGGAAGTCGCCCACAACGCCAACATTCCGATCATCGCGGTCGACGTCTGGGCCCTCAAGATCACCGGCAAGGGCTATCCCGAGGTGTTCCGGGTCGCGCCCAACCAGGCGCTCATCGCGGGCAAATACGGCGAATGGATCGCCGCCGCCGGGTTCAAGAACGTCGCCGTCCTCTATGAGAAGACGGATGGAGGCCAGAGCGCGCGCGACGTTCTGTTGCCGATCCTCGACAAGCACGGCGTCAAGTACGAGGTCGTCGGCGCCGACCCCAATGCGACCGAGTTCACGGCGCAGATCGAGCGCTTCAAGAGCCACACGCCGCCCTTCGACTTCTTCATGACCGAGTTCAGCGAAGCCGGCGCCTATCCGCTGGTCAGCCAGTCGCACACGCTGGGATTCGCCCCGACGCCCCAGACCGGGATCGCGAATTCCGGCGGTCCGGCGGTCGATCCGACCTTTTGGAAGAACGTCGGCGACGCCGGCAAGTACCTCCTCACCGAGATCGTCGGCCTGCCGAAGAACGCCTGGAACGACACGACCAAGGCCTTCGTTGCGGCCTTCAAACAGAAGTACAGCGAGCCGGCATCGCCGCAGGCGATCGAGAATTATGACGCGATGCTGGTGCTCGCCGACGCCATCAAGCGCGCCAACTCGACCGACGGCAAGGCGCTCATCGCCGCCCTCGAGAAGACCGACATCGTGCTGGGCCGCGGCCGCTACCGCTTCTCGACCAGCCATGAGCCGGACTGGGCTTATCACCAGTTCATGGAGGCCCCGGTCGCGCTGGTCCAATACGACAAGACCAGCCAGGACGCCGAAGACGCGCCGATCGTGTGGCCGCGCGACATTGCCGACGTCAAGTACACGTATTTGAAGCCGGGCCAGTGAGCCGCCGCTCGGCAAGCATCGGGAGCTTGCCTTAAGGCCGCAATATTGGGGTTATCGTCGCTGGGGAGGTCTGGCCGGAGATCGGGGACCGGGCCTCCCCGTTTCTCGTGCAAGAGAGCGTCGGATAGGCGATGAGCTGGGATTACGCCTTCGTCCAGGTCGCGAACGGCCTCGTGATCGGCGTGATCTATGCCTTGATCGCCGTCGGCGTGACGCTGATCTTCGCGATCCTGAAGATCGTCAACTTCGCCCATGGCGACCTCTACATGCTGGGCGGCTATTTCGCCTACTATGTGATCACACTCTTCGGCATCCCCCCGCTTCCGGCAATGTTCGTGTCGATAGCAGCGCTCTTCGTGCTCGCCATCGTGCTGGAGCGCACGCTGCTGACGCCGCTCTACAGCGACGCCACCGAGCGCAAGGACGAGTACGGGCTCATCGTCACCTTCGGCTTGGCCTTCTTCCTGCGCAACATTGCGGTCATTGCGTTCGGTCCCTTTCCCCTGAAGCCGCCCTCCTTCATCCCGGGCGTCCAGCGGATCGGCAATCTCACCCTGACCAATGACCGCCTGTTTGCCGGCGCCGTCGTGATCGCATTGATTCTCGCTCTCCTCTACTTCATGCACCGGACGATCTGGGGGCAGGCGCTCGATGCCGTCAGCCAGTCGCGCGACTCCGCCGCGATCGTCGGCATCAACGCCCGGCGCTTCAACTCCTTCGCGTTCGGCATTGGCGCCGCGCTGGCCGCCGCGGCCGGCGCCCTCGTCGCGCCGATCTTCTCGCTTGCCCCCGACATGGGCGTGTTGCCGAACATCCATGCCTATGTGATCGTCATCCTCGGCGGCATGGGCTCGGTCATCGGCAGCATCCTCGCCGGCGTCGTGCTCGGCGAATCGGAGAACCTCTTCACCGCCTTCTTCCCCGATCCGACTCGGGCGCTGGCGTATACCAATGCCTTCGGCGTGCTGGTGCTGATGATCGTGCTGATTTTCCGGCCGCAGGGTTTCTTCGGCCGGCACCACCTGCGCATGGAATAGGCGGCGTGCGAGGCCTTCACGTCTACATCCTGCTCGCGGCTGCGGCTCTCGCGCTGACGTACGCCGATCACCTCAGCTCCTACTGGATGCACGTCGCGATCATCGCGATGTTCTACGGCATCCTGGCATCGAGCTGGTCGCTGCTCGCGGGATATGTCGGGCTGTTCTCGCTCGGCCACATGGCGTTCGCGTCGGTGGGCGGCTACACCTCGGCGCTGCTCGTCAAATGGTTCGCCATTCCGATCCCTTTGGGGATGGCGGCCGCGATCGCGCTCTGCTGCGCGCTGGGCGGGCTCATCGGCTGGGTCTGCCTGCGCATGAGCGGCCCGTACCTCGCGATCTTCACCCTCGGCTTCGCCGAGATCGTGCGGATCACCTTCTCGACCGAGGACGACATCACCGCGGGCATGGCGGGGCTGCATGTCGAGCGCCTCTACGACACCGCGTCGCGCCTGCCCTATTTCTACACGGCCTTCGCGCTCCTCGCCGCCTCGCTCTTGCTGATGGGGGCGATGGTCCGCTCGCGTTGGGGGCTGTTCCTGCGGGCCATCCGCGAGGACGAGCAGGCGGCGGCGGCCTCTGGCGTCGCCGTGGCGCGCTTCCGCATCCTCGCCTTCGCGATCGCGAGCGGCTTTGCCGGGCTCGCCGGCGGCTTCTACGGGCACTATATCGGCATCTTGACGCCGAGCCTTGGCGGGCTCGACCTCATGGCCGTGCTCGTCGTCATGACCGTGATCGGCGGCATGGAGCGCCTGCCGACCGCGGTCGGCGGCGCCTTCGCCGTCGAGTTCCTGCTCGAGCTCTTGCGCGGGTACGGCCAGTGGCGGCTGCCCATCTTCGGCATCATCCTGCTGCTGACGATGCGCTTTGCCCGCAACGGCCTCTTGACGCCGCTTTGGCTCCAGTTCGTGCGCTTGGGCGAGATCCGTGGCGGCGCACCGCCCGGCGCGGCCGCCGCGCCAAGGGGGGACGTCCGAGAGAAGGGCTCGCAGGCATGAGCGAGGGCGCCGAGCTTCTGCGCGGAACGGGCCTCAGCAAGCGCTTCGGCGGAATCGTTGCCAACGACAAAGTCGACCTAGTGGTCGCGGAAGGCGACCTCATCGGTCTCATCGGCCCGAACGGCTCGGGCAAGACTACGCTCATCAACATGCTGACGGGGCACCTCATGCCGGATCATGGCGACGTGGTGGTGCGCGCCCGCCGCCTCAACGGCCGGCCAGCGCACATCTATGCCGCGATGGGCGTCGCCCGGACCTTCCAGCTGACGCAGCTCTTCGGGCGCATGACCGTCCTCGAGAACCTGCTCGTACCCGGGCTGACGCGGCCGCACTCCTCGCGCCACGAGGTCGAGCAGCGCGCCCGCAGCTATCTCGCCTTTCTCAACCTCGCGCATGTCGAGCACCTCGACGCGAAGAACCTCTCGGGCGGCCAGCAGAAGCTGCTCGAGCTCGGGCGCTGCCTCATGCTCGAGCCCTCGATCTTGTTCCTTGACGAGCCTTTTGCCGGCGTTCACCCGCGTCTGCGCGATGACCTCATTGCCCGCATCCGCGAACTCCATCAGCAGGGCCGCACCTTCGTTGTCGTCGACCACGACATGGAATCGATCCTGCTGCTCTCGCAGCGCCTCGTCGTTATGGCGCGCGGCAGCAAAATCGCCGACGGGCCACCACCGATGGTGCGAGCGGACCAGGCGGTGCTCGCCGCCTATGCCGGGCTCTGAGATGACCGAGGGGCCAGCGAGCACCGCCCCCTGGCTCGCCGCGCGCGGCCTCGTTGCGGGCTACCTGCCCGGCATCGACATCTTGCGCGGCGTCTCGGTCGATGCCATCCGCGGCCAAGTCCGCTGCGTGCTCGGCCCCAACGGCACGGGGAAGTCGACGCTCCTCAAGGTCCTCTTCGGCTTCCTGCCGGCGCGGCAAGGCGAGATACGCTTCGACGGGCGCTCGTCTGCGGCCGTGGCGCCGCACGAGATGGGCGCGCTCGGCGTCGTCTATCTGCCACAGCGCCCCAGCATCTTTCCCCACCTCTCCGTCGAAGTGAATCTCCGATTGGGCGCGTGGCGGTACAAGGGCGAGCGCCGCCGCGTCGACACGCTGATGCGCCAAGCCTTCGAGCAATTTCCTGTGCTCGCGGAGAAGCGCCAGCAGGCGGCCGGCACATTGAGCGGCGGACAGCAGCGCCAGCTCGAGATCGCGCGCAGCCTCATGCACGATCCCGTTCTCTTCCTCATCGACGAACCAACCGCCGGTATCGAGCCACGCATCGCCGCACTTATCTATGACCTAATCAAGGGCCTCGCGGCGCAGAACAAGGCGGTCCTCCTCGTCGATCAGAACATCAAGCGTGCGCTCGAGATCGCCGATTATGTTTATGTCATGCGGACCGGCGCGGTCCTCTCTGAGGGCTCGCGGGAGACGTTCGGCGGCGATACCGAAGCCCTTGTAGCCCGCTGGCTTTATGCCAGCGGTAACGCCGAACAGGCGTGATCCTCAGCATAAAGCAGTCATACATTTCTTCGCTGAATTCAAATGGGTGATTGAGGTTGGCTAGTCTTCGTCTCATGGCCGCAATTCCCGTGAGGCATGACCGCTTCTGGCACTGATCCGCCGATCCGCCACGTCGGCGGATCTGTCTCCCACTGGCGGCAAAGCCGACATTGAAAGCCCCGCTCAACATGCTTCATGATTACGGGCCGTAGTTCAAGAAATGCGCAACGCGATTCCACGTCCTGGTCCTTCCAGAATACAGCAAATCAGCCTGTCGGGTCACCAACATGGCTATTATCCCCTCATCCTTCGATGGCGGATTGCAGGAGAAGGGGGTTAGACGCAGGCACCGCGACGCTGCAGCGGGCGACGCCGACTGTCACATTAGGGAGCAACGGGAATGAGCGTGGACCGTTTTGGCAACTCGCATGTGCGGGCGGTGCCCAACGTGCCGCTCGGCCATAAAGATGACTCTTGTTCGTCTTCTCACCTTCAATACGATGATTGTTTCGAGCGCCGATGTC
>DATARB010000324.1:0-35523 GCA_036264375.1 Pseudolabrys sp.
AACGAGATCGGCCCGCTGATCCGCAAGTTTCTGCAAGGCAAAAGCGGCGTGGACACGGTGGACCGCATGCGCATCCTGCGGCTGATCGAGAACATGACGATTGGCCGCAATGCTGTCGGCTATCTCACCGAAAGCCTGCACGGCGCCGGTTCGCCGCAGGCGCAGCGCATCCAGATCGCGCGCGGCATGCGCATCGAGGACAAGAAGTCGCGCGCGCGCCATTTGGCCGGGATCGGCGAGCCTGCGCGCAAGAGCTCCTGAATCACAGCTTCAGGCCGATTCTTCGCGGCAGCGCATCGTGCTGGATGACGCGATAACATTCGCAGGCCGACGCTTCCAGGAGCGCACGGTCGATGATCCTGATCCTGCCGCGGCTGTATCTGATCGCCCTTTTGGTTTGTAGCGTTCTTGCGAGCAGCGTGAGGGTCGTGCGCCGCACCCCCAGCATGTGCGACATGAATTCCTGCGTGAGGGGCACGATATCGGAATCGAGGCGGTCGGCAGTCTGCAACAGCCAGCGGCACAGTCGCGATGACGCATCGTGAAGCGCGTTGCAGGCGGCCGTCTGCTGCGCCTCCGCACAGAGCACCTCGGAATATTGCGCGATGAGATCGCGCGCCGGCGCACTCTGGCCGACGATTTGTTCGAAGCGCGCCGCGCCGATTACCGAAAAGCGACCTGTGTTCTGAACCGTGGTCCGCGCAAAGGCCAGGCGTGTCCCCAGCCCGCGCTGAAACCCGACAGCGCCTTCGCGTCCGATCGTGGAGATTTCGAGCATTTGCCCGCCGGTGACGATCACCAGCGACACCACACCTGTCTGTGGAAAATAGACGCGTTCGATTGGATCGCCCGGTTCATAAAGGACGGTCCCTTGTTCCAGCGTCACATCGGCGAGATCGCGCTCCAACGCGGTGAAGATGTCCGGCGGAAGCGCCGCGAGCAGGCGATTATCGAGATGATAAAATTGCGGGGCGACCGACAATGAAAGCTCCCGGCGGGTAAACAGAGGAGCGAGCGACCGTCCAATCCGTGGCGGCGTTCCACGGGCCTTATCGCGGCCCGGTCACAAGCGCTTTGGATTTTCCCAAGCCAGTCACGCGCACTCCAAACACCGACGCGTCATGTCGACGTTTAGAACAGACCCAAATTGCGGCCCAAGTTCGGTACGCGACAATCGCTATTAGTGATTACCGCTACCGGCTTGGGGGGGAGTATGAGATGCTTACCGCGGCACCATCACCGCCGGGCTAACTCAGCCGGCGCCCGCAAATACATCGGCTGATGCTGAACGCAATACCGCCGGCGCGGTCGCTTCAGTTGAAGAAGCGAACGCGCCGGCGGTCGGGATCAACTGCGTGATGGTACGGGGTTAGGGCAAGGGCTTGACCAACGAGCCTGGGCCGATCTTCTGGAGATTGCCGCTGATCACTTGATCGCCTTCCGAGATACCCTTCTCCACAGAAATGAGAGCACCGTCGGTGGGGCCGAGAGAGACAAGGCGCATATCGGCCTTGTTGCCTTTGCCGACAACGTAGACGTACTTGCCGAGCTGGCTCGAGCCGAGCGCCACCTGCGGCACCATCAGCGCGTCCGGTTGCTCGCTAACCGCGAGGCGGATGCGGACATACTGGCCGGGCAGGAGCGAGCGATCGGTGTTAGCAATGGTCGCTCGCGCGACGATAGTTCCCGTTGAACGGTCGATGTTGTTGTCGAGGAAGGTGAGCTCGCCGCTGTAGCGGGGACTCGTCTCGCCCGGCAGGAAGACATCAGCCTCGATTTTACCCTTGGCGCGCGCCTGCTCGATGGACACAAGGTCCGTTTCGCTCGGGTTGAACGTCACGTAGATCGGGCTGAGCTGCACGAGTGTATTCAGCGTCGAGCTGCCGGTCGTGACGAGCGCGCCCGTTGACGCCTGGTTGCGGCCGAGACGGCCGGAAAACGGCGCCCTGATTTCCGTATAGCTCAGGTTGATTTCGGCGGTGTGCACGGCCGCCTGATCGATCGCCAACGCGGCCTCGGCCTGGCGCGTGTTGCTGGTGCGCTGGTCGTAGGTGTCCTTGTCGAGATATCCGCTTTTGACCAGACTGCTGCCGCGATCGAGGTTGGCGCGCGCGTATGCGAGCGCGGCGGTGTTGCGCTCGAGCTGCGCCTTCGCCGAGTCGAGCACCGCCTGGAAATCGCGCGGATCGATCGTGTACAGCAGGTCGCCCTTGTTGACGTCGGTCCCGTCCGCAACGTGCTGCTGTTCGACGTATCCGGCGACCTTTGCCTGCAGGGCGATCTGGCGGATCGCCTCGGTGCGCGCCGAATATTCGAGATAGATCGGGATCGTCTTGCGGACGATCTTCGACACCGGCACCGGCATGGCCATCATCGCCGGGTTCGGCGCTGCGCCCGCGGTCTCGTCTCGCTGAGTGACAAAAACGCCGACCACCACAGCGGCCGCCACCACAATGCCGGCACCAAATCCGAGCTTCCACTTTTTCATGATGCTCACTCCCAATTCCTTATTCTGCTGGCTCAACCTGGCCGTGATGCGGCGCAGGCGCGTGGTCAGGCTCAGATTTACGTTCACGCAGGCGTTCGATGACCACATAGAAGACCGGCACGAAGATCAGCGTCAGAACCGTCGCCGCCAGCATGCCGCCGAACACCGTGGTGCCGATCGACTGGCGGCTCGCAGCGCCCGCGCCCGTCGCAACCATCAGCGGCACCACGCCAAGGATGAAAGCGAAGGCCGTCATCAGGATCGGGCGCAGGCGCAACCGCGCCGCCTCCATAGCCGCTTCGACGACATCCAGCCCCTCTTGGCGCCGGCGCTTGGCGAACTCCACGATCAGAATGGCGTTCTTGGCGGCAAGTCCGATCAGCATCACGAAGCCGATCTGCGAGTAGACGTCGATCTGCTTGCCGCGCAACCACAGCGCCAGCAGCGCGCCGAACAGCGCCAGCGGCACCGCGAGCAGGACCATGAACGGCATCGACCAGCTCTCGTATTGCGCCGCCAGGATCAGGAAGACGAACACGATCGCCAGCGTGAACACGATGCTCGCGATGGAGCCGGCTTTCAGTTCCTGGAACGTGATGCCGGTCCACTCGAAGCCGAAGTCGCGCGGCAGCGCGATCGCGGCTGCGCGCTCCATCGCCGCGACTGCCTGGCCGGAGCTATAGCCTGGCGCCGGGCCGCCGTTGATCAAGGCCGAGGCATAGTTGTTGTAGTGCGGCACCGTTTCCGGTCCGACGATCGGCTTGAGATCGCCGAGGGTGCTCAGCGGCACCATCCCGCCGGTCTGATTGCGCACGTAGAGACGCGACAGGTCGGACGCGGAGGCACGTGCGGCATCGTCGGCCTGGAGCGTCACGCGGAATGTGCGGCCGAAGAGATTGAAGTCATTGACGTAGAGCGAACCCAGATAGATCTGCAACGTGTTGAACACGTCGGGCAGACTGAGGCCCAGAAGCTTCGCCTTGTTGCGGTCGAGGTTGTAGTTGAACTGCGGCGTCGACGTGCTGAACGAGGTGAAGAGCTGTTGCGCACTCAGCTCCGGCTGCTTGCGCGCTTCCGCGATGAGCGCCTGCGCGACATCGTTGAGCGCGACGCTGCCGCGTCCGCTCAAGTCCTCGAGCTGAAACTCGAAGCCGCCGGTGGTGCCGAGGCCGGGAATCGACGGAGGGTCGAAACTCAGGACGATGGCTTCCGGCAGGCCGAGAAGCTTCGGCCGCAATTGGGCGACGAGATTCGACGCACTCTGCTCGGGCGGGCGCTGATCCCACGGCTTGAGAATCGCGAACTCCACCGCCGAATTCGACTGCGCGGCGTTGGTGAGGAAGTTCAGGCCGCTGATCGAACCGACAATATCCACTCCCGGCGTGCTCTGGAGAATATCACGTACTTTCCCAGCCACCACATCGGTGCGTTCGAGCGACGCGCCATCCGGCAACTGAATCACGACGAAGAAGTAGCCTTGATCCTCCACCGGCAGGAACGTCGAGGGGATGCGCAGCGAAACGAGATAGGTGGTTCCGAGCGCCGCGACGAACAGGCACAGCATGGCCCAGCGGAAGCGGATCAATCCGCGCACCGCATTGGCGTAGGTATGCGACAGCCAGTGGAAGCCGGCATTGAAGAGGCGGAACGGCGGGAACTGGCTTTCCCCGCGGTGGCGCAGGAAAGCGGCGCTCAAGGCGGGGCTCAGCGTCAGCGAATTGAACGCCGAGATCGCGACAGAGATGGCGACAGTCAGCGCGAACTGATTATACAGGCGGCCGGCGACGCCGGGGATAAAGGCGACCGGCACGAACACCGCCATCAGCACCGCCGTTGTGGCGATGATGGGCCCGGTCACCTCCTTCATCGCCACGCGTGTCGCCTGCAACGGCGGCAGCCCTGCCTCGAGCTGGCGTTCGACGTTCTCCACCACGACGATGGCATCGTCGACGACCAGACCGATCGCCAGCACCATGCCCAGCAGACTGAGCATGTTGAGCGAGAATCCGAGGGCCTCCATCACCACCAATGTCGCGATCAGCGACACCGGGATGGCGATGGTCGGGATGATGGTCGTGCGCCAGCTTTGCAGGAAGATGAAGACCACGAAGACGACGAGGACCAGCGCCTCCGCCAGCGTGATGACGACGTCATGCATCGATGCGGACACGAAGCGCGTCGTATCGTAGTGCATCGCGTAGTCGATGCCCTTGGGGAAGCGCTTCTTCAGCTCCTCCATCTTGTCCTTGACGCGCTGCTGCAGCTGCAGCGCATTCGAACCCGGCATCTGGTAGATGGCGAGAACGACCGTCGGGTCCTTCCCGAAGAATCCGGACGACGTGTACTGCAGGGCACCCAGCTCGATCCGCGCGACATCGCGCAGCCGCACGACCGAGCCGGCGGCCGGATCGGCGCGGACGACAATGTCGCCGAACTGAGCGGGATCGCTCAACCGGCCGACGGCGTTCACCTGCATTTCGAACGGCGTACCCGGAGGCGCCGGCGATTGGCCGATCTTGCCGGCCGCGACCTGGACGTTCTGTTCCGATATCGCGTTCTGGACGTCGACCGCGGTGATGCCGAGATTGGCGAGCTTGTCGGGGTCGAGCCAGACACGCATCGAATAGCGGCGCTCGCCGAAAATCACCACGTCACCGACGCCTTCGAGCCGCTTGATCGGATCGACGATCTGCAGATAGGCGTAGTTGCTCAACGCGACCGGATCGACCGAGCCGTCCGGCGACGTGAGATTGACGATGAGGACGAAGTTCGGGTTCTGCTTTTTGATCGTCACGCCGGCCTGGTTGACGATCGGCGGCAGCGACGAGGCGGCTTGCGAGACGCGATTCTGCACGTCCACGGCCGCGATGGCGAGCGGATAGCCGACGTCGAACGTCACCGTGATGGTCGAGGAGCCGTCGTTGGAACTCGAGGATGACATATACGTCATCCCTTGGACGCCATTGATCTGTTGCTCGAGCGGCGTGGTCACGGTATCGGCGACCACCTGCGCGCTGGCGCCGGGATAGACCGCGCTGACCACGACTTGCGGCGGTGTGATGTCGGGGAACTGAGAGACCGGCAGCAGGAAGTAACAAATGGACCCGGCGAGCACCATGATGACGGCGATCGACGAGGCAAAGACCGGGCGCTCGGTGAAAAAACTAATCATGCCCGGCACTCCCGCGGCACAATCTGGTGATGGTCATGATCGTCGCCCTTTTCTTCCGCCTCCCCCGCCGGACCGGCTTGACGGTTCCGAGGGCAGGTGTTACCGGTAAGTAACGAGCATAAGTTACAGATCGGTAACATCCGGTCAAGTGGCACCGCAAACTTTTTTCCAAGGGAGGCGGGAAGGCGTCATGGAAGGATGCGACTTTGGGCTAATGCGCCCCCGCGAGCGAATCATCCGGACGGCCCGCGAACTCTTCCGCAAGCACGGCATCCGCGGCGTCGGTGTCGACACCATCGCCGAGCAGGCCGGCACCAACAAAATGACGCTCTATCGTCACTTCGGCTCGAAGGACGATCTGATTATCGCTTGTCTACGCGACGTGGCCGGCGACGCCGACGCGATCTGGGCCGATTTCGAGGCCACCTACCCCGATGATCCGATGGCGCAACTGCACGCCTGGGTCCGCATTGGCGCGGAGTGCGCCGTCGGCGATGCACGCGGCTGCGACATGGCCAACGCCGCCGTCGAACTCGCCGAGGGCGACCATCCGGCCCGCCACGTCATCGAGGAATTCAAAACCGACCAGCGCGACCGGCTGGCCAAGCTCTGCCGCGCCGCCGGCATCGTCAAGGCCGACCTGCTCGCCGACACATTGTCGTTACTGCTCGAAGGCGCACGCGTCAGCCGGCAAAGCGCCGGCCCCGAAGGCCCCTGCGCGCATTTCATTTCCATCGGCGAGGCCGTGATCGCCGCCTTTGCGCAGGAATCCCAGAAGCAGCCGTTGCATCGGCAGGCGCGCGGCAAGCACAAGGGCCGGGGCCATCTTCGGGTGGCATCGACGCGCACCTGAGCCTATGCAGGTCTCTGCCGCAGCGCCGCTGCGATCAGGCATGAGACGGACGGCAGGTCTGTCGGCCCGGCACGGCTGCGCGCGATTTCAACGTACGCCCTGACGTTTTCAGCGATTGCCTCGCGAGGCTTGGCATTTGAAGTGGCCGCCGCGATCGTCTGCGCGTGAGCAAACAGCATTGCCTGCTCGATCTGCTCCGCTTCCAATTCAAGCGATTTGACCTGCGAACGAAATGCTTCGAATTCGTCACGCGCCAAGGCTTTGATCTGTTGCCGCACGCCGCGCAGAGGACGCACGACGCCAGCATGCCAGATTTCGACGGCTAGCCCGGCAGCTTCAAGATGGCTTGGCGTCAGCACGATGGTCCGCGAGCCCATCCAGGCGCAAAACAGCAGGAGATTCACGTCGAGCTCAAAAGCGTCCTGGAGCGCCAGGCACTCCTGCGCAACACCATCCGATGCATAGACCGCGAGTGAAAACCGCCAGAACGCGTTGTCTAGATCGAGAGCGCAAGTGCCACCGTTTGGCGGCGCCGGCCTATCGGCCGCGTGCGAGACGTCACCGGCCTTCGGCATCTTCGCGCTTCGGCCGCTCCCGTTCTCCGGTCCAGCGGCTCACCTTGCCCGCATCGATATCGAACAGGTCGAGCACGCGGCCCAGCGTGTGGTCGACCATCTCGGCGATCGAATTCGGCAGCGCATAGAAGGCCGGAACCGGCGGATAGACAATGGCGCCCATTTCCGTGACCGCGGCCATGCTGCGGATGTGTCCAATGTGCAGCGGCGTCTCGCGCAGCATCAGCACGACGCGCCGCCGCTCCTTCAGGGCGACGTCCGCGGCGCGCGAAATGAGATTGGCCGTATTGCCGGTGGCGATCTCAGCCATGGTCTTGATCGAGCATGGGGCGACGATCATGCCCATCGTGCGGAACGAGCCGCTCGAACAGGCGGCGCCGATGTCGTTGTTCGAATGAACGACGGTCGCCAGCCGTTCGACGTCCGCTACTTTCAGATTGGTCTCGTAGGTCAGCGTCAACTGCGCGGCGCGCGACAGAATCAGGTGGGTCTCGACGCCGCATTCGCGCAGGAGCTCCAGCAGCCGAACGCCATAGACGGCGCCCGAGGCGCCGGTGATGCCGACGACGAGACGCGGCGTTGGGCGATCAACCACGAGATGCTTCATAGGCTTCCAGACAACCGACGTGAAGGGACGGCGGGAGTATTACCACTGGCCGTCCCGCCGCAAGCCCGTCGGCGTCCTTGTAGCACAGCTTCTGGCCGTTGAGATACCGCCGCGCAACAAGGCGGCGACGCCGGTTACGGAACGAGCGCGAGCGCCTGGCGGACCAGGGCCCCGTGCGGCGACCGAAGCTCGGAGAAAATGGTGAAGTGATCGGCCCCGGCAACGGGAATGAGAGCGCCGGGCGCGTGCGCCGCCGCGCGACGCGCATGCAACGCGCGACCGTCATCGACGAGTGCCGCGACCTCGCGGCTGCCATAGGCAATCGCCAGCGGCTTTTGCACGACCGGAAGACGCAGCGGCGACAGCGCTCCGATCTCATCGTCGGTAAGCTTAAGCTTGTCGTTGATGTAGGTGTCGCGCAGCGGCCCGAGTTCGTAGATGCCGGACACGGCCAGGCCGGCCGCGACCAGCGGATGGTCCAGAGCCAGCGCCGCCAGATGGCCGCCGGCCGACCAGCCGGACAGCACGACCCGACCGGCGATGCCGTAGCCCGGCCCCTTATCCTTGAGCCAATCCAGGGCCGTACGGATTTCCCCCGCGATCGTGGTCAGGCTCGCGTCCGGCGCTAGCGTGTAGCCGGGCAGCGCCACCGACCATCCATGCGCGGCCACGCCTTCGGCGAGGCAGGCGAAATCCTCGCGGCTGTTCATCTGCCAATAGCCGCCGTGGACGAAAACAAGACATGGCGCCGCGGAGTCCGCGGCGGGATAAAGGTCCCACTTGTGCCGCTCGCCGGAACCGTAGGGCAAATCGAGCGCCCCGCCGTGCGCGGCGCGGAACGCCGCCGAGGCCTCCCTTCGCTCTTGGTTGAGGGCCGCACTGTTGGCGACCGCCGCGCCGTTATTGTATGCCGCGTCGCGCGCGGCGCGGGTCATTTCACCCCAATTCATGTTCTCTGCTCGTTTTCAAGTCACCTGCCGCCTCTGCAAGCGACCGCTGCAAGCAGCTTGTGCAAGTTGCTTCTAAAAATTGCTTGTGCAAGAGGCACGCCATTCTTACAGCACAAAAGCGCAGACAGTCGCCTTAAATCGCCCGCCGATTGTCGATAATGCATGGCGTATGGCGCGTTTGCCTCCGTCGCCAACGTCGATTTCTTCCTGTATGTGCCATGCCCGTGATCCCGACGAATTCCAATGGCCAATAGCGGCATAATCCGTGCTTGACCCGTGCTTGGGGTTCAATCCCATTCCGGCCGAAGTCATCACCACCCGCTGAGCGAAAGTCCTCTTGAAGGCTAAGAAAGTGAAAGCGTCATAATGAAACTTGCCGTTCCCGATCTCATCAGCAATTCCTACTTCCCCGCAGTAGCAGCCGCCGAGCTTGGCTTCTTCAAACGCGAAGGCCTCGACGTAACCGTGGAGCTCATTGCTCCGGTTGGACGCACCTATGAGGCCATGCGCGACGGCGAAGTCGAGTTCGTCGCCGCCGGGGCGCATGCCGGCCTTGCCGCCTTTCCGGGCTGGCGCGGCATGAAGCTCGTCTGCGCGCTGTCGCAGGGCATGTACTGGTTCCTGGTGATGCATCCCGATATCGCGGGCGAGCGCGGTGATCTCAGCGTCGTGCGCGGCAAGCGCATCGCGGCCGCGCCTGGGGTCGACCTCGGACTGAAGCAGCTCCTTAAAGAGGGTGGCATCGATATCGAGCGCGACAAGGTCAGCATTGCGCCGCTGCAGAAGTCGCTCGAGCGCAAGAGCAATACCGGCGTGGTCGCCGCGCAGGCCCTCAAGGACGGGACCATCGACGGCTTCTGGGCCAACGGCATGGGGGCCGAGCTCGCCGTGCGGCGCGGCGCCGGCAAGGTCGTGCTCGACGTCCGCCGCGGCGACGGGCCGCCGCGCGCATTCGGCTATACGCTGCCGACCCTCGCGGTCGCCAGCCGCGTTCTGCAACAGAACCCCGAGGTGGCCGGAGCGGCGCGGCGCGCGATCACGAACACACTGAACGCACTCAAGGAGGATGTTTCGCTCGCCACGAAAGTGGGCGAGAAGCTCTTTCCCAGCGAAGAAGCCTCCCTCATCGCCGAGCTGGTGCGGCGCGATCTTCCCTATTACGACCCGGCACTCTCGCCCGCGACCATCTCCAGCCTCAATCAATTCGGGCGCGACGTCGGTATCCTGCTCGGCTATCCATCTTACAAAGACATCGTCGTAACGCCGGAGCTGATGCTGGCGACGTGACGGCAGGTGACGCCGATGAATCGAAAGAGACGCATCGCGGTTGTGGGTGCAGGCCTTGGCGGTTTGACCGCCGCTGGGTTCCTGCAACGAGCCGGTTTTCCGGTGACTGTCTACGAGCAAGCGCCCGCGTTTTCACGCATTGGGGCGGGAATCATCCTCAGCGCCAACGTCATGAAGGCCTTGCGCCGCCTGGGCATCGAGCGAGAGCTGATCGACACCGGCATCAAGCCGGACTGCTACATCAGCCGCGCCTGGGACAGCGGCGAAACGATGTATGAGATCGCCTTCGACGCGGCGAGCGAAGAACGTTTCGGCGGCCCCTACCTCAACATCCATCGCGGCGATCTTCACCATATTCTGGCAAAGGTCGTCACGCCGGGAACGATTGCCTTCGATCATCGGCTGGTGGGTCTCGATGAAACCGGCGATGCCGTCCATCTGACATTCGAGAACGGCGTGAAGGCCGAAGCCGACATCGTCATCGGCGGCGACGGCATCCGTTCCAAGGTGCGTGAATTCCTGCTCGATGACGAGCCGCCGCGCTTCGTCGGCGCGGTGGCGCAGCGCGCCATCTTTCCGGCGGAGCGCTTGCGCGGATTCCGTATTCCGGACTGCACCAAATGGTGGGGACCTGATCGCCACATCCTCCCCTACTTCATGACCGGACGGCGCGACGAGATTTACGTCATCGGTGTCGTTCCGGCACCGCAATGGGACAGCGACGCGGCGTCGCTGCCGTCGTCGCGCGACGAGATGCTGGAGTCCTTCGCCGGCTTTCACGGCGATCTCCAGCGTGTGCTCGAAGCCGCCGACGATGTCAGCGTCTGGCCGATCTTCGACCGCGAACGCAACGACCGCTGGAGCGGCGGCCGCATCGTGCTGCTCGGCGACGCGTCTCATCCGATGCGTCCGTACATGGCCGGCGGCGGCGCCATGGCCATCGAGGATGGCACCATCCTGTCGCGCTGCCTTGAGGCCTTCGACGATCGGGCCGATGCATTTCGCTGTTACGAAGCGACGCGCATCCCGCGCGTCAGCGAGGTGCAGCGCATCTCGGTCGAGAACAGCTGGATGCGCGGCCCGACCGAGACCGATTGGTTCTATTGCTACGACCCCTGCACGGCGCCGCTAGCGCAATCGACATGACCACCTGGGCCCGGTCTTGCGACTATTGCCCCGGAAGCGCGGTCACATAAAAGATGAGCCAGAGGGCCGGGCAGAGAAACGCGCCAAAAGGCAGTTTCATCGTCGTGCCGATCGTCTGACCGCGCAAACGGGCCACAATAACGGCGACAAGCGCTGCGCCCGTCGCCAGCGCGAAGCACAATGAAATGGCCTGCAACGGCAGCCAGGCGCCGACAGCGGCGGCGAGCTTGACGTCGCCGAAGCCGAGACCTTCGCAGCCGCGCCATCGCTCGTAGGACCAGCGCACGAGGGCGACCACCGCGGCGGTCGCCGCGGCCTGAATACCGGCATCCACGGCGCTCCACACCGCATCGACCGGCGCCAGCGCATAAGCCGCCGCAATGCCGCTCACTGTCCCGCCCAGTGTCACAAGATCCGGCAACAGGAACACCCGCGCATCGACGTCCGCGCCGGCTAGCATCAAGGCACCCAGCAGCGTCGATGCAAGCGCTACCGGCCACGGCAACGATAGCGCCGAGATGAGCGCGACCGCGACCGTCCCACTCAACAGAAACACCAAATTCGGACGCAGATCCTCTTCGAGGTCGTCGGTCTCGGCCGCGTCGCCCATCGTCATTTGTGATAGATGACGGTCGGCTGCGGAACGGCCTCGTCGCCCCACCCATGCATCGCGCGCAGCCGCCGACGGAACTCCTCGGCGACATCCCGCGCGTCGACGCCGTTCCGGATCAACTGCGGCTTGATGAAGATGACGATTTCCTGCCGCTGCTTGCTCTTCGTCGTATTGCCGAAGAGGGCACCCAGATATTGGATCTGGTTGATACCGGGAATGCCGGATTTTGTGTCGCTGTCGCTGTCGCTAATCAGGCCGCCGAGCATGACCGTCTGGCCGCTGTTCATGGCCACCGTCGAGTGGACGCGACGTTGTGAAATCGTCGGCGTCAAAGTCGGCTGGCTGGCATTCACGACGTTTGAAATCTCCTGCTCGATCTCAAGCTGAACGGCGCCGTTCGCGTGAACATGCGGCAGGACTTTCAGGATGACGCCCGTGTTCACCATGCTGATCGAGTTGACGACGGTGCTCGTCGTCGTGAGCAGTGTCGCCGAACTCGTCGTGATCGGCACCTCGTCGCCAACCTGAAGGAGGGCCGGCTGATTGTCGAGCACCACCAGAGAGGGCGAGGACAGCACCTTCACGGTTGTTATCGTCGACAGGGCGTTGATGATCGCGCGCGGGTTCGAATCGGATCCGAGCAAGAGATTGACGCCAGGCCCGACGCTGGACAGGAGCGCCGACTGTGCGGTGCTTGCCGCGGACGTGACAACGCTTGCCGTCGTGCCCGTAGCAGTAGTGGTAGTGGCCGCCGCCGGCGCGGTAAGCAGTGACGCCGAGCCGTTGTTGTTCCCAAGTCCCACATCGTGGCTGCTCAGGTAATACTGGACACCGTAATTCAGGTCATCCGTCAGCGTCACTTCGGCGACGGTCGCCTCGATTGCCACCTGCAAGGGCGGCCGGTCGAGCTCGCGGACCGCATCCTCGATGAGCCGGTAGTCGTCCTCGTTCGAGTAGATCACGATCGAATTGTTGCTGCTGTCCGCCGATATACGCACATTCTGAAAGGCGCTGTGGGATGAGCTTCCGCCGGAGGTGTCTTTGCTGTTCTTGTCGTCGTCGGCAGCCCCCTTGTTCGCGAACGACTGGAACGCCGTAGAAATCGGATCGCTACCCGTCGACCCAGTGGATGTGCCGCTGCTCGTGGTCGCCTGGCCGGTAACGGACTGGCCGTTTGCGTTGCTGTTCGAGTCGCCATCCAGAGAGTCGATCCGCGATTTTGCGGCAGTGGTGCCCGGCGCAACCTGACTCGCAGCCGAGTTGGTCGCGGCCGATTTACCAAAGAAGAGATCGTTGAGGACCTTGGCCACCTGAGTCGAAACGCCGTATTTGAGCCGATAGGTGCGTACCGTGACTGCGCTTGCGTCGGCGCGATCGAGACGGGCGATCCACTGCGTGGCGCGCTGGAGCACCTTTGCGCTCTTGGCCACCGCCATCACCGCGTTCATGCGCGTGATCGGCTGGAATTGTATGACCCCCTGCCCGCGGCCGCCGTCACCGGTTTCGAAAACCCGCCCGAGTTCCTTGATCATCGTATCCGGCTCTGTCGATTTGAGCGGATAGAGCCCGACCGATTGGTTTTGCAGCCATTCGACATCGAAGTTGGCGACCATCTCGAGCGCCGCCTGACGTTCGGCGGTGGTGCCTTGAATCAGAAGGTTGTTGCCGGACGGGTCGGCGCGGATCGCGCCAGGCCGGGCGAGAAAACTCTCGGCCATCCGCGTCACCGTCGTCGCCGAGACGTAGTGCAACGGAACGATCGAGACGCCATAGCCGGATTGACCGGAGCCCACGCTGATGCTTCCCGTGCCGCCCGCCTCCGGAAGCGGCACGATCTTCACAAGATTGCCGTCGCGAACGATCGCCGCATTCTGCATGCGCAGCACGCTCTCGAAGACCGGCAGCACGTCCTTGCGAGCGATCGGACCGACGGACGCGAGCGTCACGTTCCCCTGCACGCGCGGATCGACGATATAGTTGGACTGAAGGATATCACCGAGCAGTGTCTTCGCCACGGCCGAGATATCGGCGTTGTCGAAATTGAATTCGACGCCGCTACCGGTCGTCACTGCGCCGTCCCCCGCGGACGCAACGCGCGTCGGCGTGGCGGAGGCTTGCTCGGCCGGAGCGAGCGTCCGGTCCAGCCCAGGGAAGATCAGCGGCTGATTCGCATCAGCTGGACCCATTCGACTGGTCATCGGCGTCGGGGCACGGGCCGCCAGATTGGCGTTGAGGGCGGGGTCATTGACGTCGTGCAGCGCGGGCTGGGTGGCGCTCTTGAGCGCGTCCCCGGAACAGGCCCCAAGGCAAAGAGCAACACCGAGAAGAGCCGCAACGCCAAGGGAACGCTTTGCCGGCGAATCGATTTTCAACCAGGGCACGGCGTGCTTCGGCGTCGACCATTCCGCAGCCTGCCGCAGCGGCGCGCGACCCAACTCATGAGGCATAGGACGTTACTTTTCACACTTCGGGACCATATCGGCGGTCCACCTTCGGATTTAGTGCAGCACGCCCCCTTGCGGCTGCCTGTGTGCTAGCGCCCGCAGATAACGGATTCGTGACAATATACATGCTCACTATGCTGATGCGCCGCAGTCACATGTTGTGCGGAAACTTCAAGAGCTTCGCATCACGTTGCCAACGAAAGTCGAGACGATGCACAGGACGTCTCTGCACTATGTCACGCGTTTCTCCGCCAGATCGCGTGCAAGCTCAGAGTCACACGCAATAGCGGATCCTCGGCATCGCGCCCGGCGACGCGGCCCGCGATGCGCACCTGCAACGAGTCGACGAAGACGTAGGGCTCGCCCATCTCCAGCCGATAGAGCATCTCCTGCAAAGCGGCCGCGCTCACATCCATCGTCGCCTCGACACGGATCATGTCGGGCGCGTCGTCCTTGTCTCCCGGATGGACGGCGGATGAAATGAGAACCGCCCGCCGATCGCTCACTTGCGTCAGATAGGCCTCGAGCTGCGCGCCGGCAGCGCCTTGCGTCGGCGCGTTCAGGAAGGCAGTCGCCGGCGCCTCGCCGATCGCGCGCCGCCCCTGCGTACGGGCGTCCCGCCGCACATGCGCCTCGAGATCGGTAAGGAGCGCCTGCTTGTCAGCATTCTCGCTCATCGCTTCGTATCGCATGGCCAGGGTCGCGCCGAGGCTGCCGATGCTGACAAGAGCCACCCCGGCGAGAATGCCGAGCGCGACGAGCTGGTCACGTTTGAACCCGAGCATCGGTCACTCCTTGCCAGGTTCGGACTGCGGTTTGAGCCTGGCTTCGATATGGAACCAGAACAGCGCGCCATCGGGTCCGCGGGTCGTCGGCGCAAAGAAATGCACCTCCGTCAACGCACCGGAGCGTTCGAGCGGCGCGATCAGCGAGGGAACGTCGTCCGCCAGACCCGATAGGTGCAGCGTCGCATTGTCGAGACCGAACTCGGTCAAATGCGCCGCGTCGGGAAGCGCCTTCGACACGGTCTCGAGCGCGAGGACGGCGGAGCGCGAGTTTGCCTTGTCGATCCAGGCGCGCTGCACGGGATTGTGCGCGCCCGCCGCCGACGGCCCGCTGGTTCCGCGGATGCTCCGCTCCAGCGTGGCGATGCGTGTCGCGAGCGCGTCGGTCTCGTCCCCGATGTCGCTCGCGGACATAAAGGCCCAGACGGAAATCAGCGCACTTAGCACGACGCCCGACGCAATCGACGTGGCGACGAGCCGGCGTCCGCTCTTCAATCTCTCCTGCGAGGCATCACCAACACGCGACCACAGCGTTACAAAGGTATCGGGCATTTCGGGCAGGCGTCCGGCGATGCGATCAAGCACAAGTCCGGACGCAGCAAGTTCGGCCTGCGCCGCATCGACGGCCTGGCGCGACGTGATCAGCACGCACACATCGAGCGTGGCGGGGTCATCTGCGCCCGGGCTCGCGTCAAATCCATAAGCGATCTGATCGCGCGGCCACGGCGACAGCCGGTCGATCTGGTTACGGATGATCCCGGGCACGAAGTCTCGCGCCTGCGCCGGAACACTGATGTGCTGGGCGACAAGTTCTTCGGCCGGAAGCGCGAAGGTCGTGAGCCGGTTACGGGCCTCCTGCCATTGCCCGGACGTGCCGGAGCCGATCGGCACATTGGCCACGACGACGTCCTGGTCCTTTTCCCGGCGGCTGATCACGAACCGATCCGCCTCCCGCGTGACGAGAAGCGAGCGCTGCGCCCGGCGTTGCTCCTGCCAGCCGAAGAGGATGGACGCGAGCAGATCGATCCAACGGAAAAATATGTCCTGCATCTTTACTGTCCGGCCATGACAGCTGGCGAGTCGCCAGCCTCGACCGCCGAAATGGGTGTCCATGCAAGGACACGATACGGCTGGCTGTCCCCATCCACGGCGACAATGATAGCCTTTGCTTTCGCGTGATAGCCGTCGCTCACCCGTGCGTCGATGCTGACGCCGACAGCCAGACGAGAACCTTCGGCTGCGTATTTTTGCGCCGGCCCCAAAGCGGCCAGCAATTGCTTCGAGTCGACCGGCATATGCCGGCGCAGATCGAGAAAAGCCCGCACCTGCGCATCCTCGATTCCCGGCAGCGCCCCGATGACATCGGCCGGCGCGGTCAACGGGTTTACGGTTTCATTGCCGAACACGGTCGTCATTGGCGCGATCGCCGAAATCCATTCCGGCTGGACGCCGGGAATACTGGCCAGCTCGCGCACATCAGTGAACGGGCGCTCGTCATCGGCCGGATTTGCCGCTGTGCCGTTTTGTGCGGTGGCTGCATTCTGCGCGGAAGGCGCATTTTGCCCGGATGTCCCATTGCCCTTATTGCGAGCGGCGACGATATTCTGGGCGATGACATCGGCATTCCCCGCTCCGATCGACCGGAACAATGCCGCCAGCATCTCAACTGGCGCCTTGTTGATATCGATGAGGCCGCCCTCGTCATCCAGGCGAATGCCGACATCGCCAGTGGACAGCGATATGGTCGTGTCAACATCGTTCGGGGGCGTGTCCTCGTCGAGACTCAGCATCAGGCCTGCCCCCGTTTCGAGCCCCGCGGTCAGAAGCGCGTCCGCGCGTGTTCTGTCTTTATCGATGGCCATGACGCCGACATAGCCACGGAACATGGTCGATGCCGCCATGGCCGCCGTGGACAGCAGCACCATCGTCCAAAGGACGGTCACCAGCGCCATGCCGCGTTGCGATCCGAAGCGCCTTTTATCTGATCTGAAGCGTGCACGGACTCGATCCGTCATCCTGAGGTGCGAGCGCGCCTTTTTGGCGCGCGAGCCTCGAAGGATGATCGGCCACCAAGCTCGGATTTTACCCGAGATCGGCAGCAATATTGTCTGCCCAAGCCGGCTATAGCCGACCCGATGTGGCCGTCGCCCTTCGAGGGCCGCGCTGCGCGCGGCCACCTCAGGGTGACGGATCGACTCGGAGTTCGTTTCGGCTTCGATGGATTGAACCACGAGATGTTTCATGGCGAATCGCTCTGCGCAGCGCGCTTCGGGTCGGATTTATCGCCAGGCGTTGCGGTGAGGCATTTGCCGTCGGCGTCATCCTGCGCGCAAGTGCTCGGCGCGTCGGCGTGAATTAAAAATTCGCCCGGCAACAGCTCGGCGCCGGTGTCGCGATCATGCACGGTCAATCGCACCAGGCGCGGCAGCGTTGGCTTTTCCGCCCAAGCGTCGCTCCAGGTCAGCTTGCCGTCCTGCCCAAGGGCGGCGAAGGCAAAGGCGGCATCGAGCTTCCCCTCGACCAGGACGACGCTGTCGCCGGGATCGAGATCGCCGAAATGGACGTGCGGCCCAGGCCAGGCGGCGCGCCGGCGCACCAGCCGCGTCACGCCATCCGTTTCTTCGACGGTCAAGGTCACGAGCTCTTCGCCTCCGGCTCGCGCGCCCGGCAGTCCCGCGCCGACACCGGCCGCGCTAAGAAAGGAGACTTTGTCCGGCCCGCCTTCAAAGGCTGCCGTATGATCGTCGGGCCACACAACGAAACGTGCCGCGCTGAAGTCGCCGGCGAGCCGATCCGAGGCCAAAGCGAGCGCCTCTGCGCGATCCATGCTGTGCGCCCCGCGGTCGAAATTGAAGGCCACTTGGTGGATGAGCGTCGCGGTGCCGGCGATGATGACCGACGTGATCGCCAAGGCAGCGAGCACTTCAACCAACGTGAAACCACGCTGCCGGTCATATGTTTTGCCTCGCCGCATGCGCCGTCATTCCGCCTTGCCGAGTCGCACCGTCTCCGCGCTCAGCGTGCGGCCCGGCGCATAAGTCACCGTCGCGCTGACGAGATAAGTCGCCCAATCAGCGTCTTCCTGCGCCGCCTTCTTGTCGGCGTTCTCCTTATTACTCTGGGGCTTCGTCTTCGACGGCGTCACTGGCAAGGCGGGGGCGGCCATCGGCTGCGCAGAAATCTGCCACTGCAAGCCGCCGGTTTCGCCTTCGCGCGACAGATTTGCCAAATTCGCGCGATCGACCGGCGCGGCCAGGACGGAACGCAGCACCATATCCGCCGCCACCCGGCGGTCGGCGTTATCCATGATGCGGCGCGCCTGGTAAAGAAGCGGGGTGAGCGTCGCGGCAAACGTCAACAGCAGCGCCAGAGCCACCAGCGCTTCGAGCAGCGTGAAGCCCCTGCGGCTATTGCGTTTGCGAAGCCGCCACTGCAACGCTGCCCGTATACCAATTGACGCGGATGTCATACCCAGCCTTTTCGCGTGAGAGCGTCAGTGCGGCCCCGGTGGATGCTCCATCGGGGTAGAAGCGGACGACCGCGCGCCGACCCGACCACACCTCGTCGGCGCCGAGGAGATCGAGCATCACGTCGCGTGGAATGGCGACCGTCTCGCCGCCGTCACCGACGAAGCTGCGGCTGTCGCCGTCGAGCGAGACGTTGCGCACTTGGCCCGTCAAAATCGCGCTTAGGCGTTCGTGCCGCAATAATGTCGCCGTGCGCATCGCCACGGCCTTCAACTGAACGCGCCCCGTGCCGTTGATCGCCGTCACCGTCAGCGAAGCCGTCAGGGCGATGATGGCCATGACGGCCACCACCTCCAGCAGCGTGAACCCGGCGCGCCGGTCAGTGCTCCACATTGGACAAGTCTGCCGCGGTGCCGGTGCCGCCTTCGTGGCCGTCGGAGCCGTACGACTCGATTTCATAAGGCGGCGTGTGATCGCCCGAGAGGCGATACACATAAGCATTGCCCCAGGGATCCAGAGGCACACGGCCGCCTTTCACATAAGGACCGTTCCACGCCTCGACGTTGGCGGGACGCTGCGCGAGCGCCGCCAGGCCTTCCGAATTCGTCGGATAACGGCCGGTATCGAGATAAAACAGATCGAGTGAAGACGAGAAGTTCTCGATCTGCAACTTCGCCGTCTTGACCTTCGACGTGCCGAGATAGGCGAGCACGCGCGGGCCGACGAGGCCGAGGATGAGACTGATGATGGTCAGCACGACCAGCATCTCGATGAGCGTATAGCCGGCCTTGGCCGCGCGTTGAAAGTGGCGGGAGCGCGTGGGCGCCCGCAGCGGAAACGATATTTTCATGAGGCGAGGTCCGTGATGCTGAGCAGCGCCGTCATGATCGACATGATCAAAGCTCCGACAACGACGCTGACGAAGATGATGGTCATCGGTCCGATTGCGCCCATCAGGCGGTCGAGGCCGATCCCGAGTTTATGTTCGTAGAAGTGCGCGGCGTGGTTGGCCACGGCCGCCAGATCTCCGGTTTCGTCGCCCACCCGCAGCATGCGCAAGGCCAATGGCGGCAGGAGATCGCTGTCTGCGAGAGCTTCGCTGAAGCGACGGCCTTTGCGCACTTGCTCATGTAGATTGTCGATTGCCGCGACATAGCGCGGCTCGACGACAATATCACGAAGTATCTTCAACGCGTCCGGCAGCGGAACGCCATTCGTCACCAAGAGGCCGAGCATGCGCACGATGCGCACCGTGCGCCGATCGTTCATCGGCGTGGCGATGCCGGGTATCCGCGCGATCAGTCCGACGATATGCGCGCGGCGCTCGCTGCTCCTGAAGATAAACCAGATGCCGAGAATGGCGGCGAGGCAGCCGCCCAGGAACAGGTCGAGATTGCCCCGCAGCCATGTGGAGGCCGCGAGGACGAAAGCGGCGCCACCGTTCAATTTGCCGCCGAGATCCTTGAACACCGGCTCAAACTGCGGAACGACGTAGATCAGGAAGAAAAAGAGAATGAGGAACGCCGACCCGATCAAAAACGCAGGATAACGGACGGCGGAGTTGACCCGTTCAAGGAGCAGTTCGTTTCGCACCCGATCCTCGACGATGGCTTGCACCACGCCATCGAGCTTGCCCGAGGCCTCGCCGACGCGGATCATCGCGACGTAAGCGGGACCGATAATCGTCGGATGACGTTGCAGCGCCTCGGCGAAGCTGTCGCCGGCCGAAATGGCCGAGCGCAACGTCTCGGCAAAGCGCGCTGTCGCCTTGTGGCTGTTTTCGCCGAGAGTTTGCAGTGTCGCCTCGAGCGTGAGGCCGGCCCCGACCAGCAGACCCAATTGGCGCAGAAAAACGGTGAGATCGCGCCCCGACAGCCCGCTGTCACCGAGCGCGCTCAGCCGATCGAGCAGCGCCTTCGACGCGAGTTCCGCTTCGATCGGCATCTGGCCGACATATTCAATACGGCGGATGACCTCCTCGCGCGACGGCGCATCGATCTCGCCGAGAACGATCTCGCCGGCCTTGGTGACCGCCCGATACCGGAATTGCGGCATTCCAGGTTCCTACAGACTCGCACTGACGCGAAAGACTTCGTCGATGGTGGTCAGGCCGGCACGGCACTTCGCCACACCATCCTCGGTCATCGTCGTCATGCCTTCGCCGCGCGCTACCTTTTCGAGATCGATCGCATCGGTCTTCGGACCGATCGCGCTGCGCACGCGCGGCGTTACTTCCAACACCTCGAACACGCCCTTGCGGCCGCGGAAGCCGGTGAACCCGCACCACTCGCAGCCGTTCGGCTTGTGGAGAATTTCGCCGGGCTGAAAGCCCAGCGTCACGTAGCGCGCGTCCCGCGACAGGTCGGCGGCTGTGAGCACATGCGGCTGTTTGCAATCCCCGCAGAGAATACGCACCAGCCGCTGGCCGATGATCGCCCGCACCGACGACGCCAGAAGAAAGCTCTCGACGCCCATGTCGATCATCCGCGTGATCGCGCCGGCCGCCGTATTGGTGTGCAGCGTCGAAAGCACCAAATGGCCGGTCAGCGAGGCATGCACGCCGATATGCGCCGTCTCGCCATCGCGCATCTCGCCGACCATGATCACATCGGGGTCTTGGCGCAGGAAGGAACGCAGCGCCGACGCAAAGGTCAGGCCGATGGTCGAATGCACCTGCGTCTGGTTGATGCCCGGGATCTGATACTCGACCGGATCCTCGATGGTGAGGATCTTGCGCGTCGGCTCGTTGATGACACTGAGCGAGGCCGCGAGCGTCGTGGTCTTTCCCGATCCGGTCGGGCCGGTGACGATCACCATACCGAACGGCGCCTGCAATGTATTGCGGACAATCCCTTCGTCGCGCGCCGAGAGACCGATCTGATCGAGAGCGACGACGCCGGAGCCCTTGCGCAGCAAGCGGATCACCACGCCTTCGCCGGACATGGTCGGCATCGTGGCGACGCGCAGGTCGATCTCGGCGCCATTGATGACGATGCGCGCACGCCCGTCCTGCGGCAGACGCCGCTCGGTGATATTGAGGTTCGCCATGATCTTGATGCGGGACAGAAGACCCTTCGCCATGCTCATCGGCGGCGCGGGTACGGCCTTCAGCAGACCATCGATGCGCAGGCGCGTACGCAATATATTGTTGAAAGGCTCGATATGCAGATCCGTGGCGCGCTGCTCGACGGCGAGGCGCAGGAGATCGTCCACCGCGCGCACCACCGGGCCACCTTGCGCGAGATCGCGTAATTCGTCGAGATTGTCGCCCGCTGTGGAGATTTCATCCGGCGCGGCGCCGTCGGCGGGCTCGGCCTCGAGGCTGGCGGTCAGCGCGGCTTCGATGTCGTCCGCTGTCGCGGCCGCGATCGTCACCAGCTTGCGAAGCGCGACTTCCACCGCCCGCACCGTCTCCGGGTCGATGGGCGCGGCAACCGCGAGCATGATCCGGTCCGGCTCACTCTCAAAGGGAAATACGCGCTTCTCACGGAGGAACCGCTGCGACAGTGTCGCGCCCGAAAACGGGCTTTCGATCAATTGCGCGCGCTGCACGCGGTCGCAACCATAGAACGCGGCGAGTTCATTCGCGAAGGCGGAGGGCGTAAGCTTTGTCAGGCTGAGCCAGTCGAGACCGTTCGACGCATCGCGGCCTTTCGCCATCGAAGCGGCCTCTACCGCTTGATCACGCAAGATGCCTTTACCGGCGAGGTACGCCGCGAAATCAGTCGAAGCCATGGATGGTCACCGTTACAGCCGTCACATGACCGTGCGTGCATGACGCGTTTACGACAAACGGACAATTCACAGGGTCAGCGGTGCAATACCGGCTTGATATGCTCCATTTGCAGCCAGACCGATCATCGCAGGAACAACGGCTTGTCGAACGATATTAGACAATAGTTCATCTAGGTTTTGCACGCGCCGAAACGCTTCAGACAACGAACTCGTCCGGCCGATAAAAAAATGACGTGTAACCGATGTAATAGCCTCAGCTTGAGCTCCGGCGATGCGCTCAAGGTGAGGGAACGGCATGACTTACATAATGACCGCTGGCGACTCCCAGCCTCGACAGCAAAAGCTCGGATGCCGGCGCGCACAGGTTCTTGCTCTCGCTGCCGTCCTCTTTGCCGTGTCCAACTTGCATTCCAAATCGAGCGCAGCACCGCTCGACGACGCCGCGGAGCGTTACCGGCCCTATTTAGTCGAAGGCATCGGTAACGCGCTCAAAGGCGCGCAAGCACTACAGGAACGCGTTGCGGCCAACGATCTCGAAGGCGCGCGGCAGGCGTGGCTGTCGGCCCGCGCCGGCTGGGAACGCTCGGAAGTTTTCACCAGCGGCTTCGTTCCGCAGCTCGATCAAGAGATCGATGCCTGGCCAAACGCCACAACTGGCTTTCATGCCATCGAAGCAAAGCTCTTCGGCGCGAACCAGATCAATGTTCAGGGGGACGTCAGCGCTTTGGTCGCGCATCTGACCGAGCTCGATGGGAGTGTGCGTAAGATACCGCTCACCCCGCAAGGTCTCCTGAATGGTACCGCGCAGCTTGCCTACGAAGTCGGCGAAAGCAAATCGGACGGCGGCGAATCGCGTGTGAGCGGCACGTCGCTGGACGACATGCGCAACAATATCGGCGGCATCGACTTCGCCTACAGCACGATTTTCGCCGCCGAACTCGAGACCCGCGATCCGAAGCTCGCCGAGACCGCGCGTGCCAAAATAGAACAGCTGAAGGCACTGGTCGCCCTCAAGGACCTCACCCAGATCGACGTGCCGACGCTCCGCAACGTGACCGAGGAACTCGTGGTCGCGTTCCAAAATGCCGCGCCGAAGATCGGTCTCGGCCCTCCGAGCCTCGAGCCGACGCCGTAGCCGTCGCCCCTATCGCACCGCACTCCATCAATCGAGGTCGATATGTACGTTCGCACGGCTTGCCTAGCGGCCTTGGGACTTTTGGCCGGCGTTGCAATTCAAGAGGCATTTGCTTTTCCGGTGGGTGGCGATCAGACGGTTTTGCCGGCGGGCACCGAGCTGAATGAAGATGCCATCAACCTGCCGCGTGAGGTCTTCAAATCCGAAGCCGTCGACGGCCGCAAGTCTTACCTCGTGAACCTCGGCGATCTCGCGTTCAGCGCGCCGACGATCCTCGGCGGCGTCGCCCGCCAGGCTGGCATCAGTTGCTCCACGTGTCACGTCAACGGCGCATCGAACCCGAAGCTCTTCGTGCCGGGCATGTCGGCTCATCCGGGAACGTTCGACACGACGGGCCCGCTGTTCAATCCCAAGGCCGACAATCTTACGTTCGATCCCGTCCGCATTCCGAGCTTGCGCGGCGCCCGTTATCTCGCGCCCTATGGTCATGACGGCCGCATGGCGTCGCTGCGCGATTTCATCCGCAACGTGATTGTGGTCGAGTTCTCCGGCCCCGAACCCTCCCCCGCTGTCCTCGACGCGCTGGTCGCGTATATCCAGGACATCGACTTCCTGCCCAATCCAAACATCGGCGCGGGCGGCAAGCTGACCGGCAACGCAACGGTTGCCGAGCGCCGCGGGGAATTGCTTTTCAACAAGCCGTTTCCCCATGATCCGAATCTGAGCTGCGCCGGCTGCCATGTTCCCTCCGGCGCGTTCGTCGATCACCTCCAGCACGATGTCGGCTCGGGCGGTCTCCACAAGACGCCGACATTGCTGAATGCGGATTTCAACGCGCCCTATTTCCATGACGGGCGGTACACGACGTTTGCTCAGGTCGTGGCGCATTTCGATCGCACCTTCGATCTCGGCCTCTCGGCAGAGGATAAACACGATCTTGTCGCGTATCTCACAGCCGTCGGCGATGGCGCGCAGCCCTACGAGCGTGATGGCAGTTCCGCCCAAATCCTCGAGATCAACGACTTCGCCAGCGTGCTGGGTCCGGCGATCGCGGCCCACGACAAGGATATTGTCGCGCTCACCGTCGATACGGTCGGCGGCGAATTGCGGGAACTCGCCGAACGCATTCCGGACTGGAAGGACACCAGCGTCTCAGGCGGCGAGAAGGAACGCAGCCTAGCGCGCACGGCGCTCAAGCAGGTCGTGCTGATGCTGCGGCGAATCAGCATCGATGCCGCCGCCGGCCGCTTCGACGACGCTGCCGCCGAGTACAAGAGCTACAACTACCTCATGGCGGCCAGCATTCCCGCGCTCGTCAGCCGGGCGGAGCCTTGGTCATTGTTCACTCCGTCGGTACACGACGCGCACTACGCCGCCTTGCGGCAGATTCTGGTGTCGAAGAAGACCTCCGCACAATAACGGCGCGCTCACTTTCGATTCAACGTTTCTTAAGATTCGCTGCGCTGCGAGTCGTATTCAACCGATCAACCGACACGCGCTCAATACGATTACAAATGGTTGTTGGAACTTCGCGAGTTCCAACATATTCGAACGGCATCGCACATTTAACTTCTTCCATTTCGTAATAGCGAAATGTGTTCGTCATGTTCGAATGATCATTTCCATTTGTTCATTCAAACGTGGAGTCGAAGATGCACTTCGATACAAAATTGAAACGCAATAAGCGCTGGCTGCTCACGACCGCTTTGACAATTGCTGCTGCGGTCTCCTTCATCTCCGTCGGCCCGAACCATGGGCCGAACAGCGCGATTGCCGCCGAGGCCCAATCGAACGGGCACGGCAATGGCAACGGCCATGGCAACAACAACGATCCGGCGGATCAGGTGAAGACCGAATCCCCGATCAAGCACGTCATCATCCTGATCGGCGAAAATCGCGGTCTCGACCACACGTTCGGCATCTACAAGCCGAAGGGCCGGGGCGAAACGATTTCCAACCTTCTCTCCAAAGGCATCGTCAACGAAGACGGGACTTCGGGGCCGAACTTCAAGCTGTCACAGCAGTTCGCCGTGTCGCCGCAGCCGGCCTACTATATCGGCGCACCGGACAACGCCAAGACGCCTTATAGCGCCGGCAGCCTGATGCCGCAGCCGAACACGGCGGGCACTCCGTCGGCGCAGAGCGATACGGGTGCGCCTTTCAAGTCTGTCGCCGAGGCGAGCGTCGAAACCGACATCAGCAGCGACGACACCGTGCTGCTGACGACCGGTGCGAGCGGCCTGCCGAACAATGTGACCGATACGCGTATTCCCAATGCCGGAAAGATCGCCAACGGTCTGTTCCCGCTCCAGGGGCCGAACATCGACGACGACGACTACACCGGCGACACCACGCATCGCTACTTCACGGCCTTCCAGCAGCAAGACTGCAGCATGGCCAATGCGACGAAAGATAACCCCACCGGCTGCCTGAACGACTTGTTCCCCTTCGTCATGGACACCTATTCGGCGTCGAACAAGAGCGAAGGCAATTCGATGGGCTTCTATAATGCCGAGAAGGGTCAGGCGTCGGTGCTGAAGAAGTTGGCCGACCGCTTCACCCTGAGCGACAATTTCCATCAGTCGGTTCTCGGTGGAACGGGCGCCAATCACTTCCTGCTGGGCACCGGCGACGCCGGCTTCTGGAGCGACGGCAAGGGCCACGCAACGGTGCCGCCATCGTCGATCGCCAACCCGACTCCGAAAACTGGAACCGTCAACCAGTACACGGTCGACGGCAACTTCACCGCCTGCGGCGACACTTCGCAGCCGGGCATCCAGCCGATCGTGTCCTACCTCAAGGCCCTGCCTTACAAGGTCAACGTGAACTGCCAGCCTGGTCACTATTACATGGTCAATAACGTCAACCCGGGCTACCTGCCGAACGGCGCGCTCTCGGGTGGCACCAACCTGCCGCCGTCGCCGGTGCGCACCATCGGCGATGCGCTGATGGAAAAGCACATCACCTGGGCCTACTACGGCGGCGCCTACAATGATGCCGTTGCGCTCTCGAACGCGGCCGTCGCGGCCAACCCGACCAACCCCGACCTGACCGCGGCCGCTCTGGCCGATCCGGCCCATGCTCTTGGCGTTGCGTACTGCCAGATCTGCAATCCGTTCCAGTATGCGACCTCGATCATGGCCGATCCGAAGACGCGCGCCGAACACGTCAAGGATACGTCGGACCTCTTGACCGCGATCAAGAACAACACGCTCCCCTCGGTCTCGTTCGGCAAGCCTGATGGCTTGCTCGATGGTCATCCGCAGAGCTCGAAGGTCGACCTCTACGAAGCCTACGTGCAGAACATCCTCGCGGCCCTCGACGCCAACCCGCGCCTGAAGGCCGAGACGGCCGTGTTCGTCACCTGGGACGAAGCCGGCGGCTACTATGATTCGGGCTTTATTCAGCCGATCGATTTCTTCGGCGATGGCCCGCGCATCCCTCTGCTGATCGTCTCGCCCTACTCCACCGGCGGCAAGATCAACCACACCTACGCCGACCACGCTTCTGTGCTCAAGTTTGTCGAGCGCAACTGGAAGCTGGAACCGCTGACGAGCCGCAGCCGTGACAACCTTCCGAACCCGAAGGCCCGGAAGGACAACGCCTACATCCCGGCGAACATGCCGGCGATCGCCGACCTGTTCGACGCGTTCGACTTCCACGGGCGTCCGAACAACCTGACGTACGCCAACTAAGACGCAGACGATCGCGCGCACCGGGACCGGCCTCAACACCGCGTGCGCGTAATCAAAGTGTCACAGAAAGTGCCGATCAAGCCGTGCGGCTTGGTCGGCACAGGCTTTTTAGATGACTACAGGGATATTGACGTGATCCGAGATTTCGCCAGGGCAGCATCCCTCGCGGCAGCCTTTTTTGGGCTTGCCGTGCTCAGCATGGCGGCGCGGGCGCAACAATTCTCCGCCGATATCGTGCGTACGCCGACCGGCGTCCAGGCGGAGGCCGCAGCGGGAAAGATCTATGTGTCGGGGAACAAGGTGCGCATTGAAACTCCGGACGTATCGGACGGATACTTCGTCGTTGATGCGCGTGTCCCACACAGCTATTTCGTACGACCGGACCAGCACGTATTCATGGATTCCCGTCAGAGTTCCCAACTGACGCAGATTCTTGTGCCGGTGGACTTGGACAATCCATGCCGGCAATGGCAGGCGATGAGCATCATCGCGGTCGCCAACAGCCCAAACGGCGCCTGGACATGCCAACGCGTTGGACACAGCACCGTCGGCGGACTTGATACGATCGAATACCGGGCATCAGGGCCCAAAGCCGGCGTGATGCGTTCCTGGATTGATCCGCGGCTCAAATGGCCGGTGAGGCTGATAATGGCCGATGGGACAGCCGTCGATTTGAAGAACATTCAGGAACAGCCGCAGCCGGCGAGCTTGTTCGAAATCCCGCCCGGCTACCGAAAGTTCGATCCGAAGGCATTGCTTGAGCGGATCAAGCAAAGTGACGTATGGGTCGATCCACAACAGTGAAGCCGCGTGAACGGACCACAATGCGTAAGCCGAGCCTCGCCATCGTCGCTCTCGCCGCCCTCCTCCGGCTTGCGGTTGCCCATGGGGAAGAGGCCAAACAGGTCGACGGCCTAGCCGGCACGGCTCTCAAGAATCCTTTAGCGGTTCATTCATTCAGCCAGCTGAACGCCACCCGTGACCGGCCGCTGTTCTCTCCGACGCGCCGGCCGCCTCCGCCGCCGGCATCGGCCGAGGCTGACGGTCCCCCGCCGCCGGCCCCGCCTCCGGCGGTCCTGTTCTCCGGCGTCATCATGGACACAAAGGGCGCGCTCGCCATCATTCGTGCCGACGCATCGGCCCGTCCGATGTTTGTCCATGTCGGAGACGTCGTCTCGGGCTGGAAGGTTGGGCAGATCGAGCGCCGGAAATTGACGCTGTCGCTCGACGGGCGCTCGGCGACTTTCACTTTGTTCGACCACGACAAATCACCCGAACTGCAACAGCAGTCCGCCGAAATCCCCCGCCGTCACACCGCGCGTGTCCTGGAAGTGAACGCAGCCGGTGTTCTCCGCTCGCACCGGGCCAAGGCGCGCGAGCCCTGAGGCCGCAATAGAACGCGGCACCCAGGGAACGCGTAGCAGCACCGCTTACTGATTGTCCGATACCGCGATCCGCAGTTCGAGCATCGCTACCCGCCGCTCGGTGCGGATGACCTTCAACGCTCTCTCGAGCGCCGCCGGCAGGTCGCGGCCATGCTCGACGCGTTCGGCATAGGCCCGGCTTGCTTGCGCGATCATCGTGTAGTCGGGCGCCGGCTCGAGCGAGGTGAGCGGCATGGTGTTCATGCGCACCGCTTCGCCCTTGGGATAGCTGTTCTTCACCGAACGGCGCACCGCGTTCCAGATGCCGTTGTTCTTCACAATGACCAGGACCGGCAGTTCCAACGCTTCCGCGATCTGATGGCAAGCGACGGGATTTGCGAACATGTAAGATCCGTCACCGACGCAGGCGATGCACAGCCGGTCGCGGTCGGCAAGCTGCGCGCCGAGCGCGGCCGCGAAGCCCCAGCCGAGTCCGCCGGAATGCGGCGTCGTGAAGACGCGATTGGCGCCACGCAAATTCATGCATGACGCCACGACCCCAAGCTCGCTGAACACCACCGCGCGCTCGTCCATGATGTCGGACAAACAGCGGCTCATCCATTCTGCCGACATCGGGCTCGCCGCGCCAGCTTGCGCCAACTCCGCGCTGGCTGTCTTGCGCCGGGCAGACGCCTTGGCAACCTCGCCCCGGCGGCGTTCGGCCTCGGCCTGCGGCACGGACATTGCCGCCCGCAAGGCCGACAAAATGGCGGCCGGGTCGCCGGCGAGAGCGAGATCGGTCTGGTAGCTGCGAATCGGGAGGCGCGTGAACATCGGGTCGGGCCCGATGTGGATCACCTTCTTGCCCGGCTGCGGACGATGGAACGCCTCAATCCATGGGACCGACGTATCCAGGACGACGATGACATCCGCCTCGGCAAGCGGCCCCTTCACATCGTAGCCGAGGAACATCGGATGATCGCTCGCCATCACATTGCGGACCGTGAACGGCTCGACCACCGGGATGGCGCAGTCTTCGGCGAGTTGCGCCAGTTCGCGCGCCGCACGGCCGTCGGTGTCGGTGCGGTGGCAAAGGATCAGCGGGTGCTGCGCCTTGGACAGCCATTCGGCGGCAAGAGCGACAGCCGACGCATCGGCGCCGGACGGGGCCGGGGTAACGACCGGACCAGGCGCTGGAGCATACCCTTCCTGTACGGTATCGCTCAAAGGCTCGCGCGGAAGACTGAGATAGGCCGGGCCGCGTGGCTCGCTCATGATGATGGAGACGGCGCGCGCCGCCAGCATGCCGCCCTGTTCGGGATAGCGCATTTCGTAGTTGAACTTCACCTGGTCGGCGACCAGCGACGATTGATTGTACATTTCCTGCCCGTACTGGATCGGCGTCGCACGCGCACCGGTGCGGCCGTGCTCCGTCAAAGGTGTACGGCCGGACAGAACGAGAACCGGAATGTTGTCGCTCGCGGCATTGATGACGCCCATGACCGAGTTCGCGAGCCCGACATTCACATGCACCATCGTGGCCTGCGGCCGGCCGGTGACGAGGTAATAGCCGTGGGCCATGGCCACGCTTGCGGTCTCATGCGGAACGACAACCGGCGTCGGCACCTGATCGGCCGGCAGCGATGCGAAGGCTTCGATGATCGGAGGGAAATCCGTGCCCGCATTCGCGAAGAGGTAGTCAATCCCGCTACTCTTCAGCCCGAGCAGCAAATCGGCTGCGCCCGTTCGTGGCGTCGAAGACGGCGTGGACGGCGATGACGACATAGTGCCTTACTCCATTTCGGGTCTGCGCTTGAGCAAAGGGTAACCGCGAAGCATCTTTGCTATACTGCTCGGGCCGGCGCGTGAAGCGACTCTCGAACGTCGCCGGTCAAAATTGCAATTTTGCTTGGGCGGCCAACGCGCCGATGTGGGCGGCCTCCCAGACATTGAACATCGTGAAATTTTATATTGAAATTCGGCGCAGCAACATCGTTGATGGGCACCGTCTGCGACAAGGACAAGAGAACGTGGCATCTGACACCCGAAAAAGCGTGAGCCGCAGCCAGCATCCGAAATCTGCGCCTGCCCGAAAGTCCGCTAACCGGGCAAGCACAAAGGCCGGTGCGGCCGCATCGCCCGACGCAACGCCGATTGCCGCGCTCTACAATCGGCCGGGCTTCAAGCTTCGGCGCGCCAATCAGATTGCTCTGTCGATTTTCGCCGACGAATGCCGCGCCTTCAATCTGACCACGACCCAGTTCGGCATTCTCACGACGCTCGAACGGTATAGCGGCGCGCTCGATCAGATCGGCCTTGCTCAATTGCTCGGCCTGGATCGCTCCACCACCGGTCTGGTGGTTGGCTTGCTGGAGCGGCGCAAGCTGATGCAACGAACGCCGCATCCGCATGACCGCCGGCGCCAGGTTCTTGCGCTCACACCCGATGGCCGGCGATTGCTCGTCACCGTCGCGCCCGCCGTCAACCGCTCGGTAGAACGGCTCCTCGAGCCGTTCTCGAAATCGGAAGCGGCCACCTTCCATGCCTTGCTCGATCGTCTGCTCGAACATCACAACACCGCCATTCGCGTGCCCTTGCGCGAGCGCCGGCCGAATGCCGCCGACGAAGGGGCGCCGTCGTCCTGACGGCTATCCCGCTTTTTCGGCGGGCTCGCTTCCGGACAAGCGCGCAAGATCGAAACCGGCGACGGCTTTGTACTGCTCCGACAGACGGCGCAGTTCGTCCTGGCTGATGAAATCGTCCAGGTTTTCGAACGGGCGGTCGCCCGTGAGCTGCTCCACCCTGAGGTTGATGATGTCAGGCGGGTTTTCGCGGTTGGCGCGGACGACGCGCGCCGCCGCCTCCGTGCGGGCCTGCTCATAGGCCAGGAGCGCCGCCAGCGGATCGCGGTTCTGCTGCAAAAGGTCTGCCAGCGTGCGCGCATCGATCAGCCCCTGCGCGGAGCCGTTCGATCCGCGCGGATACATGGGATGCGCAGCATCGCCCGCCAGGGTGATGCGCCCGAAGGTCCAGCGGTTAATCGGGTCCTTGTCGACCATGGGATATTCGAAGATGGATTCGGAATTGCGAATGAGCTCGGCGACGTCGAGCCAATCGAATGTCCACGACTCATAGATCGAATAGAAATCCTCCAGCCGGCCGGGCTTATTCCAGTCGTTGCGCGCGTCCGTATTCGTCTGGATTTCGGTCGTCCAGTTGATCAGCTGGTTACCTTGCCCGTCGATGTCATCGCAGATCGGATAGACCACGATCTTGCCGGTCTGGATCGACCCGATACGGAAGTAGGTCCTGCCGCCGAGGATCGGCTTGCGGCGCGTCACACCGCGCCAGGTATTGATGCCGGTGAACACGAGTTGCTCGTCCGGATAGAATTGCCGGCGCGCGGTCGAATTGACGCCATCGCAGGCAATGGCGATCGTCGCCTGAACGCTGGGCGCGTTCGCGCCGCTCTCCGTCTCGACGAACCGCAACGTCACACCGCTGTCGTCTTGCTCCACCGCCGTACAGCGGCGCCCCAGCACGATCCGCTCGGGCCCCAGGCGCGCCTTGGCCGCCTCATAGAGAATGCCGTGCAGCCGCCCGCGATGAATTCCGATCTCGGAAAAAGGAAGTCCGGCGAACTTGCCGCGCGGCTCCTTGTAGATGAGCTGGCCGAAGCGATTGAAGAAAGCGCTCTCACGGTTCTCGATGCCGGCCGCGCGAAGTTCGTCCTCCAAGCCGAGTGCCGACAATTCGCGGAAGCCATGCGGCAGAAGCGTGATGCCGACGCCGATCTCCTTGACCTCCGGCGCCGCCTCGAAGACCCGGCAGGAGATGCCTCTTTTGTGCAGGTTCAGCGCGAGTGCCAGTCCGACGATCCCGCCCCCGACGACCGCCACTTCCATGTCTTCCTCCCGCGAAGCAGTGCAAACGCCTCCGGCGGCGCTTCTTTCACGGGCGCGAATTCACCATATCGTCAGACGTCTGTCAATTTACCGCGCAGGCGCGAAATGGCTGCTTGCCGCCCGGCTCAGACTTTCGGCGACCGGTCAAGACCGGGCGAACACTTGAACGGCGCCCGTTAATGCAGGTAGCTGGCCAGGTTGAGGCTTTGCACTTTCGAAATGGCCGAATAAGACGCGGTGAGTTGAGCCTGGTACGTCGATAATTGGGCAGTCACCGCCGCCACGTCCACGCTCGTCAAATTGCTCCCGAGCGTTTTCGCGTAGCTCTGCAGATCCGTTTGCGCCGCGCTGGCGCTCTCCAGGGACGACGACGCCACGCCCAGGCCCGTCTGGACGGCGGTGGCGGCATCGAGCGCGTTCGTCGTCAGATCCAACGCCTCATTCAATGTCGATGTCGACAGCGGCACGTTATTGGCGACGAGGTTGAGCGCGCGCAGGCCCTGCTCGAAGGCTGGATTGTCGGCGGTGACCCCATAGGACACCGACTCGGTGTCGGACACCCGCGCCGAAGCAATCGAATCGTCGCCTTGATAGTAACTCGTGCTGGCGGTGGATGGGGACGTCGCCGGCGGGTAGGCCGCGGTCGAGGTATCGACCGGCGGGCTTGTGGTATTCGATCCGCCGAAAAGATATTGTCCTGCATACTGCGTGTTCAGCAGCGATGTCATCTCTTGCAACATCTGCTGCGCCGTTTCGGCGACACTCGTCGGATCCGTCGACACGCTGTTGCTCGCCCCCGTCAACAGAGAGCGCAACTGCGTGTACAGATCCGTCACCGAGCCGAGGGTCGAATACATCACCTGAACTTGGTTGTCGGCGCTGTTGGCGGAGTCGATATAAGACTGCGACCGCGTCACCGAAACCTGCAGATCGATGACCTGCTGCGACGTTTGGCCCAGCCCGCCATAGTCCGACGAGACCTCCCCCGATGCCTCCTGAAGCTGCTCGGAAGCCATCGTACTTTCCGTGCGCATCGCCGCATCGATCATCTCTTGGCTGATGGAGAAGCTGGCGACTCGCGAGATCATGGTCCAGGCCTCACGCTGTCGCCGTCTGGATGGCGGTCATCAGCGACGAGAACATCTGATTGAGCACCTGAATCAGTTCGGCCGAGGCGGTGTATTGGTTTTGCAGTGAACTCAGGCGCGCCGTCTCCTGATCGAGATTGACGCCGGACTCCGACGACATCGTGTCTGAGAAATACGACTGCGCAGTCTGCTTGTTGGTGTAGTCGGACGACGCCTGCGAGGCATTTGCCGCCACGCCTCCTACGATATTCGCCGCGTAGTCGGCGAAGGAGGTCGACGCCGATCCGAGGCCTCCCACGTCGGAGAACGTCGTCGATCCGGTCAAGGTATCGTAGAGATTGTTGGCGACCGTGGCCGAACCGGCGCTGAGCACCTGGCTTCCGACGGCGGGCGATGCGGACGCATCGAGCGTCGATGTTTGGAGCAGGCTCGGATTGTTGAGAATGTCGCCGCGAACGGCGATATCGGATGCACCAGTCCCCGTCACCAGGTCATTGAGCCCCAGCCAATCGGATAGGCCCTGCCCATTGGCTCCGACAGAGCTCGACATCTCATTGATGGCGATGCCGTTACTCGTGTTGGTGCTGGCGATGACGACATTTCCGCTTGAATTGATCGATGCGGAAACGCCGGAGATGCCGTTCATGGCCGTTACCAGATCGCCGACCGTCGCATAGTTCGACAGATTGAGATCCTGATAGGAGACCAGATTGCCGCTCTGATCGGTAACCGCGATCCGCGCCGTGCCGGAGGCGGACAAAGGCGTCGCCGCCGTGACAGCGGCGGTGCCGGTCAGGCTGGCCGGAGGCGGAACCGAGGCGCCTTGGTTCGACACGGCATTCACGCTGTCCTTGAGCTGATCGGCCAACTGGTCGAGCTGCGATTGCGTGTTCGGCAGGGTCGTGTCACGCAAAGTGACCAGGGCGCCGATGTTGCCCGACTGAATTTGCGACGTGATATCCATGCCGTTGAGCATGATGCCGCTGAATCCGCTCGGCGGTGTCGCGCTGTAGCTCGTCGACGCGCTCACATTGGCTGCCGGCGTGTAGCTCAATTGGTGGACGCTCGAATCGACCAGGGCCTGCCCGGAACTGGTATAGACCTGGAGACTGCCGCTCGACGTTGTGAAGTAGCTGACGTCCATCTGGGAAGCGACGTCTTCGAGCGCGGTGTTACGCTGGTCCTGGAGGTCGCCCGTCGGCTGATTGGTGGCGGTTGCCTGCTGGATTTGGACGTTCAAGTTGCCGATGAGCTGAAGCTGGGTGTTCACGTCGTTAACCGACGTGGCGATATCCTGGTTGGCGTTGTTGCGCAGAGTTTGGATGCCGCTTGACGTCTCGTTGAGCTGGGAGAGCGCGTCGTTGAGGGCTCCGACCGCGTTGGCTTGCAATGAGGCGCTGCCGGGCGACCCAGCAAGGCTGGATACCGCCGACTCGAGAGACGCCAGCGTGTTGCCAAGCGATGTCCCGCTGCCGTCGGATCCGCTCACGCTGCCGAAGAGCGACTGCAGCTGGTCGAGGTAGTTGTTCGATATATTGGCCGCGCCCAGGCCCGAGTTCGAGCCGACGAGCGAGCTCAGCAGGGCTTTGTCCACGGTGCTGCTGATATCGGAGATCGCGGTGCCGGCGCCCGCGCCGCCGGAAACCACCGCGACCTGTTGCGCGGTCTTGTCGGTATAGCCGACGGTATCCGCGTTGGAGATGTTCGCGGAGGCAACCTCCATCTGGACCTGGGTCGCCAGCATGCCGCTGATGGCGATATATGCGGCGCTGTTGATCGACAACTCACACGCTCCCCAGGCCCGCCGGAATTCAGGCGCGAATGTTCGCCGAGTAGGAACGGGCCGCTTGTCCGGTCCGCCCGTTCGCCGTGTAAGTGGCAGAGTCCGATATGCGCCCGCGGATCGCGGACATCACCGCGTCGATCCGCCTTTGGCTCGCTTCGATAGCCGCGCGCAGCATGATGACGTTTTCATCGATGCTGAGCTGCAGCGACTGAAGCCGTTCGGCCACCGTCTGCCGCAGCGCCTCGTTACCCATCACAAGATCGGTCCCGCGCGAAGAGACTTCGGCCACCCAGCGCTCGAAAGCGGCCGCCAGCTCCATCTTGCGCGGCAACTGCATCGAGCGCGACGCCGGCAGACCCTTAGCGAGGATCGCATTTTCTTCGGCCGTCAAGACGATCATCTCGTCGATGAGCGCAATCAGATCTGCG
>DATARB010000336.1:0-6959 GCA_036264375.1 Pseudolabrys sp.
TACGGCGTATAAAGCGCCGAGATGCGGCGGATGCCCTGGGGCCCAAAGCGCGTGCCCGGGCGATAGGTCGTGCCGGAGTCGAACGGAATGCCCAGCACCGCCGCGTCATACTTGGCGACGTCGCGCACGTTCTCGACATAGGGCGCCTTGAGGAAGGTGTTGATGCCGGCGAAATGCGGCAGCTCGCCGCGCGAGAACGTCGGGATCGACTTGTCGGTAAGGCTGTCGGCGCCGGGCAGGCCCATGTCGAGCGCCCATTGCTGCTCCTTGCGCCAGCCCGCCTCCGACAGATTGCCTTCGGCGTCGAGCGCCTTCCAGCCTTGCGTCGCCATCTTGTCGAAGTCCGGATGATGGCGGCGCGCGCGCCCCCGCACCGGAAACAGTCCGGCGCCGCGGGTGCGGCGGGTGAACGGATCGACCATCAGAGCGCTCCTTGTGCTTGTTGTGGCCCGTCAATGAAGGGATGAATCTGCGGGATCAAAGCGGCCACCAAATGTATCTTGCCGGAGATGACTCCGCGGCGCGACGTCATCTGATCGGCGATCATCTGCAACTTGTGCGGCGGTCCCTGCACCAGCACCACTTCCATCGTCTGGTTATGCATCAAGTGCACGTGCAGCGAACTGATCACTTCGTCGATGTAGCGCACCTGCAGATCGGCCAGCTGCTTCTGCAGGCCGGGAACCGAATTGTTATAGAACAGCGCGATCACGCCGACCATGGCGTCATCGCCCACATAATTTTTATGCTCCACCAGCGCCTGGTGCAGCATGTCGTTGACCGCGTGCGAGCGCGTGGCAAAGCCGCGCGCCGCGACCATGCGGTCGAGATCGCTCAGCAGTTCCTCCGGCAGAGAAATGCTGATCCGGCTCACCGGCCGGTTCGTTCGTGCGGCGGCGGTCATGATTCCCCCTAGAACAGGTGACTGTAGCGTTCGACTTCCCACGGACTCACCGACAGGTGATACGATTCCCACTCCATCGTCTTGTACTTGATGAATTCATCGCGCAACGCCTTGCCCAGCGTCTTTTCGGTCAGCGGATCGGCGGCGAAGGCGCTCACCGCCTCCTGCAGCGTCTGCGGCAGGAAGGCGATGCCGCGCTGCGCCCGTTCCTCCTCGGAAATCGTGTAGAGGTTGTCCTCGTTCGGCGCACCGGGATCGATCTTCTCGCGCACGCCTTCAAGACCGGCCGCCAGCGCCAGCGTCGCGGCGAGATAAGGATTGACCGCGCCGTCGGCATTGCGCGACTCGCAGCGGCCGCCGCCGGCCGGCACGCGCACCGAATTGGTGCGGTTGTTCGAGCCGTAGGAGTTGAACACCGGCGCCCAGGTGAAATAGCTCATGGCGCCCTGCCGCACCAGGCGCTTGTAGCTGTTCACCGTCGGCGCGAAGGCGGCGCAGAGCGCGCGGCCGTGGCGCAGGATGCCGCCGATGAAATGATAGCCGGTCTCGGTGAGGCCCAGGCCGCGCGGGTCCTTGGCCGGGTCACAGGCGAAGACATTCGCACCGGACTTGAGATCGTAGAGCGACATGTTGAAATGCGCGCCATTGCCGGTCTTGTCGGCGAAAGGCTTCGGCATCATCGTCGCCAGAAGCCCCTCCTCCTTGGCGTAGTGCTTGGCCATGTAACGGAAGAAGGTCAGCCGGTCGCAGGTGGTCAGCGCATCCGCGTGCTTGAAATCGAACTCGTACTGCCCGTTGGCGTCCTCGTGGTCGAACGAATAGAGGTCCCAGCCGAGATCGTTGATGCAGCTCGCGACCTTGTCGAGCCAGGTGAAATTATCGAGGAACGGCCGCAGGTCGTAACAGGGCTTGGTCAGCTTGTCGTCCGGGTTCGGCACCGACAATGAGCCATCGGCATTCTGCTTGAGCACGAAGATTTCGCACTCGATGCCGAGATTGAAGCCGAAGCCCAACTCCGCCGCCTGTGCCAGCACATTCTTCAGCGCGACGCGCGTGTTGAGCGGATAGGGCTTGTTCTTGAACGTCAGATCGGCCGGCATCCAGGCGAGCTTGGGCTCCCACGGCAACTGGATGGCGCCGTCGAGATCGGGCACCGACGAAAGCTCGTCGTCGTTCGGCGCCTGTCCCAGCCCATCGAGCGCGTAACCGGTATAGCGTTCCGAGCCGTGCGCCATGTGCTCGAGATGCGAGAGCGGCACCACCTTCGCCTTCGGCACACCATGGATATCGACATAGGCCCCGATGCAATACTTCACGCCTTTCGCGTGCAGCGCTTCCTGTGTCTGCTTGATCTTCTCGGCCGTGTACATTGACTCGATGCCCTTCTGACTCTTCAACACGTTGAGTGAACCGCGCCGCCTTATCGGACGGCTTGGAAGTACGATTGCTGCAGCGGCGGGACCTCGCGCTTGCCGCGCTCGATCAGCGCGCACAGGTCCTCGACCATCCAGTCGAACCAGAGATGCCCGTTCGCCGCCGTGGCGCGGCTTGGCGTGCCGGTGACGCCGTTGCAACTGGTGCGATTGACCGGATGCGCGAAGACGAGACCCTGCGTGCGGTCGGGATCGTCGGCCTCCTCGAGCAAGTCCGCGCGCACCATGTCCGGCGCCAGCGCCAGCATCAGCGAGGTCTCGGCGTCGTTGGCGTGCCAGTCCGCGGCGTCGGCGAAATGCACGTCGCGCACGCGCGGACTGATCTCGGCCGAGTTGAACAGGCCCACCATCAGATCATCGTGTTCGGCGCGCAGCATCTCGAGCGCGCAGCGCAAGGGCGCGGCATTGGTCACATGCGTGTTGACGATGAACAGCCGCCGCACGCCGGAACTATAGGCGCCCTCGCCGATCTCCTTCACCAGAGCGATCAACGTCGGCGGCTGCACCGGAATCGTGCCCGGCCATCGGCGGCTGTGGCCGAGCGAACATCCATAAGGCAGCGCCGGCAGCATCGGCACCTGCGTGCGCGCGGCCGCCGCCGCGCACAGGCGATCCGCCAGGACGGTATCCATGCCGCAGCCCATATGCGGGCCGTGCTGCTCGGTCGCACCGACCGGCAGGATGGCCGAGTGCGACGCCGCCGCGACGTCGTCCTTCAGCTCCGCCCATGTCCGCTGCGCCCAGAGCATGCTCATTCGACTTCGTCGGTGACGTCGGTCAGCCGCGCGACCATCTGGTACGTGCCGGCATCCTCGTCGTCTTCTTCCGACTTCCCGCCATGGATCAGCTCCTCGAGCCGCGCCTTCGTGGCGAGGAATTCGGGCGAAATGAACTGCGACGCGCTGCGGGGCCGCGGCACCGGCACTTCGATCAGCTCCTGCACCTGGCCCGGATGCGCGGACAGCACCAGAATGCGGTCGGCGAGGAAGATCGCCTCCTCGAGATCATGTGTGATGAAGACGATGGTGATGTCGATCTTGCGCCAGATTTCCAAGAGATGCGCCTGCATGCGGCAGCGCGTCTGCGCGTCGAGCGCGCCGAAGGGCTCGTCCATCAGCAGGATGCGCGGCTGGTTGGCGAGCGCGCGCACGATGGCCACGCGTTGCTTCATGCCGCCGGATAATTGGTGCGGATAGGCGTCTGCGAATTTCTCGAGTCCGACCAGCGCCAGCCATTGCAGCGCCTGCTGCTCCGCCTCGAACTTGCCGCTGCCGTTCACCTCCAGGCCGAACATCACGTTCTTTTTCACCGTCAGCCAGGGGAACAGCGTGTAACCCTGGAACACCATGCCGCGGTCGCTGCCCGGCTCGCTCACCGGCTTGCCCAACAGCAGCACATCGCCCGACGTATGCTCCTCGAGCCCGGCGAGAATGCGCACCAACGTGGACTTGCCGCAGCCCGACGGCCCGACCACGCAGAGGAATTCGCGGCGGTGAGTCTTGAAGCTGATGTCGTCGAGCGCGACGGTCGCCTTCTCGCCAGTGCCGAAGATCTTGTTCAGATGCTCGACCGAGAGGATCACCTCGCGCTGCTTCAGCTTGTCGAAGCGCGCGCGCACCGCGGGCTCCTGGTCGAGATAGGAGGGCAGCGAAACCGGCGCGACGAATTTGTTCATGGGCTGCTCCGTCACGCCGTCTTGGCCAGGCTGCGGTCCCAGGGGAATAGCCGCCGCCCGGCCCTGGCGAGCAGCATGTCCGTGCCGAGCCCGATGATGCCGATGATCATGATCGCCGCGTAGACATTGGCGAAATGCTGGTAGCGCGCCTGCTGGGTGATGAACCAGGTGATGCCGGAGGTGGTGCCGATCAGTTCGGCGACGATGAGATAGGTCCAGGCCCAGCCGAGCAGAATGCGCTGGTCGCGATAAAGGTCGGGCAGGATGCCGGGGATCACGACGCGCGTGAGCAGCTTGAGCTTCTTGGTGCCCAGCGTCAGCGCGGCTTCCACCAAAGCCACGTCGAGCTTGCGTGTGGTGTTGGCGATGATCAGCACCTGCTGAAAGAAGGTGCCGATGACGATGATGGTGATCTTCGGCCCGTCATAGATGCCGAGGATCGCCACCGCCAGCGCGCCGAAGGCCGGCGCGGGCAGATAGCGGAAGAACTCGATGAACGGTTCGTTGACGCGGGCGAAGGCTGCGTAGGTGCCGCACAGAATTCCGAGCGGCACGCCGATGACGGAGGAGATCACAAAGCCCCAGAAGATGATCTGGATGCTGTGCCACAGGCTTTCATAAAGCCAGGGGCTGTCCTGTGTCGCCGGCGGCGTGACGAAGGCGGTGTACAAGGCCATCGCCACCTCGTGCGGCGCCGGCAGATAGATCGGGTTGCTGCGCACGCCCTTGGGCGGATCTTTATGGTCGCTCTCCGCCTCCGCCACGGCATCGGCGAAGGCGTCTTTGTTCATGCGCATCCCGACTTGCAGATAGTCGATCGACCCAGGATCGGTCACGAGAATCTGCGGATGCCACACGGACGGGACGTAGCTCACGATGCTCCAGAGCAGGATCGGCAGCACGAAAGACAGCGTGCCGAATACGAGCTTGGCGCGCGGCGAGATGGGCCTGAGAACCTGAAACCACCTTGTCCGCTTCATCGTGTCATATCCCGTCCGTGCCGAGGCCGTTACTTCGCAGCCGCGCTCAACGACGGGTCTATATAGGCGTTGATGTCCTGATGCTCCTTGTAGACGCCGTTGGTCACGTTGAAGTCATCGGCGATCTTCGACGAGCCGTAGAGCGAGGCCAGGCCATCGCCCTTCTTGAAGACCTTGTTGCCGGCCGCGAGGTCGAGCAGCTTGGTGCCCTTCAGCAGCGGCTTGTAGGCTTCCGGCGTCAGGCCGACGCGCGCCGACATGATCTTGACGGCGTCATCCTGCGTCTTGGGATCGTCGATGTAGTGCACGACGCGGTCCCACACCTTGATCAGCTTGACCCAGTCGGCCTTGCGGCTGGCGAGGCTCGAGGGGCTGACGGTGAGAACGTCATAGATCAGGCCGGGCGCCTGCGCGGAGGTGTAGACCGGCCGCGAGCCGGGCAGTGACTTCATCGCCTGGCCGGAGACCGGCTGCCACGCGCCGATGGCGTCCACCTGGCCCGAGGCCAGCACTTGCGGCGTCTCGTTGGTTTTGGAGTTCACCAGCGTGACGTCCTTCTCCGTCAGGCCGTTGGCTTGCAGGCCGTGCAGAAGCAGCAGATGCTCGACCAGCCCGACTTCGATGCCGATCTTCTTGCCCTTGAGCTCCTTGAGCGACTTGATGCCCGGCTTGCCGACGATCATGTCGTTGCCGTTGGAATAGTCGGTCAGCATCACCATGACGCCCTTGCCGCCACCCGCGCCGGTGACGAGGGTGTCGCCATTGGTCATCACGACGCTGTCGATCTTGCCGGCGGCGAAAGCATCCATCGAGGCCGAGTAGTCGAACCACTGGAAGGTGACGTCGACGCCGGCCTCCTTCAGCCAGCCTTTGTCGATGGCCACCTGCCAGGCCACCCAGCCCGGCCAATCGCTGTAACCAACGGTCAATGGCGCGGCTGCGGCGGGCCGCAGGCCTAAGGTGGCGAATAACATAAGGCCGAGGATTGAAGCGATCCCTCTGCGACTCATCGCGAGCTCCTGGGTTGAGTATTACGAAACCGGCAAAGCGTAATACTGGTAAGCAAGCGACGTGCCAGGAGCGCTAAGGCGCAATTTTACGGGGGAAACTGAAACCAGGGACCGCGGAGGCCGGGAGCGCGGGTCTGCGCCTGCTCGCAAATGCGGCGCGGATGCACGCCGGCTAGGCCGCCTTTATGCGCACGCGTCAGCCTCAGGCTAATTTGGAGGCATTCACGCGATCGATGAGCGCGGCGCGCAGGAGCAGATAGAGCACGAGGCCGTTCAGGCAGTGCCACAGGAAATGCGTGCCGAGCGGAAATGACGCGCAAACCGCCTGATCGATGCTGCGAAAGACAAGCGACACAGCCAGCACAACGCCCGCGCCGAGAACGAGCGGCCCCGCCGTTCGCTTTATTGTGATCACGCCGATCAGCACCGTCGCGGCGAGCGCCGGCAGATAGGCATGCGAGCCGTTGAGCGCGCCTTCCGGGACATAGGCCGCCTCCAACGACGACAGCCCAGCAAAGACAATGAGCAGCGCAAGCGCGGCCATCGCGGAAAGCCTGAGAAAACGCCGCAGGGCGAAGAACAAATAGCCGTAAATGAAAACGGCGATCGGAATGGTGTCGAACAGCACCGCGCCGGCGGTCGCGACCGTGTGGAAGATGAAGGAGCCGGCGCCGATCACCGCCGTCAGCACGATCAGCAGCAGCACAGGCACGTCACGGCCGCCGGCGCGCCGCCATTGCATGTAGGCGGCCGCGGCGGCGATCAGGAACGCGGCATTGCTGATGGCATTGACCGGCTCCGCCCAGAAGGACGGATCGGTCCGCTCGCAGTAGAGATCAACCGGACGCGACCAGTCCATGGTGGCCTCGTTCTCCCCTCCCCCCACGAGCCCTTGCGAGTGGTGGGGAGGGGCCGGGGGGAAGGAAGCGCATTACGAAACATCGCCCCCCACCCCGG
>DATARB010000070.1:0-5324 GCA_036264375.1 Pseudolabrys sp.
GTGATGCTCGATCTCGACATCGGCATGAACCACCATCTCTCGAAGCCCTTCACCTGGGACGACGCCAGGGCTTACGACCGCGGCAAGGTGATGACCGCGGAGGAGCTCGAAGCGGGCAAGGAGTTCGGCCGCTATCTCGACGTGGACGGCGACGGCATCCCCTACCGCACCTATCCGGGCACGCATCCGACCAAGGGCTCGTTCTTCACCCGCGGCACCTCGCGCGACCGTTACGCGCGCTACACCGAGGAAGGCGCGCCTTACGTCGACAACATGCAGCGGCTGATCCGCAAGTTCGACACCGCCAAGGACCTGGTGCCGCGTCCGCTGATCGCCACCGCCTCGAAGCCTTCAAAATACGGCGTGATCTATTACGGCTCGACCGCGCCGGCGATGGACGAGGCGATCGCCATGATCGAGGCGCGCGGACACGCGCTCGACCGCATGCGCATCCGCGCCTTCCCGTTCCATTCCAGCGTGAACTCGTTCGTCGCCGACCACGACTTCGTCTTCGTGGTCGAGCAGAACCGCGACGCGCAACTGCGCTCGCTCATCGTCAATGAATGCGGCATCGATCCGGTGCGGCTGGTGCCGCTGCTGCACTATGACGGCACGCCGATCACCGCCCGCTTCATCGCCAAGGGCATCGGCGACCACCTCGGCAAACTCAAGGTAAAGCCGCGGACGGTGGTGTCGTGACTGTGCGCCTCTATCACCCCACCCCGGCGTGCTGCGCACGCCGACCCTCCCCCTCCAGGGGAGGGTAAAGGAAGCGCCATGACCTATCTCGCCAAGCCGAAATTCCACCATCCGGGCCTGCCGAAGAACGCGCTGGGCTACACCCACCGCGACTACGAAGGCACGGTATCGACGCTCTGCGCCGGGTGCGGGCATGACTCGATCACGGCTTCGATCATCCAGGCTTGTTTCGAGCTTTCGATCGAGCCGCACCGCGTGGCGAAGATCTCCGGCATCGGCTGCTCGTCGAAGACGCCGACCTACTTCCTCGGCAATTCGCACGGCTTCAATTCGGTGCACGGGCGCATGCCGTCGGTCTTGACCGGCGCCAATCTCGCCAACCGCGACCTCATCTATCTGGGCGTCTCCGGCGACGGCGACTCAGCCTCGATCGGGCTTGGCCAGTTCGCGCATTGCCTGCGGCGCGGCGTCAACATGGTCTACATCGTCGAAAACAACGGCGTGTACGGGCTCACCAAGGGCCAGTTCTCCGCCACCGCCGACCGCGGCTCCAAGTCGAAGCGCGGTGTCATCAACACCGACAATTCCATCGACATGGTGGCGATGGCGCTGCAGCTCGGCGCCAGCTTCGTCGCCCGCTCCTTCTCCGGCGACAAGCAGCAGCTCGTGCCGATCATCTCGGCGGCCATCGCGCACAAAGGCGCGGCCTTCATCGACGTGATCTCGCCGTGCGTCGCCTTCAACAATCACGCCGGCTCGACCAAGAGCTTCGACTTCGTGCGCGAGCATAACGAGGCTGTGAACCGGCTCGACGTCATCTCCTCACGCATGCCGATCGAGGTGACGCAGGAACCGGGCACGGTCGAGATCGTCGAGCAGCACGACGGCTCGACGCTGGCGCTGCGCAAGCTCGCCGCCGACTACGACCTGCACGACCGCACCGCGGCGCTCGGCTTTCTTCAGCAACACGCCGCCAAGGGGCAGATCGTCACCGGGCTGCTTTATGTCGAGAAGGAGGCAGAGGACCTGCACGCGCATCTGCGCACGGTGGATACGCCGCTCAACGCGCTCACCGAGAAGGAACTCTGCCCCGGCCAAAGCGCGCTGGACAAAATCAACGCCAGCCTGCGGTAGATCGGATCATCCGAACGTGTGATTGCCGCGTGCCGTGTTTGGCGGCATGACGCATCGCGACTGTCATTGCCGGGCAAAGCCCGGCAATTTCGTTTAAGCCAAGGACCGACGATGCAACTTCGCCAATTGGGCCACTCCGACCTCCGCGTCGCCCCGCTGATGTTCGGCGGCAATGTGTTCGGCTGGACGGCCGATGAGAAAACCTCCTTCGCCATCCTCGACGCCTTCGTCGACGCCGGCTTCAACGGCATCGACACCGCCGATAGCTATTCGCGCTGGGCTCCCGGCCACAGGGGCGGCGAGTCCGAGACGATCATCGGCAACTGGCTCAAGACAAGTGGCAAGCGCGGCAAGGTCGTGATCGCCACCAAGGTCGGCGCCGACATGGGCGAAGGCAGGAATGTGCGCAAGGATTACATCCTGCGCGCGGCGGAAGCCTCGCTGAAGCGTTTGCAGATCGACACCATCGATCTCTATCAGACGCATTGGGACGACGACGTCACGCCGGTCGAGGAAACGTTGGCGGCCTATGCGCAATTGGTGAAGGACGGCAAAGTCCGCGTCATCGGCGCCTCCAACCTCACGCCGGCGCGGCTGACGGCGTCGCTTGCGGCGAACAAAGATCTCGGCCTGCCGCGCTACGAGACGCTGCAGCCGCTCTACAATCTGTATGACCGGCTGAACTTCGAGGCCGACTACGCGCCGATCTGCAAGCAGGAAGGCATCAGCGTCATCTGCTATTACGCGCTCGCGGCAGGCTTCCTCACCGGCAAGTATCGCTCGGCCGAAGACGCGGCCAAGAACGCCGCGCGTGGCGGCGGCATGAAGCAATACCTCAACGAGCGCGGCTTCCGCATCCTCAAGGCGCTCGACGCGGTCGCGGCGCGGCATGCGGCCACACCCGCGCAAGTATCGCTCGCCTGGCTGATCGCGCAGCCGAACGTCACCCCGATCGCCAGCGCCACCAGCCTGACCCAGCTTGCGGACATCCTGAAGGCGCCGCGCATGGTGCTGTCGGGCGAGGACCTCGCGGAGCTGAACAAGGCGAGCGCGTAGGAGATATTGCCCCGGCTTTGCCGCTTGCACCGCTCATTCCCGCGCAAGCGGGAATCCAGGGGCGATCGATGGGTAGGCCTTTTGCGCTGGGTCCCCCGCTTTCGCGGGGACGAGCGGGGCTCTGCACGGCTAGCTACAACACCCCCGCCATCACGCGATCGCGGCCCGCGCGCTTGGCGGCGTAGAGAAGCTTGTCCGCCAGCGCGACCATCTCCGGCGGCCGCTGTGCAACAAGGTCGGTGGCCGTGGCGGCGCCGATGCTGACGGTCAGGCGGCCATCCGCAGCGAAGGCTGGATGCGGGATCGCCGCCGCGGCGAAGACGGCGGAAATTTTCGCGGCCACCGCGCGCGCCCCCGCCTCGCCGATCTCCGGCAGCAGGCAGACGAACTCCTCGCCGCCATAGCGGGCGACGAGATCGCCCGGCCGCCCCACGCTGTCGACCAGCAGCCGCGCCACGCGGCGCAGGCAATCGTCGCCCTGCAAGTGGCCGCAATGGTCGTTGTAGGCCTTGAAGTGATCGACATCGATCATCAGCAACGACAGCGGCCGCCCCGAACGGCTGCAGCGCCGCCACTCACGGTCAAGCGTGTCATCGAAGCGGCGGCGGTTGCCGATGCCGGTCATTGCGTCGGTGGACAGAAGGTGCGTGAGCACAAGGCTTTGCGCATATTGCATGCGCTGGCTGCGCTGCAACGAATTCGCGGCGATGAAGCCGAGCGCGTTGGCGAACAGCAACGCCACGAGCCCGCGAAAGAGTTGATCCGGCGGCAAGGCGGGCCCGAGAAACCACGCCCAATAAGCCGGGGCGACGATCGAAATGAAAGCTGCCGATATGATCGAGGTGACGAAGCGGACCGGCAGATAGAGATAGATCACGAACAGGATGCCGACCATCAGCGTCGGCCACATGTAATCGATGGCCGGATGCAGCACGACCATGCTCAGCCGCATCGCCGTGCCGATGGCGACGCCGACGACCATCACTGCTTCAAGGAAAGCGGGGGTGCGGACGCGCCAGATCACCGCGAAGCCGACCATCGGCATAAAGATCGTTACAAACGGTGGAATGAGCGCGGTGGAACCGCTGGCGCCCCGGGAATAGGCATAAAGCTCGACGGCAAACTGCAAGCAGCCGGCTGTGCACGCGAGCACCATCAAAAGAAGCCCGCGGCGGCGGTCGTCGGGAAAATGGGCGAGCCGATAATCGTGCTCGCATTTCGCGTCGGCGAGGCGCGCCGTCCAGCGCGTCACCGCTACCGGCAGATTGAGCTGACGGTAGCCGTCGTAAGCGCGTGTTCGCGTGTCCATCGGTATTCGGCCCGGCCCCAGAGCCGACCTATAGACACGAGACGTTGAAAAAACCCTAGCGATCCCGTGAAATATCCCACGAAAAATGAGCGGGACGGCCCAACTCAGCGCTTCAGCGCCTGGAGCGCGTCCAGCATCTCCTTGGGCGGCTCCAACTTGAGCGACAGCGGCTTCCCCGTCTCCAGCACGCTCTTGAGGCTGGAGAGGATGGCCGGCCAGCCGGCGCGGCCGCCGGACAAGATGGCGTCGGGGATGTCCCACTGATGCGCCTCGGTCATGGTCAGGCGCACACACTCACCGGCCTGGGCAATCTCGTAGGTGACGAGGCATTCCGGCAGGTTGCGGGTTTCCGGCATCGCCTCGACCGTCCACGTGCACGACAAACGCCGCGGCGGCGACCACTCAACGACATGGCCCCGGACATGCACACTGCCGTCCGGCGCCAGCAGCAGGAAAGTTCCGCCCTCGCGGGGTTCGACCTCGACGGCAAAGCCGGAAAAATACTGGCGTGTAAACTCCGGCTTGGTGAGCGCCTCCCAGACCTTTTCGGGCGTGGAGCCGATATAGGTCACGTAGACGGTCTTCGGTTTGAACTTGGCGATGTCGATCATCGCTCGCCCGCCCGTTTGCGTTCGTCCTCGCCCCAGGACGGCTCGAGCCCCTTGCCGGTCTCGAGGAAGCTCTTCATGCTCGACAGCACCGCCGGCCAGCCTTTGCTGATCATGCCGAAAATTTTGCTGCCCTCGTCGAACTCGTCGTGCACGACCGTGAGCTTCGTCTGCCCTTTGAAGGGCTCGAGCTCAAAGGTGACGCGCGACGGCCGCTCGCCCTTCATCTCGTCGTAAAGCGGCTGCCATGCGTAAGAGAGACGCCGCGGCGGATCGCTCTCCAGAATAGGATCGCGGTGAACCTCTTTGCCGCTGGGACTTCTGGCCGTCATGGTGTCGCCGACTTTGCCACTGGCCGTGACACGAAACCCGAACCAGTATTTTTCGCTGATGTCGCCGTCGGTCAGCGCCTGCCAGACCTGTTCGGGAGGCGCGGCGATGTAGATGACGTAGACGAATGTTGGCCTGGATGTACCGTTGCTGGTCATGACGACTCCTGGACCTCGAAAGCGATGTCG
>DATARB010000351.1:0-6563 GCA_036264375.1 Pseudolabrys sp.
CAAGCCAAGTTCCCGAACGAGCTCGGCGATCGTCAGCTCATCGTTCGCCGCGTCGATCTCGGCACGAAGGGTGTGGTCTACCGCGCCAATGTCGGACCATTTGCGAGCGCGGCGGAGGCCAATCATTTCTGCGCGCAGTACAAGTCGGCCGGCGGACAGTGCCTCGTCCCGAACAATTAAGCGTGTCCGCTTGACGCTTGCGGCGCGCGCGGGCTAATCCGCGCCGATGACGGCACGCGCCTTCATCAGCGGACTTTCCGGCATCACCGCCACGCCCGACGAACGCGCCTTCCTGCGCGACGCGCGGCCGTGTGGGCTAATCCTCTTCAAGCGCAACATCGAGACGCCGGAGCAGGTGCGGCGGCTGGTCGAGGACGGCCGCGCCGCGCTCGGCACCGATGCGCCGGTCCTGATCGATCAGGAGGGCGGCCGCGTGCAGCGGCTCGGGCCGCCGCACTGGCCGGTCTATCCGCCCGGCGCTTGCTATAGCGCTCTCTACGACCGCGATCCGGCCTCAGGCTTGGCGGCGGCGCGGCTCGCCGGCCACCTGATCGCGGCCGATCTGGCGGCGCTCGGCATTGACGTGGACTGCCTGCCGATCGCCGACGTTCCTGTTCCAGGCGCCGATGGCGTGATCGGCGACCGGGCCTATGGCACCGAGCCGGGCAAAGTGGCGGCCATTGCCGCGGCCATCGCTCAAGGGCTCCAGGCCGGCGGCGTTTTGCCGGTTCTCAAGCATCTTCCGGGGCATGGGCGGGCCACCGCCGACAGCCATCACAGGCTTCCGGTGGTCGATACCCCGCGTGCGACGCTCGAAGCGACCGATTTTGCCGCCTTCCGGCCGCTGGCCGGGCTCCCCCTGGGGATGACTGCACATGTTGTGTTTAGCGCCATCGACGCCATCGCGCCGGCCACAACTTCCGTCACAATGGTGCAAGAGGTGATTCGCGGCTTCATCGGGTTCAGAGGCTTGCTGATGAGTGATGACGTTTCAATGAACGCCCTGTCGGGCACGATCGCCGAGCGCAGCCGTGCTGCGCTCGCGGCCGGGTGCGATGTCGTGCTCCATTGCAACGGCAACTTCGAGGAGATGGTTGCAGTTGCCACAGTCGCTCCCGAACTGAGCGGGGAGGCGGCCCGCCGCGCCGAGGCGGCGCTGGCCGCGCGCACGGCACCGGAAGAGTTCGATATCGCGGCCGCGCGCGAGATCTTCAACGACATGGCCGGCTCCGCGCTGGCCGCGCAACAGGTGACGGGTTCATGAGCGCCGAGGAATTCGACACGACCGCCGAGGCGGATCGCGCCGCCAGCGAACCGGCGATGATCGTCGATGTAGAGGGCTACGAAGGTCCGCTCGACCTTCTGCTCGTGCTCGCGCGCCAGCAGAAGGTCGATCTCGCCAAGATTTCCATCCTGGCGCTGGCCGACCAGTACCTCTCCTTCATCGAAGAGGCGCGCAAGCTGCGCCTCGAGCTCGCCGCCGACTACCTCGTGATGGCGGCCTGGCTCGCGTATCTCAAATCGCGCCTGCTGCTGCCGGAAGCGGCGCCGGGCGAGGGGCCGAGCGCCGAGGACATGGCCTTGGCCCTGGCAAACCGGCTGCGCCGCCTCGAGGCGATCCGCGAAGTCGCCAACCAGCTCATGGACCGGCCGCAGCTCAATCGCGATGTGTTCGGGCGCGGCTTTCCCGAACAGATCGCCGAGATCAAGCGCCCGGAATGGTCGGCGACGCTTTACGATCTGCTCACGGCCTATGCCTCGCAGCGCCAGCGCACCGTGCTCTCGCGCGTGCGCTTCAAGAAGCGCACCGTCTGGTCGCTGGCCGAGGCGCGCGCGACGCTCGAACGCCTGATCGGCCAGTCGTCGGACTGGTCGCGCATCGACCAGTATCTCATCAGCTATGTGGTCGAGCCGGCGCTGGCCTCCACCGTGTTCGCGTCTTCGTTCGCGTCCGCGTTGGAGCTGGTGCGCGAAGGGGTCGCCGAGATCCACCAGAAAGACCCGTTCGCGCCGATCTACATGCGCAAGCGCGTCGCCGTGAATGGCGCCGCACCCGCGCATGACGCGCAAGAGTCCGCCTGAAGCGGACGCTAAAGAAATTGCATGAGGAGTACTCAGTTGATGGCGAGCGTGGCCCCGAAATTCGAAGTCGTTCACAACGACGAGCCGGCTCCGACGGGCGAAGCGGTGAGTGACGCAATGAGCGACGTGAGCATCGAGCCTGTGCCGCGTGCGGAGGCTTTGCGCCTCTTGGAAGCGCTGTTATTCGCGGCCGGTGAGCCGCTCGACGAGGCGACGCTGGCCAAGGGCTTGCCCGAGGGCGTTAACGTTAAGGAGTCGCTCGAGCAATTGCAGGCGGAGTATGCGACGCGCGGCGTCAATCTCGTGCGAATCGGCAAAAAGTGGACATTCCGCACCGCGGGCGATCTCTCTTGGCTGCTGACCAAGGAGACGGTCGAGTCGCGCAAGCTGTCGCGCGCCGCCATCGAGACGCTGGCCATCATCGCCTATCACCAGCCTGTGACGCGCGCCGAAATCGAGGAGATCCGCGGCGTGCAGACCGCCGCCGGCACCCTCGACGTGCTGCTCAAGACCGCCTGGATCCGCCCGCGCGGCCGACGCAAAGCGCCGGGCCGGCCGATCACTTATGGCACCACCGAAGCCTTCCTGTCGCATTTCGGGCTGGAGGAGGTCGGCGACCTGCCGGGCCTCGACGAATTGAAAGGCGCCGGCCTCATCGAGGGCGGCCTGCCGGCGGGTTTTGCCGTTCCGGTGCCGTCCGACGATTCGACGCTGCGCGAGGACGAGGACCCGCTGGAGCCCGGCGACCTCGATCTGGGGCTCGCCCCGGCGCCGGTCAACGAGACGTGACGCGGGCGAACTAGAGGCGAATCCAGGACTTAGTGCGACATCATCGGCTCCAAGGAGGAACCGAGGGTCCTTGTTTTTGCCTCGCCCGGGGCCTAGTTTCTAAGGGAAAACATAGGCGCGACGGGCAGCCGACGCTCATCGCCGCGGAGGGTTTGCAATGGGTTCTCTAAGCATCTGGCACTGGATGATCGTGATCGTCGTGGTGCTCCTGCTGTTCGGACGCGGCAAGATTTCCGACCTGATGGGAGACGTGGCAGGCGGCATCAAGGCCTTCAAGAAGGGCATGGCGGAAGACGACACCCCGCCGAAGAGCGAGCCGGTCAAAAGCATCGACAGCCAGGCGAGCGTTGCGCCCAAGACGGAAACCGAGCATCGCGCCGAAAGCGTTCGCTCCTAGCCGCACGGGCGCTGGCGCGGTATGGCTGACCCGCCGCCGCGCTGTGTCCGGTGCCTGTGGGGGCGGCTGAGCGCCGGGCTCTTGGAGTTGGCTAATCCATGTTCGACATTGGTTGGGGCGAGCTCGTCGTCATCGGCATCGTCGCGCTGATCGCGATCGGGCCGAAGGAGCTGCCAACTGTCCTGCGTACGCTCGGCCAATACATGGCCAAGATCAGGCGCATGTCGGCGGAATTTCAAGGACAGTTTCAAGAGGCGCTGCGCGAGGCTGAGGTCGCCGAGCTGAAGCAGCAGGCGGAAAGCCTCAAGAGTACGGTCACCGACTTCGCCAAGATCGATCCGCTGGCCGACCCGCCGAAGGCGGCGGACCCGTTCGCCGACAGCGTGGCCGCGCAGACCGGCGAGGCGCTGCCATTGCCGGAGGCTCAGACTATCGCCACTGAGCCGGTTGCCGAGCCGACCGTTCCAGCTTCGGCTGAAGCAGCCTCGCCGCCGCCGATCGATGTGTCGCTGCCCGAGCCGGCCCCGCCGGTCACCAACGCAGATATCGCCCCGGCCGAGCCGGCCCCCGCTGAGACCGAGGAGCCGCAGAAGCGGGCCGGGAGCGGGGCATGAGCCAAGAGGACATCGAGTCGACCAAGGCGCCCCTGATGGAGCACCTGATCGAGCTGCGCTCGCGGCTCATCAAGGCGCTCATCGCCTTCGGCGTGATGTTCGCGATCTGTTTTGTCTTCGCCAGAGACATCTACAACGTCCTGGTCTGGCCCTTCGTCTGGGTGGCGGGGCCGGAGAATTCCAAGTTCATCTACACGGCGCTGCTCGAATATTTCATCACCCAGCTCAAGCTGGCCATGTTCGGGGCGGCCTTCCTGTCGTTCCCGATCGTCGCTTCGCAGATCTACATGTTCGTGGCGCCGGGCCTCTATAAGCACGAGCGCAAGGCCTTTCTTCCGTACCTGTTCGCGACCCCGGTCTTCTTCGCGCTTGGCGCGCTTGTGGTCTATTTCGTGGTCCTGCCGATGCTGGTGCGTTTCTCGTTGCACATGCAGCAGCCGGGCACCACGGACGAAGCGTCGATCGCGCTGTTGCCGAAGGTCGGCGAGTATCTCTCGCTGATGATGACGCTGGTGCTCGCCTTCGGCGCGGCGTTCCAGCTTCCGGTGGTGCTGACGCTGCTCGGCCGCATCGGCCTCATCACCTCGGACCAGCTCAAATCGAAGCGCCGCTATTTCGTCGTCGGCGCCTTCGTGCTCGCCGCCGTGCTCACGCCCCCGGACGTCATCAGCCAGATGTCGCTGGCGGTGCCGCTGCTCATCCTGTTCGAGGGATCGATCTGGTCGGTACGCATCGTCGAGAAGCGTGCCAAGGCGGAAGCCGCCGCGAAGGCCGCGGGCAAGAGCGAAACCCCGGGGCAGTGAGCCGATCGCTGCAATTTTAATTAAATTGAGTGGCCGGCTTGAGAGCGGCGTTGACCGTGTCATGCGCCGGCCATCGCGCTTAATTTTTCATTGGGGGATTACCCGGTAAATCACTGTCACAAGATAACCCTCGTAGCGGACGTGCGGTACCGCTCGGAATATTGAGTGGTGCTGCGTATGTCGTACGATCCCCAATCGTTGCTGACCGAGCTCGACTCCGTTCTGAGCAAGGTTTCGCCCTCGCGGCACATGGTGATGCTTCGCCAGGTGACCGAACTGTACCTCGCCCATGCCGAGGCCTGGACGCCCGAGCAGGCCGCCGTGTTCGACGCCGTGATCCAGCGGCTCGCCAAGGATATCGGGCCGCGCGGCCAGGCCGAACTGAGCCGGATGCTGGCGGCCATGGATGCGGCGCCGATCGATACGATCGGCGCGCTGTCGAACAGCGACAATATCGCGGTGTCCGGACCCATCCTCGAGAAGTCGAAGGCGCTCAAGGACACCGATCTGGTCGGCATCGCCAAGTCGAAGGGGCAGGGGCACCTGCTGGCCATCGCCGGCCGCTCGGAGATCGCCGACGCGGTCACCGATGTCCTGGTCGACCGTGGCGACAAGGCGGTCAAGCACAAGGTCATCGCCAACGAGGGCGCGCAGTTCTCCGAGTTCGGCTTCGCCCGCCTGATCAGCGACGCCAGCCGCGACAAGACGCTGGCCGCCATCGTCGCCAAGCGCGACGACGTCCCGGCGGAACTGCAGCCGTTCCTCCAGGTGGCGCTGAGCTGACGTTTCCCTTCCGTCATTCCGGGACGCACCGAAGGTGCGGACCCGGAATGCAGTCGCGCGTTCGGTATCCGGTTCTGGATTCCGGGTTCGCTCGCTCGCGCTCGCGCCCCCGAATGACGGGGGCGGGAAAGCGCCGGTAATTGTCATGCCCGGGCTTGTCCCGGGCATCCCGCTTAGGTAGGCAACGCCGTGCCCCTATATCGGGTGACAGGCCCGGCCATGACGGCGGAAGCGCATGTACGACATCAAATGGATTCGCGAGCACCCTGAGGCCTTCGACCGGGGGCTGACGCGGCGCGGCCTGGAGCCTTTGTCCGGCAAGCTGCTCGCGCGCGACGAGAAGCGCCGCGCGGCCATCACCATATTCGAGCAGGCGCAGGCGCGGCGTAACGCGGCGTCGAAGGAAATCGGCGAGGCCAAGAAGGCCAAGGACGACGCGCGCGCCGCCGCGCTGATGGCCGAGGTTGCCGAGCTCAAGACCACGATGCCGGCGCTCGAGGAGGAGCAGAAGACGCTCGGCGCCGAGCTCGACAAGGAGCTGGCGCAGATCCCCAACACGCCGCTCGACGAGGTGCCGGACGGGGCCGACGAGCACAGCAATGTCGAGCATCACAAAAGCGGTTCAAAGCGCGACTATTCCTTCACGCCCAAGCAGCATTTCGAATTGGGCGAAGCCCTCGGCATGATGGATTTCGAGCTGGCCGCCAAGCTCTCCGGCGCGCGCTTCGTCGTCTTGCAGAAAGGCCTCGCGCGCATGGAACGCGCGCTCGGTCAGTTCATGCTCGATGTGCACACCGGCGAACATGGCTACACCGAGGTCAATCCGCCGTTGCTCGTGCGCGACGAGACGATGTTCGGCACAGCGCAATTGCCGAAGTTCGAGGACGATCAGTTCTGGGCAGTCAGCGGCGAGGTGTTCGCGAATAACGCCGCCGCGAACGACATGAAGAGCGGGCGTTGGGGCTTGATCCCCACCGCGGAAGTCCCGCTTACCAATCTCGTGCGCGAGTCCATCCTCGACGAAGACACGCTTCCGCGCCGCTACACCGCCTGCACGCCGTGCTTCCGCGCCGAGGCCGGCGCGGCTGGCCGCGA
>DATARB010000354.1:0-14483 GCA_036264375.1 Pseudolabrys sp.
GACGACAGCAGCTCCAAAGCCTTCAAGAGCTTTGCCTGCCTCCGGAAGGTGCGCATCGACAGGCCCGTCTCGGCTTTGAACTGGCGCTCCAACGTGCGCGCCGACTTGTTCAGCGATTGCGCGAGGCGCTCGAGATTGGGAACGTCGGCCGGCACGTCGAGGATGCGATAGGCGAGCGCCAGCAGACTTTCTGATGCTGGCATCGGCAGATTGAGCGGCAGCGCGCGCGACACGGCGATCTGATCGATCAGTACCCCGATCAGGCGTCCGTCTGAACCCTGCTCCTCGTAGTCGCGCGGCCGTGCGACGATGGCCGTGATCAGCTCCCGCATCAGCGGGCTGACTTGCACGACCGTCGTCTTCGCCGGAAGCGCCTGTGCCGCTTCGGTCGCAATGTAGAGCGTGCGCAGGCGTGTCGAGGACAGATGCCGCGTCTCATGCACGGTGTTGGCCGGTACCCAGACCGCGCGTTCCGGCGGCGCGACGAAGGTGGAGCCTTCGGCCGTGACCGCGATCGAACCGGATGTCACCGCCAGGAGTTGCGCCCGCGCGTGGCTGTGCGGCGGCAGTCCGCCGCCGCGCCGGAGCTCAGATACGTAGGCGACCGCGCGCTGCGTCTCGCCGCCGCTTGGCGGCACGCGCACGTCGGGATGGATGACGGTGGGGTCCAACGAGCGGAAATCCAGCTTGTCGTTTAATAGCGGTTTTTTGGCAGAATAGCGCTAACACGCCGAAACCCCAAGCCTTTATCCTTTGACCTATCAGCCAGGGAGCCCCTCGCCGCTCCTTGGGCACCGGCCGGCGATCGGCCTTCAACCTCGCGATTCCAGGAGGCATCCCATGATGTCCACAGTCGTCGGCGGCGCGATGCTGCCGCATGCCCCGCAGTTCTTCACGATGCCGGACACCGAGGACAAGACCCTCGTCGAGCAGGTGCGCAAGGTCGCCGCCGACATCGGCAAGAACCTCAAGGCGCTGAAGCCGGACCTGTGGATCATCTTCTCCAACGATCACGCCGAGCAGTTCTTTCACAACGCCGCGCCGCCCTTCACCATTCATGTCGGCGGCGAAGCCACCGGCGAATTCGCCGGACGCAAGTTCCACTGGAAAGTTCCGAGCGAGATCGGCTTCGAGTTGGTCCGCCAGCTGTACCGGCAGAATTTCGATCCGGCTTTCACCAGCACCGCGAAGATCGATTACGCCATCGGCATTCCGCTCACGCATATCGGCCTCACCGAGCCGGTGCTGCCGATCTACGTCAACGCCTACCTGCCGCCGCAACCGACCATGGAGCGCTGCTACGCGTTCGGTCAGGCCGTCGCCCGCACCGTCACCGCGCTCGGACTGAAAACCGTGATCCTGTCGAGCGGCGGCATGTCGCACTTCCCCGGGACCGACCGCTATTCGAACCCGGAGCTCGCCTGGGACAACAAGGTTCTGGAGAAGCTCGCGGCCGGCAATCTTAAGTCGCTGATCGGTTACGATGAGACCGAGCTTGACGACACCGGCAACATCGAATTGCGCTGCTGGGCCTGCGCGGCCGGCGCGCTCGGCGAACGCAAGCCGGACGTCGTGTCCATGGACCCGAGCTGGCATCACAACTATGCGTCACTGGCCTGGTACGGCGCACAGGCCGAAGATCGCGCCGCGCACTATCCGTCGATCAAGCCGGAGCTCGTCGAACTGACGTCCGCGCTGCATGCGCTCGCGCATGAGCCGGAGGAGCGGACTCAATTCATCACCGACTCCGCCGCCTACGCGGACAAGTTCAAGCTCTCGGCCGACCAGCGCGAAGCGCTGATCAAGATGGACATGCCGACCATCGTGAAGATGGGGACGCATCCGTTGGTCCCCTTCCTCGCGAACATGCAGATCCAGCGTCTGCGCAAGCCGCGCTGAGTGAGCACCGTGGCAGTTCAAGCGCGTCCCGTATTCGCGTCGTTCATCGATGGTGAGATGACCGCGCCCGGCGAGAAGCTGTTCGATCTCGTCGCGCCGCAGTCGGGCAACGTCATCGGCCAGATCTCGGAAGCCGGCGCTATCGGCGTCGATCGTGCCGTGAAGGCCGCCGCGGCAGCTTTCGCGGCCAACCGCAAGCAGCCGACGCATCAGCGCATCGCCTGGCTTAAAAGCGCCGCCGCGGCCTTGACCGCGGCGAGCGCCGAGATCGCCGCCCTCATCTGCGAGGATGTCGGCAAGCCCATCCGCATGGCGACGTTTGAAGTAAAGCGCGGCGCGGAGTTTCTCGAAGCGACCGCCGCTGCGCTCACCCAGTTCGGCGGCGAAACCTTGCCGCTCGATGTCACCGCCACCGGCGCGGGCCATTTCGGCTATGTCCGCCATGTGGCCTATGGTGTCGTCGGCGGCATCACGCCGTTCAATGCGCCGGTCAATCTGCTGGTGCAGAAGGTCGCGCCCGCCATCGCGGCCGGCAACGCGATCGTCACCAAGCCGGCGCCGGCCGGAACACGCACGGCGCTGAAGCTGGCGCAACTCTTTCAGGATGCCGGCTGGCCGAAGAACCTGTTCACAGTCGTCACCGGCGATCGCGAGGCCGCTTTGGCGCTGGCGGCGCACGATGATGTGCGCGCCGTCTCCTTCACCGGCGGCACGGTCGGCGGCGACGCTCTGGCACGCGCGGCGGGTGCGAAGAAATTCGTGGCAGAACTCGGCTCCAACGCCGCAAACATCGTGCTCGCGGACGCCGACATCGAGACCGCGGCGAAGAAGATCGCCGCCGCCGCCTTCGAAGCGAGCGGCCAGCAATGCATCTCGGCGCAGCGCGTCCTGGTCGCGCGGCCTGTGCTCGACGCCTTCCTCGGCCACTTCGTCGCCGCCGCGAAGCGGCTGAACGTGGGCGACGCCACGGATCCGAAGACCGACGTCGGGCCAATGGTCAGCCTGGCTTCGGCCGAGCGTGTCATGGCCATGTGCGAGGACGCGGTGAAACGTGGCGCACGCTACGCGCTCGAACCCGTTCGGCAGGACGCGCGCGTGTCTCCGGCGATTGTGGTGGACGTGTCGAAGGACGCGCGGCTGTGGCACGAGGAAGTCTTCGGGCCGGTCGCGCTGGTCGCTCCCTTCGACAGCGTGGACGAGGCCTTGCAGATGGCGAACGATTCGCCCTTCGGCCTGCAAGGCGCGGTCTTCACCCGCGATCTCGCCGCGGCGCTGCGCTTCTCGGATGACTTCGAGGTTGGCGCGCTGTGGATCAACGAGGCGACCCGCTTCCGCCTCGACATCTATCCTTTCGGCGGCGTCAAGCGCAGCGGCGTTGGGCGCGAGGGCGTGCGCTACGCGATCGAGGAATTCTCGCAGTTGAAGTTCATCGGCATCACGGCCTAAGCGTCGCGGGATCTGATCGTTACGTCATCACGTCTGCGGGCCATGCACGTCGCATGGCCCGACATTTGCTTTTAATGTCGCTTACAATTTTCGTCGTACAACCCTGGTGAGACGATCACAATGAGCGAGCGGGTCCAAAGTGCCACAATCGGTTCGCCGGCATCGGCGCAGCCGCTCCTGTTCACGCCGATCACATTGCGCGGTTTGACCGCCCGCAACCGCATCGTCGTCTCGCCGATGTCGCAATACGCCGCCGTCAACGGCGAGCCGACCGACTGGCATCTCGTGCATCTCGGCAAGTTCGCCATGGGCGGCGCCGGCATCGTCTTCGTCGAAGAGACCTCGGTCGAGGAACGCGCGCGCAAGACCTATCATTGTCCGGGCATCTACACCGATGCGCAGGCCAAAGCCTGGCGCCGCATCACCGATTTTCTGCGCAGCCAGGGCGCCTTGAGCGCGATCCAGCTCGGGCATGCCGGCCGCAAGGTCGCCACCAAGGCGCCGTGGGATGGCTTCGCACCGCTGAGCGACGACGATGCCAAAGCCGGTGAGCCGCCGTGGCAGGGCGTTGCGCCCAGCCCGATCCCGTTCAAACCCGGCGCCACCGTTCCGATCGAGATGGACCACGACGACATCAAGGCCGTGATCCAGAGCCATGTCGATGCGTGCAATCGCTCGCTCGATGCCGGATTCGACATCTGCGAGATCCACGGCGCGCACGGCTACATCATCCAGCAGTTCCTCTCCCCCATCACCAACAAGCGCAACGACGGCTACGGCGGCGACATCCAGGGCCGCATGCGCTTTGCGCTGGAGCTGGTCGAGGCGGCCCGCGCCGCTTGGCCCAAGGACAAGCCGCTGTTCTTCCGCGCTTCGTGCGTCGACGGTAAAGGCGGCGCCTGGACATTGGACGATACAGTCGTACTCGCGGGTGAGCTCAAGGCGCGCGGCGTCGACGTGATCGATTGCTCGTCCGGCGGCATCGAAGGACCGCTGACGCTTGCCGTCGTGCCGCGCGTGCCCGGGTATCACGTGCCCTTCGCCGACCGCATCCGCCGCGAAGCCGGCATTCCGACCATGGCGGTCGGACTGATCACCGAAGCGGCCCAGGCCGAGAGCTATCTGGCCGAGGGCCGTTGCGATCTCATCGCTCTCGCGCGCGAAATGATGTGGAATCCGAACTGGCCGGCGCATGCCGCGCAAGCGCTGCGCGGCCCCGATCCCCTCGCGCTCATGCCGCCGTCTTATGCCTGGTGGCTCCGCCGCCGCGACGAGGTGCGCAGGCAGTACCCGACCGGCCTGGAGAATATCTAAGCCTGTCGGACTTACGCCTGGCCGCCGGCGTTAAAGCGCCAGGCCGCGCGGCCCAACGAGTTATTGCCCTCGATCAATTCGATCATGAGGTCGAGGAAGATCTCGCGGTCGGCCGGCTTGAGCGGCGACAGAAAGCGGCTCCGCACGTTCTTCAGCCGCTGATTGGCTTCCACGACGATATCGCGGCCGTGGTCGGTCAGGTAAACGCGGCGCATGCGCCGGTCTTTCGGCGATACGGCGCGCAAGGCGTAGCCGTTGTTGACGAGGCGATTGATCACATCGGTTGTGTTGGCGCGGTCCGTCCCGAGCTCTTCGCCAAGCGCCGACTGATCGATGCCCGGATTCATGCCGACGATGCTCATTGCGCCGTATTGAACCGGCGTCAGCTCGAGATCGGCCATTTCATCGGTGAAAATCGCCACACCGATCTGATGCAGCCGCCGCACGAGAAATCCGGGACGCGCCCGAAGCGACACTAGCCCGCGCAGCGGCTCGACATTTTTCTTGGCCATTGATTTCCGCCTGACTCGACGGCGTGCCGCCGCTCGGGCCGCCACGCCTAGCCACCGCCTCCGATGGAGCCCTGCCGACCGCGCGTTGCCCAGCCCGTCATTCGCCCCTCGAGAAGCGCGAAAACGATGTAGGTCGCGATACCCATGAAGGCGATGACGAAGAGCCCGGCGAACATGAGCGGAACGCGGAATTGCGAAGACGCCTGCAGCATCATGTAGCCGATGCCGTCATCCGACGCCAAAGTCTCCGAAATCACCGTGCCGACGAACGCCAAAGTGATCGCGACCTTCAGCGACGCGAAGAAGTATGGCATCGAACGTGGCAGCCCGACCTTCCTTAGAATGTCCAACTTGCTGGCGCCCAGCGACCGCAGAACATCCTGCAATTCCGGCTCGACGGTCGAAAGACCGGTCGCCACGTTCACCGCGATCGGAAAGAAGCAGAGCAGAAAGGCCGTCACAATCGCCGGCAGCTGGCCGATGCCAAGCCAGACCACCAGAATCGGAACGACAGCCGCCTTGGGAACGGAATTGATCCCGATGAGCAGCGGATAAAGCCCTTTGTAAGCCAGCCGCGAAGATCCGATCGCGACCCCGAGGCCGAGACCCACCACGATGCCGAGGCTGAACCCGATCAAAGTGCTCCTGAGCGTGAACAGCGCATTGCTGATGATCGGCCCGCGCTGCTGCATGAACGTGTCGAAGACGGCGGTCGGCGCTGGCAGAATAAACGGCGCGATGTGGAACGCGGTCACGGCGAACTGCCAGACGACCAACAACCCGATGATCACAAGCCATGGCATCGCCTTTTCGAGATTGGCACGGCTTTCCCGTCGAAGTCTCATTTTAAGCAACCTTGGTCGTATGTGTCGCCGCGGGCTGGCCTGCGGCCGCGGTTTCAGCGCGATCATCAGTGCGACTTTGGGCACGGACTTGCGCGATCTCATCGCGGATAGTGTGGATCAGTTGGACGAATTTCGCTTCGTAAGTCGTCTCCAGGCGGCGCGGCCTCGGCATATCGACGCGGTGCGTGGCGACCACGCGCCCCGGACGGGCGCTCATGACAAAGATCACATCGGCGAGATAGGCCGCCTCACGCAGGTCATGCGTGACAAGGATGCAGGTGAATTTCTGCGCCATCCATAGATCCTGCAGCACGCCCCACAATTCTTCGCGGGTGAAGGCGTCCAGCGCCGCGAATGGTTCGTCGAGCATCAGCAAGTCCGGGCTATGGATCAGCGACCGGCACAGACTGGCGCGCTGCTGCATGCCGCCCGACAACATCCAGGGCTGCTTCGTCTCGAAGCCATCGAGTCCCACCATCGCGAGCAGCTTCCTCGCTCGCTCCGTGTACTCGGCCTTGTTCCGGCGGAGCTGCGAGCGGTGTGGCTGGACGATTTCGAGCGGAAGCATCGTGTTCGACAAAACGTCCCGCCAAGGAAGCAGGCTCGGGTTCTGAAAGGCCATGCCGACACATTTGAGTGGCCCAGTCACAGAACTGCCCGCCACGCGCACCGCCCCTTCCGAGGGCGGGTGCAGCCCGGTGACAAGTTTCATCAGAGAGGACTTCCCACAGCCGGATGGCCCGACCACAGCGGCGAACTCGCCCCGCTCGATGCTCAGGCTGGCGCCATTAAGAGCCAGCGTGCCGTCGCGCTCGCCATAGCGAAGCGCGACGTTGTCCAGTTCTACGAAGCCCATGGTCTTACCTCTCAGCCCATCGAAGGCGTCAGCTGAACATCAGATCCTTTTGAGGCGGCAGAAAGCGGCCGTCATAAATGTCGTCCATCGTCGGCGTGGTCGGCATCTCGAAGCCGTCTTTCAGCAACGCAATGCCCTTCGCCATGCGCTCGGCATCCATTTGGCCGAGTCCTCCTTTGAGCACGCGCGGCGTGAGTACGTGCTTGGCGTAGACGAAATCCATTCGCGCCCGCTCGATCTTGGGATCCAGCAACGGGTCGCGCTTCATAACAGCACTGATCGCTTCCGCCCGCTGCGTTGCCCCGGCAACCCAGGCCCGTGCCGTGGCGGCAACGACGCGTTTCACGAGATCGGGATTCTTCTCGATGATCGAGCGGCTTGCGATCAGAGAATTGGCCCAGAAATCGAAACCATAGGACGCATAATAGAGGAGGTTGATATCCTCCATCTTCACGCCATTGCCCATCAGGTTGAAGATCGAGGTGTAATCGAAGCCGATCACGGCATCGACGACACCTTTCAGCAGCAAGGTATCACGAAGCTTCACGTCGACCGTCATTTGATTGAGCGATTTCGGATCGATTTTGTTCAGCCTCAATAGCGCCGGCAGGATTTTGGAGCCACCGTCGGACGTGCCGGTGCCGAGCTTGATGTGTGTGAGGTCTTCCAGCGACTTGATGGACTTCGGTTTCAGACTGAGGATGCAAGCCGGGAAGTTGTCGAAAATCGTCATCACCAATTTCGGCGCAACGTTCGGATTGGCGCCGGCGAATGCGATCAGTGTGCTGGCGTCGGCGATGCCGAAATCATGCGTTCCGGAAGCGACGCGCCGCACAGTTTCAGCGGAACCGGGCGAGCCGCTGATCGTCATGTCGAGGTTGAGGTCTTTATAGATTCCGTTCTCGGCCCCTAGAAACATCGCCGCGGTCGCGCCGTAAATCCGGAAATCGAGGCTGAATTTCACCGGATCTGGCGTCGCCGCCCGCGCGAGAGGGGGAAAGCCCGTAATTCCCAATGCCGCGCCCGCCGCGCCGAAACGCATCACGTCGCGCCGCGACGGACCTTTGGTCATTTTCGCCATTGTCTCGTCTCCTTCGTGGCCTTCACATCAATTGTCCGGATCAGCGTTGCAAATTCCAAGCCAAAAATGCGCCTCGACCAGCTTAATTCGACGTGCGGCGGCTCCCCGCCACACGTCTCCTCAGACCCCGCTCGCGCTTACAGCTTGAGCAGGCGGCGCGTATTCCCTTCAAAAAGCTTCTTTCGGTCCGCTTCGGAGATGTCGAGTTCATTGAGGACGCGAATGGTTTCGCGGATGAATTCGTAGCCGCCCTCCGGATCGAACGGGCAGTCGCTCGCGAAGACGCATTTGTCCGCGCCGAAGAACTTCAGGCCGCATTCAGTGCCAGCCGCCGAGCCGAACAGAGCGGTATCGGCGTAGAACATCTTGAAGTAGTCGATCGGCCGCTTCTTCATGGACTTGAGCAGACCCTCATAGTCCTCGTCGTCCGTCCGGCTGCCGAGCTGATCCCAGCCCGGTCCGACACGGCCTTCAAAGTACGGAATCATCGCGCCCAGGTGATGCGTGATGATCTTAAGGTTCGGAAGCTTCTCGAACATCTGCGAAAACACGATGTGAGACATCGCCGCGCTCGTCTCGTAGGGCCAGCCGAACGTCCACCAGATCTCGTATTTGGATTTCTTCTCGGCCTTGTAATCGGTGAAGCCGGGCCCGCGCGTCGGATGCAGCCAGATCGGAAGATCGTGCTTCGCCATGGTCTCGAAGATCGCCAGATATTCCGGCGAATCGAGCGGGCGGTCGTTGACGTTGGTGAAAATCTGAACACCGCGCGCGCCGAGTTGCGTGATGGCACGCGTTGCTTCTTCGACCGCCGCGTCCGGATTATTCATCGGCAGCGATGCAATGAAGGCGGGAAACTGATCGGAATATTTAGCGACCAGCTCCGCGAACTCGTCGTTGGCGAGCCGCGCAAGCTCCGGCGTCTTGTCAGGGCCGGCGATGAACTCCAGTGGCGGCATCGAATTAGCCAGCACCTGTTGATAGTCGCCGAAACTGTCGACCATCTTCCGCCGCGCATCGACATCCCACAGCGTCGGCAGATTGAGCCAGCGCTTGATCGCGCCCTTATTGGTGACGAGTTCCTGCATGCGCTGGAAATAGCGGCTGGGAAACAAATGAGTGTAGGCGTCGATACGCATTAGTACTTGCCCTTCGAGGATGGTCGTTGATGGAGGAAGCTCATGAGGAGGCGCCTTGATCGAGTTCGGCGCCGGCCGCGCCGATGGCAGCGACGATATTGGCGTAACCGGTACAGCGGCAGACCTGGCCGCTGAGCTCGTGACGGATGATCTTTTCGGTCGGCTTGCGATGACGCCGGAGAATGTCCCGTGCCATCACCAGCATGCCCGGCGTGCAGAAACCGCATTGGACGCCATGCAGCTGGTGAAAGTGGCGCCGCAGCACCTCCATGATCTTGTCGTCGCGCAGGCCTTCGATCGTGCGGACGGAGCGGCCTTCGCACATCGCCGCGAGGACAACGCAGGACCTGGTCGCTTTACCGTCGACCTCCAGCGTGCAGGCGCCGCAAGCGCCATGCTCGCAGCCGAGATGCGTGCCTGTCAGCCCGCACCGATCGCGCAGGAGATCGGCCAGCAGTGTGCGCGGCTCGACCGTATGCGTCTGTTCGTCATCGTTGATGGTGAGCGTAACAGTCAGCATCAGGCACGAACCTCCCGGATGGCACGCAGCACCGTGGCGGTGTGATTGCGGCGCTGATAGGCATCGGCCTCCGGATCGACGGCATCGAGGTCGGCGCCGATCGCCGCGCGCAGCTCCGTCTCGTCGATCGCCGTGTGCTGCGACAGATAGGCGGCGGTGGCCGGCATCGGCTGCGCGCGAGATGCCGTCGCCCCGAGGATGACGCGCGCAGGTGTCCCGTCACAGCCCTCGACCACGTAAGCCATCGCGCTTGCGAAGGCGCCGCTCTTGCGCGTGACCTTGGCGGCACCCCAGCGCGCCCCGGCAGGCAGGCGAGGAATGTCGAAGCCGAGAATGATTTCACCCTGCTGCAGGCTGGTCGTGTACATGCCCTGCACGAAACCGGTGACCGCTTCGCGCCGGTCTCCTGCCGGACCGCGCACGAGCACCGTCGCGTCGAGCGCCATCAGGCAGGCAGGCCAGTCGGCGGCCGGATCGGCGAGCGCGACGCTGCCGCCAATGGTGCCGTGATTGCGGATCGCGCGGTAGGCGATGGCCGACGCGACGCGCGGCATCAGACCACGTGAAGGATCGGGTACGGCGCCGTCCTCGATCATGGCATGCGTCGTCGCCGCGCCGAGGAAGACATGCGTCGCCGATTCCGACACCGTCTTGAGTTCCTCGATGCGGCCGATATCGACCAGCAGATCGACCGGCGCCATCCGGAGGCTGAGCAGCACGAGCAGCGACTGGCCGCCGGCCAGCAGGCTGACGGTTTTGTCGTCCTGCCGCAGGGCGGCGATCGCCTCCGCGACGCCTTGGGGACGGATGTAGTCGAAGGGCGCGGGCTTCATGATGCCGTCCCTCCGTTGCGCGCGCGATCGACCGCATCGGAAACACGGCGCGGCGTCAGCGGCGTTTCGTTGAACTTCGCACCGATCGCGCGGAACGCGTCGCAAAGCGCGTTGGCGATGGCCGCGGGCGGCGCGATGGCCCCGCCCTCGCCCACGCCTTTGACGCCGTATTCGGTGCACAGCGCCGGCGTCACCGAGTGCGCGATCCGCACCGTCGGGACTTCGGGTGCGCAAGGCACCATGTAATCGCCGAACGTCGTCGCGAGCGGCTGTCCCTGGTCGTCGTAGGGAACCTCTTCGTAGAGCGCCGTACCGATGCCCTGCGCGATGCCGCCCTGGATTTGTCCGTCGACGATCATCGGATTGATGATCGTGCCACAATCTTCGGCGACCGCGTAATCGAGAATCTCGACCTTACCGGTGTCCGGATCGACCGCGACAACCGCCGCATGGGTGCCATAGGAGAACACGCCGCCGGAATCGCCGGGCTCGTAGGTCGCCGTCACTTCCAGCAAAGGCTGCTCGCCCATCGGCAGCAGCTCCTGCCGGATATTGGCGGCGCGCGCGATTTCCGCCAGCGTCACCTTGCCATTCGGACCGTGGACCGCGCCGTGCTCGGCCCGGACATTCGCGACATCGGTCTGCAACAGATGCGCACCGATCCGGCAGGCCTTCTCGAGCAGCTCGCGGCTGGCTTTGGCCACCGCACCGCCGGCGAAGACGATGCTTCGCGAGGCGAACGTGCCGAACCCGAACGGGCCCGCCGCCGTATCGCCGTAGCGGACGGAGATCGCTGCCGGATCGAGCGTGAGTTCGTGCGCAGCGATCTGCGACAGCGTGGTCTCCAGGCCCTGACCGTGGTTCTGGATGCCGACATGCATCAGCACCGAACCGTCGGGCAGCATGCGCGCGTTCGCCGATTCATATCCCGGCACCACGCGCGACTTGCGCTTGGTCCATTCCGCGGCGCCGTGGCCGCTCTGCTCGGTATAAAACGCGAAACCGACGCCGATTGCACGGCCGTCTGGCTCGCCGGCCGCCTGGCGCTTGCGCAGGGCCGGCAGGTCCACCATGCCGACGACGGTCTCGAGCGAGGCGTGATAGTCGCCCGTGTCGAGCAGCAGGCCGCCCGCGGTCCGATAGGGAAGCTGGTGCGACGCGACGAGATTAAGCCGCCGCACGTCCACCGGCTCGCGGCCGATCTCGCGCGCCACTTCGTCAACCGCGCGCTCGATGGCAAAGCATGCGCCCGGCCGCGCAACACCGCGATACGGGCCCATCGGCGCCTTGTTGGTCGCCACGGTGAAGGTGTTAACCTTCAGGTGCTTCATCTGATACGGGCCGGGCAGATTGCGCGCGGCCATGCTCGCTTCCATGAACGAGCCGGTCGGCCAGAGCGAATAGGCGCCGGAATCGATGTACACGTCGCCGGCCAGCCCGAGCAGATGCCCCTCGCGGTCGGCCCAGATGGTGAGATCGTAATAGTGGTCGCGCGCATGGACGGAGGCGAGCAGGTGCTCGCGGCGGTCCTCGATCCAGCGCACCGGATGGCCGAGCTTCATCGCGAGAGCGGCAACCGCGATCTCCTCCGGCATCAGGCGGTTCTTGCCGCCGAAGCCGCCGCCGACATCGGGCGCAATCACGCGGACTTGGTTCTCCGGTAAGCCCAGGGCCATTGCGAGGCCATGGCGCATGACATGAGCGCCCTGCGTCGAAAGATAGATCACCAATTCGTTGAGACGCGCGTCCCAATAGGCGAGTACACCGCGGCCTTCGAGATGGACGGTCGCTTGCCGGTTCATCTTGAACTGGCGTTTCACCTGAACCGGCGCCGAGGCGAGCGAAGCGACGTCGCCTTCGGTGACCGTGCTCTTGATGTAAAGATTGTCCGGCCAGGACTCGAACAGGCGCGGACTGTCCGGGCGCGCCGCCGCCACGACGTCGACGACCGCCGGGAGTTCATCGAGTTCGACGGTGACGGCTTCGGCGATGTCCTCGGCCTGCGCACGCGTCGGCGCCACACAGGCCGCGATCGTCTGCCCGACATAGCGCACTTTATCCGACGCGAGCGCTGGATAAGGCGATTGTCGGAAATTGGAAAGCTCGGGGCCGGCCTGGACGATCTGCGGCGCGTCGAGATCGGCGTGCGTGAACACGCGCTTGGCATAGCGCTCGGGCTTCGTCACGCCGCGCAGCTTCGCGTGCGCCATCTGGCTGCGCACGAATGCAACGTCTTGCAGGCCGGACATGCGGATGTCGGCGACGAAGGTGCCCGAGCCGATCAGATGCCGGGCATCCTCCTTGCGAAGAAGCCGAGCGCCGATCCAACCGTTTGCCGCGTGCTCGGCCATGATATTCTGCCTGTTTATTCGACAGCGTTCGCGGACCGCAGACTGTCGAACAGCGAACTGCGCATCAGGAACTGCTTGTGCAGCGCGAGATCTTCGGACACACGGCGCAGATGATCGAGATTCTTGCGGCGGCTCGCCGGGTCCTTCTCTTCGAGCGATTTCTTGTTCTGGATCGATTGTGCTTGCACGAAATCGACCTGGGCCTTGCGGCGCTGGCGACTGTACCGATCCAGAATGCCGACGTCGGCGCCGTTGAACCAGATATCCGACAATTTGCCCGCGAGGTTCATGGCGTCATGAATGCCGCCGTTCATGCCCATGCCGCCGATCGGATTGTTCACATGTGCGCTGTCGCCGGCAAGCAGGACACGCCCTTTGTTGAAGCTAGCGGCCACGCGCTGATGCACGTCGTAGATGGCATGATAGGAGATGTCGTAATCTCCTGACTTCTGAAAAAGGCCTTGCAGACGGCGCTGCACGCCCTCGACGCCCATCGCCGTCTCGCGCGGCTCGTCAGCCGGCACCGGGAAAATGCCGCGCCAGATGCCGGGCCCACCGTTACCTTTGACCTTGAACAGGTTCAGCCATTCGGCTGGGTCGGAGAAATAGTTGCGCGTGCAGTAGCCGCGCCCGGTCGAGAGGAAATCGAACGTCGTCCCGATCTTGATAAATCGCTCGGGCCAGGTGAATCCCTCGAATTCGATTTCGGCACGCTGGCGCACCATGCTCCAGGCCCCGTCGGTGCCGATCACGTATTTCGCCTGAAGCGTCTCTGTTTCGCCATCCTGATTTTTGACGGTCAAAGTGACGCAGTCGGCATCCTGCTTAAGATCGGTCAACCGGGTCGAAAAACGAATTTCGCCGATGCCGCTCGCCGTGATCAGCGGCAAGGCCGCGCGCACGAGCTTGTACTGCTCCCATTGCAGCACGAAAGGATACGGCACCTCGCCATTGAGCACGCTGACATCGAAGACTGCGACTAATTCGCCGGTGATACGATCCCGATAATGAAAGATGGGCGATTGCAGCCCGCCGGTGGGCTCTTCGGAGAACGCCGCATCCTTCAAGCCGAGATCGGCGAGCATTTCCACCGTCGGCGGATGCACGGTCGCGGCACGCTGATCCTCGACGGCATCAGCTTCGGCTTCAAGTAGCGTGACGGGAATTCCCTTCTTCACCAGCGCAAGAGCCATAATGGCGCCGACTGGACCGGCTCCGACGACGACAACGCGATTGTCGCTTTTCTGCATTCCCACACCACGCCAATGAAAAACGCTTCGTATACGAACTAATTTTCCGGAGGCTTGCAAGCGATTTTTTTAGGCGCCGATGACTGGCTCGCTTTTGCGAAAGGCCGAGCATTCGGTCAGGAGGACCGAAGCGGCGCTGAATATTTAGACGGTTAACGGCGGGCCGGTTGGCACGCACGATGTGGCGCCCGGACAGCCAGTCAAGGGTCCGGCGCAGAATTGGTCGAAGTCCGCCAAAGACGCGATGTTCGCCGGTTGCGTTGTCCGCCCTTATCCGGCACGACGGATGAAGTGGCCGTCACTGGATGTTCGTGACAGTCGCCATGGTGCGGATATCTCCGATGTGGAGCGGCGTTTCGCGCAACATCAGGACGGCGCGCCGACGCGCCTTCAAGGCGACATCGCCGGTGATGCCGACGACAAGGCGAGGGTTCGGA
>DATARB010000367.1:0-3134 GCA_036264375.1 Pseudolabrys sp.
ATCACCTTGGCGTGGCAGGCGACCCGATCGATCCAGAGATCGACCGACATCGGATGCTTGAGATCGCGCAATTGCACGAGACGGACGCTCGGCAGCGCGTCGCGTTCGAGGGCCCAGGCCGCCGCAAGTCCGCCGAGATCGCTGTCGGCAAACGAAAGGATTGCGATATCGCCGGGCGGCTGACCGAGATCGACCGGCTCGACGATGTCGTCAAGGCTCGTGGAGCTGGTCGCCAGGAGATGCATCGATCATCCAGTGAGCATGCGTGTGATGGCGGTCCGGTCTATTCCCTTGAGGCCGATCACCACCAGCCGCGTCTCGCGCTTTTCCGATGCGGACCAGGGGCGATCGTAGTGCGACGTCACTCGTGGGCCGACCGCCTGCACCAAAAGCCGCATCGGCTTGCCGCGCACCGTCGCAAAGCCCTTGATCCGCAGCACGCCGGTCGCCTCGGCGGTCGCGGATACGACGCTCAACAGCGCCGCCGGATCGTCGATCTCGGGCAGCGAAACAACGAAGCTGTCGAAGTCGTCGTGATCGTGATCGAGTTCGTTGTCGTGCAACGTCCGGCGATTCTCGATATCGGATTCGGTTCCGACATTAAGGCCCAGCAGCGCCGGTGCATCGACCTTGCCGCTCGACACCTTCACGACCTTGACCGCGCGCGGCAAGGCCGCGGCGACGGTCGCCGACGCTTTATCCAGCCCCGCCTGATCGAGCAGATCGCACTTGTTCATCACCACGAGATCGGCACAGGCGATCTGATCCTGGAACACCTCCTCGATCGGATCGTCATGATCGAGCGCGTTGTCGGCCGCACGCTGCGCCGCCAGCGCCGCCATATCGCCGGCCACCTGTCCGTCGGCCAGCGCTGCGCCGTCGACGACCGCGACCACGCCATCAACGGTCACGCGATTCTTGATCGAAGGCCAAAGAAACGCCTGGACCAGCGGCTTCGGCAGCGCGAGCCCGGAGGTCTCGATCACGATGTGCTCGACCCGGGGACGCAGCGCGAGAATGACGTCGAGCGCGGGGACGAACTCGTCGGCCACCGTGCAGCACAAGCATCCGTTCGCGAGTTCGACGATATTCTCCTCAGGGCAGGCGTCGTCGCCGCAGCCTTTGAGGATTTCGCCGTCGACACCGACATCGCCGAATTCATTGACGATGATGGCGAGCCTGCGGCCATTCGCATTGGCCAGCACGTGACGAATCAGCGTCGTCTTCCCGGCTCCCAGAAAACCGGTGACGATAGTGCAGGGGATGCGCGCAAGTTCCTCGGTCATTCGCTCTGCTCCTGAAAATCAAACGGCGGCACCCGCGCGATCAACCCGCGCTTGAGTGCGTCCGGCCGGCCGCGCCATGGCATCAGGCCATCGGCGGATTGGGCGAGAAGCTGTGCGCCATGCACCAGCGCCTGCGCGTCCGCCGCGGGATCGAGGTGTCCGAACACGTAAGTCCACGCCGGGGCCGACGCGTCGGTGCGCCGCATGACCGCGCTGCAGCCGCGCTTGCAATTGGCGAGGCAGCGCAGCGGCTGAACGGCGATGTTGGTGTTTTCGGCCGCGCGCGCGGTCGCTGCGGCGAGTGCCGCGCCGGGACGCGGCAGATCCTCGGGATCGCCGGGCTGCCGGCATGTCGTGCAGACATAGATGGTCGCCGACGCGCCGCTCTGCGCCTCGCTATCATCATCGTTGGAGAACTCGGCCACCGTCACCCGCGCTGCTCCTCCTTGGAGCGATCCGCATCACATTCGGGTGCGCGGGCGGCACACGCCACCCGACTGGGCCACAACAGCTTCGACCTGCACCAGGGCACCCCGCCCGGCACGCGACGAATCTGACGGCAGGTCTCCTGGCTTGCGGGTCACCGCCCGTCACCGCCTTCCCGGGAACATCCCAGTGGCATTGTGGCACGAGCTCGCCGCTTACAGTTGCGGGGGCAGCTGCGGAATTGGGACCTAAGTCCCGCACCGCATTCCCTTTTTCGCTCTTCGTCTCGAAGAGACCGTCAATTTCCTCGACTATAAATGGCCAGCGCGCGGCTTTGTCAATGGAAGCGCCGATGGACGCGAAAGATGGGCCTCTAGCCTTTCGGACGCGCAATATGGTTCAAAGGACCGCGCTGGCATAAGGCGATCACCTGAATGGCGGTAACTTCATTGGCAAGCGACGGCCCGCAATTGACTCTTGTGCTCGGCGGCGCGCGCTCCGGGAAAAGCCGCTATGCCGAATCCGCGGTCATGGCGTCGCCGCCGCCTTGGCTTTATGTGGCGACCGCGGAACCTTTTGACGACGAGATGACGGCGCGGATCACCGGCCACCGCGAGCGCCGCGGCCGCGATTGGCGCACAATCGAAACGCCGCTCGATCTTGCCGGAGCGATCTCCTCCGCGCCGGCATCCAGCACGATCCTGGTCGATTGCCTGACGCTGTGGCTCTCAAATCTCATGTTCAAGGAACGCGACATCGACACTGAGATTGAACGCCTTGAAGCCGCAATGATCGCACGCAAGGCGCCAATCGTTCTGGTCAGCAACGAGGTTGGATTTGGTATCGTGCCCGACAACGCGCAGGCCCGGCGATTTCGCGATCTGCAGGGCCGGCTCAATCAACGGATCGCGGCGCGCGCCGGCCGCGTCGTCCTCGTCGTCGCGGGACTGCCGATGTTCGTGAAGGGAACGCCGTGAGCAAGACCGTCGACGAGACCGAAGCCGAGCGCCATCGCGCCAAGATGGCAAAGCGCAAGGCCGTGCAGGATGCCGAGGTCGCGGAAAAGACAATCGAGAAAGGCCTGCTGATCGTCCACACCGGCACCGGCAAGGGCAAATCGACCGCGGCCTTCGGGCTCGCGCTGCGGATGCTCGGGCGCGGGCGGCGCGTCGGCGTCATTCAGTTCATCAAGGGCGCCTGGCATTCGTCGGAGCGTGACGCGCTCGAGGTGTTCGGCGACCGGGTCGTCTGGCACACCATGGGCGAAGGCTTCACCTGGGACACGCAGGATCTCAAGCGCGACGTCGCCGCGGCCGAACGCGCCTGGGCCAAGGCCTGCGAGTTGATGGCCGATCCGGCGCTCGCGCTGCTGATCCTCGACGAGCTCAACATCGCGCTGCGCTACGACTATCTCGATCTGCA
>DATARB010000081.1:0-15788 GCA_036264375.1 Pseudolabrys sp.
GGTGGTGGGTGCCGCGCTGGCGCAATTCGCGATCGCCGTGAATGCTGTGGCGCTCGCCTTTGTGTCGCTGCTGCTGTCGGCTTTGGCGCAACTCGGCGACCTCTTCGAGTCCTGGATCAAACGCAAACACGGGGCCAAGGATGCGAGCCAGCTCATTCCCGGCCATGGTGGAGTGATGGACCGGCTCGACGGTTTCTGTGCAGCGGCGCTGGCCGGCTGTCTGATCGGCCTTTTGCGCGGCGGTTTCGACGGCGCGGCGCGCGGCCTGTTGGTATGGTGAGTGCATGACTGTTCCCAATCTGGTCAACGTCACGCCGCTTCCGTTCGGCGCGACGCACAGCGTCACGATCCTCGGCGCGACCGGGTCGATCGGCACCAGCACCGTCGACCTGATCAAGCGCGAACCTGGCCGCTATCGCGTCGAAGCCGTCACGGCGCGCGGCAATGCAACGGCGCTCGCCAAGATCGCGCGCGATGTCGGCGCGCGAACCGCCGTCGTCGCTGACGAAAGCGCCTACAGCGAACTCAAGGACGCGCTTTCGGGCACCAAGATCGCCGCCGCGGCGGGCGCCGGCGCTCTGGTCGAAGCGGCCGAGCACCCGGCCGATTGGGTAATGGCCTCGATCGCCGGCGCGATCGGTCTCAAGCCGACGATGGCGGCGATCGAGCGCGGCGCGACCGTCGCGCTCGCCAACAAAGAATGCCTCGTTTGCGCCGGCGGCCTGTTCATGCGCCGCGCGGCGGCGACCGGCGCCACCGTGTTGCCTGTGGATTCCGAGCACAACGCCATCTTCCAGGCGATGGGCGCCGGACCGCGCGACGGCATCAAGCGCATCATCCTCACCGCGTCGGGCGGTCCGTTCCGCACGTGGTCGCTCGAGCAGATCCGCGCCGCTAGTCCCGCGCAGGCGCTCAAGCACCCGAACTGGTCGATGGGGCCGAAGGTCACCATCGATTCCGCCAGCCTCATGAACAAGGGCCTCGAGCTGATTGAGGCGCACCATCTGTTCGCGCTGCCGTCGGATCAGATCGATGTGCTGGTACATCCGCAGTCGGTCATCCACGGCATGGTCGAATTCCGCGATGGCTCGGTGGTGGCGCAGCTCGGCGCGCCCGACATGCGCATCCCGATCGCGCATTGCCTCGCCTGGCCACGCCGCATCGACGGGCCGGCGCCGCGGCTGGACCTCGCGCGCGTGCGCGAATTGACCTTCGAGGAGGCCGATCTCGTGCGTTTCCCCGCGCTCGCGCTGGCGCGGCGCGCCATGGAGGCGGGCGGGGCGGCGACGACCGTGCTCAATGCCGCGGACGAGGTGGCGGTGGCCGAATTTATCGCCGGCCGCATCCCGTTCCTGGCGATTCCGGCCTTGGTCGAGGCGACTTTGGATGCCGCCGCGGGGCGGGGGCTTCTCAAGGAACCCAGCCGGGTGGAGGACGCTCTCGCCGTTGACCATGCCGCAAGATCGTTGGCGCGGGACCTCTTGCCCGAAATTGCCGTAAAGGCATCCTAGTAAACGTTGAGTAACATCGTCGGCCGCAACCGGGCGGGGGACAAGGATCAGCGATGATTGCCGAAATTATGGGAAGCCTGAGCGCGTTCGGCGGTGGCGTCGTCGGCTACGTCGTTCCCTTCCTCTTTGTGCTCACGATTGTCGTTTTCTTTCATGAGCTTGGCCACTTTCTGGTGGCGCGGTGGCGGGGCGTGAAAGTCGTCGCTTTTTCGATCGGCTTCGGCCCTGAAATCGTCGGCTTCAACGACCGCTATGGAACCCGCTGGAAGCTCGCCGCTATTCCTTTGGGCGGATACGTGAAGTTTTTCGGCGACGAGAACGCCGCCAGCGTCCCCGACACGGAAGCCGCCGCCGGCATGTCCGAGGAGGACAAGAAGGTCAGCTTCGTCCACAAGCCGGTGGGCTCCCGCGCCGCCGTGGTGGCGGCCGGGCCGATCGCCAATTTCATCCTCGCCATCGTCATCTTCGCCGTCATCTTCATGACGGTCGGCAAGCAGACGACCAGCGCCCGCGTCGACACGATCCAGCCGAACAGCGCCGCCCAGGCCGCCGGCTTCCAGCCCGGGGATCTCGTCACCGCCATCAACGGCGAGAAGGTGGACAACTTCTCCGACATGCAGCGCATCGTCAGCATCAGCGCCGGCGAACCGCTGGCGATCCAGGTTGAGCGCGGGGGCGTGCCGGTCACGCTCAAGGCGACGCCGCAACTCAAGGAGTTGAAGGACAATTTCGGCAACGTGCACCGGCTCGGCGTGCTGGGCATCAGCCGCTCGATGGCGCCGGGCGACATTAAGACGCAGAAGTTCGGTCCGGTCCCGGCGGTCGTCGAGGGCGCCAAGGAGACTTGGTTCATTGTCGACCGCACGCTCTCGTATATCGGCGGGATATTCGCGGGGCGGGAATCGGCCGACCAGCTCGGCGGCCCGATTCGGATCGCCCAGGTATCCGGGCAGGTGGCGACCGCCGGATTCGTCGCGCTTATGCACCTGACGGCGGTGCTTTCGGTGTCGATTGGCCTCCTGAACCTGTTCCCGATTCCCCTTCTCGATGGGGGTCACCTTCTGTTCTATGGAATCGAGGCGGCTCGGGGGCGGCCATTATCCGAGCGCGCACAGGAAGTCGGCTTCCGGATTGGCCTCGCGATCGTCGTCATGTTGATGATTTTCGCAACATTTAATGACATTCTGCACCTTGCCACCTCATAATCGTTGCCTTCGGGCAACTTTCTGAGGGGAAAGGGGAACTTGGGCTGGCGCTTTCGTTTGCAGCGCTAGTAAAAGGCTGTACAAAGCAACCGGAGCCAGCCCGAAAGTCTGCCGAATCCGCAGTGGGGGGCGGCCTCGAGGATTCAAGAGGGCGCGTTGCGCATGGGACTTGTTGTGCGGTTGGTTCGGGGACTGGCTCTTAGCTGCGCTGTCCTTAGCGGCATCCTTGTCGGTGCCGGATGCTTAACGGTGGCGTCTTCGGGCGTAGCTTTTGCACAGACCGTCAACTCCATCGCGGTGGAGGGGAGCCGTCGTGTCGAAGCGGACACCATCCGCTCCTATTTTCATGCCGGCCCCAATGGGCAGCTTAGTCCGTCCGATCTCGACGATGGCCTGAAGGCGCTCTACGCGACCGGTCTGTTCTCCGATGTGCACATCAACCGCGCCGGTGGCCGCATCGTTGTGAGCGTCGTCGAGAACCCGGTGATCAACAAGGTCGCCTTCGAGGGCAACAAGAAGGCCAAGGACGATCAACTGAGCGCGGAAGTGCAGTCGAAGCCGCGCGGCACGCTGTCGAAGCCGACCGTGCAGGCCGACGTCCAGCGCATCATCGAGATTTATCACCGTAGCGGCCGCTTCGACGTCTCGGTCGATCCGAAGATCATCGAGCTGCCGAACAACCGCGTCGACCTCGTCTTCGAGATCAAGGAAGGCGAGAAGACTGGCGTAAAAGAGATCAACTTCGTCGGCGCGCACGCCTTCTCGTCCGGCCGATTGAAGGACGTCATCAAGACCACGCAGAGCGGCTGGTTCAGCTTCCTCCAGACGACCGACATCTATGATCCGGACCGCGTGGAAGCCGATCGCGACCTGCTGCGCCGATTCTATCTCAAGAACGGCTATGCCGACGTGCGCATCGTGTCGGCGGTGGGCGAGTACGACCCATCCAAGAAGGGCTTCATCGTCACCTTCACCATCGACGAGGGCGCCCAGTATCATGTCGGCACGGTCGACGTGGTCTCCAACGTGCGCGCGCTTAATCCGAACATCCTGCGGAGCCGAATCAAGCTCAGCCCGGGCGCCGTCTACAACGCCGACCTGGTGGAGACGAGCGTTGAGCAGATGACCATCGAGGCAGCCAAGAGCGGCTATGCCTTTGCCAATGTGCGTCCGCGTGGCGACCGCAACTTCGAGAAAAAGATCATCAACCTCGCTTTCGTGGTCGAGGAGGGTGCGCGCGCCTACATCGAGCGCATCAATATCCGCGGCAATACGCGCACGCGCGATTACGTCATTCGCCGCGAGTTCGATATCGGCGAGGGCGACGCCTACAACCGCGCGCTCATCGATCGCGCCGAGCGCCGCTTGAAAAACTTGAACTTCTTCAAGACCGTCAAGATTACCAACGAGCCCGGCTCGGCACCCGACCGCGTGGTCATCAACGTCGATGTCGAAGAGCAGCCCACCGGCGAGTTCTCCGTCTCCGGCGGCTACTCCACGGCAGACGGCTTCATCGGTGAAGTCAGTGTCGCCGACCGCAATTTGATGGGGCGTGGTCAGTACGGGAAGGCCTCGGTCACGTTCGGTCAGTACACGCGCGGCGCCGACCTGTCCTTGGTCGAGCCCTATTTGCTTGGCTACCGCATGTCCGGTGGTGTCGACCTGTTCTACAAGGAAAATCAGGCCAACAATTACGTCTCGTATGACACCAAGTCCTACGGCACCAATTTGCGGCTCGGCTTCGCGCTGACCGAAGAACTCTCGTTCCAGCCGCGGTATTCGATCTATCGGCAGGAGATAACGCTGCCGTCTCAGTACGATAACTGTACGGCGACGACGAGCCCGATCAGTCCCCAGTTCAATCAAGCGATAGCCAGTTCGATCTTTGGCACGGGCAATAACTGCTTCTCCGACGGCGAAGCTTCGCTTCCTGTGCGCATCGAGTTGTCGCAGGGGCCCGTGACCGTGTCGTTGGTTGGTTACACCCTCGCCTACAACACCCTCGACAATGTGCGCGCGCCCACAAGCGGCCTCTATGCCGAATTGAAGCAGGACCTGGCCGGTGTTGGCGGCGACGTGAACTTCATCCGTTCGCAGGTCGAAGCCCGCAGCTACTACGAGGTGATGCCCGACGTCGTCGGCGTGTTGAAGTTGCAGGGCGGCAATATCTCGGCCTGGGGCGACAAAGAACTGCGCATGCTGGATGAGTTCCAGATGGGTCCGAACCTGGTGCGCGGCTTTGAGCCGTCGGGCATCGGTCCGCGCGACATTACAAATGGCACGACCAACGACGCGCTCGGCGGCAGCATGTACTGGGGCGCCAGCGTGGAAGCGCAGACCCCGCTCTACTTCTTGCCGAAGGAAATCGGCATCAAGCTCGCGGTCTTCGCCGACGCCGGCTCGCTGTGGGATTACCAGGGGCCGACGACTTGGAGCGTGACCAACGAGAGCGTGCAGGTCGGTCTGAACAGTCCGACGCTGATCCGGTCGTCGGTCGGTGTCGGCTTCCTGTGGGATTCGCCGCTCGGGCCGCTGCGCTTCGATCTCGCCTATCCGATCACGAAGTACTGCGCCACGCCGTCTACCGGCGGGCCGGAGGTGTGCGATCGCACGCAGATCTTCCGCTTCAGCGGCGGCACGAAGTTCTAAAAGCCGCGCCGCGGGCGGACGCACCAGGTCCGCCCGCGGCTGCTGCATTGGTTTAGCCTCAACGGGTCAGACTCGGGCAGCATGAGCGAGCCGGTTTTCCTCCGACGGTCCGAGGGGCTCACCCTCGACGAGATCGCCACCGTGGCCGGCGCCGAGCCGTCCGCAAAGCCGCATGCGCGGCGCATCGCCGGCATCGCGCCGCTCGATCGCGCCTCGCCCAACGATCTGACGTTTTTCGACAACACCAACTACGCACCGGCGGCGCGCCTCACGCATGCCGGCGCCTGCATGACGACCGCGGCTCTGGCGAAGGAGTTGCCGGGGCATGTGGCTGTCTTCGTCGTGCATGAGCCTTATCGTTCCTTCGTTAACGTGGCGCGGGCGATGTTTCCGCAGGCCCTGCAACCGTCGTCCTTGCGCGAACCTGGCGACATCGCCGGCGCCCATGTCGACCGGACAGCGCGGCTCGAGGACGGCGTCACCGTCGAGCCCGGCGCCGTGATCGGGCCGCACGCGGAGATCGGCAGCGGCACCCTGATCGGCGCCAACGCGGTGATCGGCGCAGAGGTCCGCGTGGGCCGCGACTGCGCGATCGGCGCCGGCACCACGCTCAGCAATGCCTTGATCGGCGACCGTGTGCTCGTGCACCCGGGTTGCAAGATCGGCCAGGACGGCTTCGGCTTCGTGATGGGTGGCAAGGGCCATCTCAAGGTGCCGCAGATCGGCCGCGTCATCATCCAGGACGACGTCGAGATCGGCGCCGGCACCACCATCGACCGCGGCGCCATCCGTGACACCGTGATCGGCGAGGGCACCAAGATCGACACCCTGGTCCAGGTGGGCCACAATGTCAGCATCGGCCGGCATTGCATCCTGGTCGCGCAGACAGGCATCTCCGGCTCCTCGATCCTGGAGGACTTTGTGGTGCTCGGGGCGCGCGTCGGCCTGAACAACAATGTGACGATCGGCGAGGGCGCCCATATCGCCGCCACCAGCATCGTCCATGGCGACGTCCCGCCGGGCGCGCGCTGGGGCGGCATGCCGGCAAAGCCGGTGAAGCAGTGGTTCCGCGAGATGATGATCGTCGAGCAGCTTGCCAAGCGCGAAATGAATTCGCGGCGCAAGAGCAGCCCCGGCACACCGGCGGACGAGTAGGCGAGACGGAGAGAGATGGACGGCGTCGTTACCAAACTTGAAGCGGCCGACATAGCGGTGGTGCTGAAGATGCTGCCGCACCGTTATCCGTTTCTGATGGTCGACCGCGTCATCGACATCCGCGGTGACGAGCACGGCATCGGCATCAAGAACGTCACCATCAACGAGCCGCATTTCCAGGGCCACTTCCCTGAAAACCCCGTGTTCCCCGGCGTGCTGATGATCGAAGGCATGGCGCAGACGGCGGGCGTCCTTTGTATCACGGCGACGTCGTCGCTGAAGCCCAAGAACGTGTTCTTCATGACCATCGACAAGGCCAAATTCCGCAAGATCGTGTTGCCCGGCGACACGATCGAGTACCACATGACGAAGACCGCACGGCGCAAGACCATGTGGTGGTATCACGGCGAAGCCAAAGTGCGCGGCCAGGTCGTCGCCGAGGCCGAAGTCGGCGCCATGATCTCCGACGCATGAGCGCGGCAATGATTGATCCCTCGGCACAGGTCGAGGCCGGGGCGAAGATCGGCAACGGCGTCACCATCGGCCCCTTTTGCACCATCGGTCCACACGTGACGATCGGCGATGGCTGCCGCCTCGTGTCGCATGTCAACGTGACGGGCCACACAAGCATCGGGCCGCGCACCGTCATCCATCCTTTCGCCTCGCTCGGTTCGCCCCCGCAGTCGTTCGGCTATCGGGGAGGTCCGACGACGCTGGTCGTCGGCGCGAACTGCGACATCCGCGAAAATGTCACCATGAACACTGGTACGGAGGACGGCGGCGGCATCACCGAGGTCGGCGACGGTTGCTTCCTCATGGTCGGCTCTCACGTCGGCCATGACTGTAAGGTCGGCAACAAGGTTGTGATGGCCAACAACACGGTGCTCGGCGGTCATGTCACGGTCGGCGACAATGTCGTGTTTGGCGGCGGTGTCGCGGTGCGCCAGTTCGTCCGCATCGGCGACGGCGCCATGCTGGTCGGCCTGAGCGGCATCCGCGCCGATGTCATTCCCTATGGCATGGCGCAGGGGCCGCTGGCGCATCTCGTGGGATTGAACGTCGTCGGCATGCGCCGGCGCGGCATGGGCAAGAGTGACGTCCACCGCGTGCGCAGCGCCTATCAGGCGTTATTCTTCGGCGAAGGTGAATTCCGCGCGCGGCTCAATCGCGTCGAAGCCGAGTATGCGGACGATGATCTGGTAACGAAAGTCATCGGTTTCATCCGCGCGGGCAAGCGGCCGCTGACGATGGCCATCAAGCGCGGCGAGTCGGACGAGAGCGCATGAGCCCGGCGGCTGCCGCTGTGCAGGACGGGCCGCTCGCCATGATCTGCGGCGGCGGCAGCCTGCCGCTGGCGGTGGCCGATTTCGTCGCGGCGCGGGGGCGCAAGGTGGTGCTGTTCCCGCTCTACGGCGCTGCCGAGGGCACCGGCGTCGAGCGTCATCCGCATCATTGGCTCTACATCGGCCAAATGGGCAAGTTCATGCGGCTCGCCCGCGCCGAGGGCTGCCGCGATCTGGTCTTCCTCGGCTCGCTGGTGCGGCCGTCGCCATGGCGGACCAGGCTCGATCTCAAGGCGCTTGTGATGATGCCGCGAATCCTGCGGGCCTTTCGCGGCGGCGACAATCATCTTCTCACCGGGATGGGCAGGCTGCTCGAGCAGGATGGTTTTCGCCTGCTTGGCGCGCACGAGGTCGCTCCCGAAATTCTGGTGCCGCAAGGCGCGCTGGGCGGCGTCTCACCGTCTAAAAGCGATCAGACTGACATTGCCCTCGGTCTCGATTATCTGCGCACCGCCGGTCCGTTCGATATTGGCCAAGCCGTGGTGGTCGCGGGCAAACATGTGCTGGCGGTGGAAGCAGCGGAGGGCACCGACGCGATGCTCGCGCGCGTTGCCGAGATGCGCGCCAACGGTCGTGTTCACGCCCCGCGCGGCACCGGCGTTCTGGTGAAGGCGCCGAAGCCGAACCAGGACCGCCGCTTCGACCTGCCATCGATCGGGCCGAAGACGGCCGAGGGCGCGGCCCATGCCGGGCTTGCCGGGATCGCTGTGGTCGCGGGAGAGACCATCGTCGCCGAACCGGAACGGCTGGTCGAGGCGGCCGACCGCGCCAAGATCTTTGTCATCGGCACTGCCGCCGGCTCCGCGCCATGAGCGCCGGCCCGCATGTGTTTCTGGTCGCGGGCGAGGAATCCGGCGATCGTCTCGGCGCCGCGCTGATAGCGGCGCTACGGCGGCAGACGCACGGTCAGGTGCGCGTCTCCGGCATCGGCGGCGCGCACATGGCGGGCGAGGGCGTCGTGAGCCCGTTTCCGCTCGGCGATCTGGCGATCATGGGCTTCGCGGCGATCCCAGCGAGCCTGCCGAAGATCCTGCGCCGGATCCGCGAAGCCGCGGACGCGGTCATCGCCGCCAAGCCGGATGTGCTGGTGATCATCGACAGTCCTGAGTTCACCCATCGCGTGGCGAAGCGCGTGCGCGCCCGCGCGCCAGCCATCCCGATCGTCGATTATGTGTGTCCCTCGGTCTGGGCGTGGCGGCCTGGCCGCGCGCGCGCCATGCGCTCCTATGTGGATCACGTGCTCGGGCTGCTCCCGTTCGAGCCGGCGGCGATGCAGCGCCTCGGCGGCCCGCCGACCACCTTTGTTGGCCATCCTTTGGGCGAGCAAGTCGCGCGGCTGCGGCCGGACGCCGAGGAGGCCAAGAGGCGCCTTGCAGAGCCGCCGGTTCTTCTGGTGATGCCGGGAAGCCGTTCCGGCGAAGTCCGCCGCATGGCCGGCGTGTTCGGCGAGGCCCTGGCGTTGTTGCGCCAGCGCCTGGGCACGCTGGAGGTGATTGTCCCGGCGGTGCCGCGCCTTGCCGACACTGTTCGCGCGGCGGTGTCGTCCTGGCCGGTAACGGTCCGTATCGTTACGGACCACGCCGAAAAGGACGCCGTGTTCCGCACGGCGCGGGCGGCGCTGACAAAATCGGGAACGTCCACGCTCGAGTTGGCACTCGCCGGTGTTCCGATGGCCGCCGCCTACAAAGTTCCCTTGATCGAGGAGGTGGTGGGCCGCCTCCTGATCACCGCACAGAGCGCTATACTCACCAACTTGATCCTGGGCGAGAACGTCGTGCCTGAATTCCTGCAGCGCGACTGCACCCCGCAAAAGCTCGCCGGGGCGCTGTTTCCGCTGATGGTGGATACGCCGGAGCGCCGCCGCCAGACGGACGCCTTCGCCCGCCTGGACGCGGTCATGGACATCGGGCGGGCCGTTCCCAGCGAACGGGCGGCAACGCTCGTCCTTGGCCTTTCCGGCGCTTTTAACCAAGCCGGACGGCCCCAGATGGCGCCGCCCGCGTCAACAGCTTAACTTGATGTGTCACGCAAAAAGGGCGTATGGCATGGGACCGAGCTGGGACCCTCAACTTTGACCCCTTCACCACGTGCCACCATCACCGCCGTCCACGGCTATGTGCCGCCGGACGTGCTCACCAACGCCGAATTGGCGCAGATGGTGGACACCAGCGACACCTGGATTACCGAACGCACGGGCATCAAGGAGCGGCACATCCTCAAGGGCGAGGGCCTGGGCACCTCGCACATGGGCGCCGAAGCCGTCCGCGGCCTTATGCAGAAGACTGGCACCAGGCCGGAGGACATCGATCTTCTGATCTGCGCGACCACCACGCCGGATATGCAGTTTCCGTCGACCGCCAATCTCATCTGCGACATGGTCGGCATCCGCAACGTCGGCTCGTTCGACGTGCAGGCGGCCTGCTCTGGCTTTCTTTATTCGCTCACCATCGCGACGCAATTCATTGCCGCCGGTACCGCGCGCAAGGTGATCGTGGTCGGCGCCGACAAGATGTCGTCGATCATCGACTACACCGACCGCGCCACCTGTGTGCTGTTCGGTGACGGCGCCGGCGCGGTGCTGCTCGAGGCGAATGACAGCGGCCACGGCATCATGGACTCGCTGATCCGCTCCGACGGCTCCGGCATGATCCATCTGCATCAGAAAGCCGGCGGCAGCCGCATGCCGGCGAGCGCGGAGACGGTCGCCAAGCGCCAGCACTATGTGCATCAGGAGGGCGCGGCGGTTTACAAATTCGCCATCGCCAAGATGGCGGAAGTCGCCGGCGAGATCATGTCGCGCAACAATCTGCGCGGCGACATGATCGACTGGCTGGTGCCGCATCAGGCCAACAACCGCATCATCGAATCCACGGCGGAGCGCATGGGGCTGCCGATGGATCGCGTGATGGTGACGATCCACAAATACGGCAACACCACCAACGCCACGATCCCGCTGTGCCTGTGGGATTACGAGCCACAGCTCAAAGCGGGCAATCGCATGGTGCTTGCCGCATTCGGTGGCGGCTTCACCTGGGCCGGTGTCTACGTCACCTGGGGCTATGACGGCGCCAAAGCGCCGAAACTCAATGGCCACGGGGCGAACGGCCACGGCGGTGCCAACGGCAAGGGCGCCTGACGCCGGCCGATTGAGATGGCCACTGCTCGTCCCCGCGGACGCGGGAACACAGCCCTTAAGGCCCGGCTTTCCGGGACTTTCTGAATTCCCGCTCCCTGCTTCGCCAAAGCGAAGCCGCTTTGGCTTCGCGGCGCGAGTGCGCGGGAATGAGCGGAGCAAGGTGCGGCGCAAACACAGCACGCGCTCACGCCGGTTCTGGCGCTCGCGTGGCTCCGCACATGGAAAGGGCGCCTCACCGGCGCCCCAACCATGTCTGATTTTCGAAGAGACTACTTCCGACGCGAGATCGGAATGTAATCGCGCCGCGTCTCGCCGGTGTAGAGCTGGCGCGGACGGCCGATCTTCTGCTTCGGGTCCTCGATCATTTCCTTCCACTGCGCGATCCAGCCGACGGTGCGCGCGACTGCGAACAGCACGGTGAACATCGTGGTGGGGAAGCCCATCGCCTTGAGTGTGATGCCCGAATAGAAGTCGATGTTCGGGTAAAGCTTCTTCTCGATGAAGTATTCGTCGTGCAGCGCGATCTTCTCGAGCTCCATGGCGACGTCGAGCAGCGGGTCGTCCTTGATGCCGAGCTCGGCCAAGACCTCGTGACAGGTCTTCTGCATGATCTTGGCGCGCGGATCGTAGTTTTTGTAGACGCGGTGGCCGAAGCCCATCAGGCGGAACGAGTCGTTCTTGTCCTTCGCGCGCTTGACGTATTCGGGGATGCGATCGACCGTGCCGATTTCGCGCAGCATGTTGAGCGCGGCTTCGTTGGCGCCGCCATGCGCGGGACCCCAGAGGCAGGCGCAGCCGGCGGCGATGCAGGCGAACGGGTTGGCGCCCGAGGAGCCCGCGAGGCGCACCGTCGACGTCGACGCGTTCTGCTCGTGGTCGGCGTGCAGGATGAAGATGCGATCCATTGCCCGCGCGAGGACCGGGTTCGGCTTGTACTCCTCGGTCGGCACCGCGTAGCACATGCGCAGGAAGTTGGTGGAGTAGTCGAGCTCGTTCTTCGGATACACGAAGGGTTGACCGATCGAATACTTGTAGGCCATGGCCGCAAGCGTCGGCACCTTCGCGATCATGCGGATCGAGGCGATCATGCGCTGATGCGGATCGGAGATGTCGGTGGAGTCGTGATAGAAGGCCGACAGAGCGCCGATCGAGCCCGTCATCACCGCCATCGGATGCGCGTCGCGGCGGAAGCCCTGGAAGAACCGGCTCATCTGCTCATGCACCATCGTATGGCGCGTGACCCGGTAGTCGAAATCGGCTTTCTGGGACGGCGTCGGCAGCTCGCCGTAAAGCAAGAGATAGCAGGTCTCGAGGAAGTCGCCGTGTTCGGCGAGTTGCTCGATCGGATAGCCGCGATACATCAAGATGCCTTCATCGCCGTCGATGTAGGTGATCTTGGACTCGCAGCTTGCCGTCGAGGTGAAGCCGGGGTCGTAGGTGAACAACCCGCTCTCCCCGTACAGCTTCGAGATGTCGACCACATCGGGGCCGACCGTGCCGCTATAAATTGGGAAATCCCAGTTGCTGTTGCCGACTGTCAGCGAGCCGGTTTTGGTCTTGGAATCCGTTTTGGCGTCCATGAGCGAGCCCTCGAATTGGCAGCAAGCGGTGCGCGTTATAAGCGTTCGGCCGGCAGGCGTAGCGGCGCGTCAGGCGTGCGCGAGTTCCGGCCTTGTTTGCGTAACCCATCCAAGTGTGCGCTGCAAGATCAGGCCACCCGCGCATCTGACCGCCATATAGGCATGGCTCGCGGGTTTGCTTGGCGTGAAAAGTTGTCGCCGCATAAAAAACTTATGGCCCCGGCGGGGTCTGATCGCGCAGACGGCCGAGGCTTTCCTCACGGCCTAGCACAGCAAGCACGTCGAAGATCGGCGGCGAGGTGGTCTTGCCGGTGAGTGCTGCACGCAAAGGCTGCGCAACGGCGCCGAGTTTGAGGCCCATGCGCTCGGCAAAGCTGCGCACGACGGCCTCGACGCCGGCCGCGCTCCAGCCGTCCACCGTCTCGAGTTCCGGCAGCAGAGCGGCAAGCGTGGATTTCGCGTCAGCGTTGAGCAGCGCTTTGGCTTGCTCGGCGATGTCGAGCGGCCGGCTGGCCCAGACGAAGCGAGAGGCCTCGAACAGCTCGACTAAAGTCTTAGCGCGCTCCTTCAGTCCAGGCATGGCCGCCGCCAGCTTGCCGCGCAGCTCCGGATTGATCTTGGCGGCCAGCTCCTGGCCGCCGGCGATATGCGGCAGAAGCTGCTCCAGGGCATCGATCAGCGCGGCATCGTCGCTCGCGCGGATGTAGTGGCCGTTGAGGCTCTCCAGCTTGGCAAAGTCGAAACGCGCCGGCGAGCGGCCGATATGGGCGAGGTCGAAGGCCTTGATCATCTCCTCGGTCGAGAAGACCTCCTGATCGCCATGGCTCCAGCCGAGACGGACCAGATAGTTCCGCACGGCCGCGGGCAAGTAACCCATGGCCCGGTAGGCATCCACGCCCAGGGCGCCGTGACGTTTGGACAGCTTGGAACCGTCCGGCCCGTGGATCAGCGGGATGTGGGCCATGATGGGCACATGCCACCCGAGCGCGTCATAGATGTGTTTCTGGCGGGCGCCGTGGGTCAGGTGGTCGTCGCCGCGGATGACGTGGGTGACGTCCATGTCGTGGTCGTCCACCACCACGGCCAGCATGTAGGTGGGCGTGCCGTCCGAGCGCAGCAGCACCAGGTCGTCGAGGTCGGCATTCTGCCAGACGACGCGGCCCTGCACCTGGTCCTCGATCACGGTCTCGCCGGTCTGGGGCGCTTTGAGACGGATCACCGGTTTCACGCCCGCGGGCGCATCGGAGGGATCGCGGTCGCGCCAGCGTCCGTCGTAGAGTTTGGAGCGGCCTTCGCGGCGGGCGGCCTCGCGCATCTGCACGAGCTCCTCCTGCGAGGCGTAGCAGTAGTAGGCCTTGCCCTCGGCGAGGAGCTGCTCGGCCACCTCGCGGTGCCGCGCGGCGCGCGCGAATTGGTAGATGATGTCGCCGTCCCAGGTCAGGCCCAGCCAGGAGAGGCCGTCGATGATGGCGTCGATCGCGGCCTTGGTCGAGCGCTCGCGGTCGGTGTCTTCGATGCGCAGCAGCATCTTGCCGCCGAGGCTCCGCGCGAACAGCCAATTGAACAGCGCCGTGCGGCCTCCGCCGATGTGGAGGAAGCCGGTGGGAGAGGGCGCAAAACGGGTGACGACGGGCTCGCTCATCGGCGGGCGTCTAGCACAGTTGCGGGCGAGGGTGTCAGCGCGGTTGACATTGGGCCGGGCGTTCCGTCATGGCATAGCCGCCGGTCGCGGCCGGTCCGCATCATAGGGTTAATCCTGAGATTCGAGGAAGCATGGCGACGGACACCAAGGCAAGCGGCAATGCGGGGACGGCGGAAGCCGGACGCGATTTCATTCGCGACATCGTTAAGGCCGACCTCGACGCCAAGCGCGCCAGCAACGTGGTCACCCGTTTCCCGCCCGAGCCGAACGGTTACCTGCATATCGGTCACGCCAAATCCATCATTCTCAACTTCGGCATCGCCGAGGAGTTCGGCGGCAAGTGCAACTTGCGCTTCGACGACACCAACCCGACGAAGGAAGAGCAGGAATATATCGACGCGATCAAGCGCGATGTGCATTGGCTCGGTTTCGACTGGGGCGACAACCTCTATCACGCGTCGGATTATTTCGAACAGCTTTACGCCTGGGCCGAGGACCTGATCCGCGCCGGCAAAGCCTATGTAGATGACCAGAGCCCGGCGGAGATGCGGGAGAACCGCGGCACGCTGACCGAGCCGGGCAAGAACAGTCCGTTCCGCGACCGCAGCGTCGAGGAGAATCTCGACCTGTTCCGCCGCATGCGGGCCGGCGAATTCGAGAACGGCGCGCGCGTGCTGCGCGCCAAGATCGACATGACGTCCGGCAACATCAACCTGCGCGATCCCGTGATGTACCGCATCCTGCATGCGCAGCATCCGCGTACCGGCACGGAGTGGAAGATCTATCCAAGCTACGACTTCGCGCACGGCCAGTCGGATGCGATCGAGCACGTCACGCATTCGATCTGCACCCTGGAGTTCGAGGACCACCGGCCGCTCTACGAGTGGTTCATCGCCAATCTCAAGGTTCCCTCGACGCCGCATCAGTACGAATTCGCGCGGCTCAATCTCACTTATACGGTGCTGTCCAAGCGCGTGCTGACCATGCTGGTGCGCGACGGGCATGTGTCCGGCTGGGACGATCCGCGCATGCCGACGCTTGCGGGCTTACGCCGGCGTGGCGTGCCGGCTTCGGCGGTCCGCGAATTCGTCAAGCGCATCGGCGTCGCCAAGGCGAACAGCGTCGTCGACGTCGGCATGTTCGAGTTCTCGGTGCGTGAGGCGCTCAATAAAAGCGCGCTGCGGCGCATGGCGGTGCTGCGGCCGCTGAAAGTCGTGATCGAGAATTATCCGGAAGGCGAGAGCGAAGAGCTCGAGGCCGTCAATCATCCCGACGATCCGGCCGCGGGCTCGCGCAAGATCACATTCTCGCGTGAGCTTTATATCGAGCAGGAAGACTTCATGGAGAACCCGCCGAAGAAGTTCTTCCGGCTGTCTCCCGGCATGGAAGTGCGTTTGCGCTACGCCTACTTCGTCACTTGCAAGGACGTGGTGAAGAACGACAAAGGCGAGGTGACCGAGCTGCGCTGCACCTACGATCCGGCAACGCGCGGCGGCAACGCGCCGGATGGGCGCAAAGTGAAGGCGACGATCCACTGGGTGTCGGCGGCGGACGCCGTTCCGGCCGA
>DATARB010000386.1:0-32219 GCA_036264375.1 Pseudolabrys sp.
TAGCTCATGTTCTCGACGACGCCGAGCACCGGCACGTTCACGCGCTTGAACATGGCGACGCCGCGCCGGGCGTCGAGGAGCGCGAGATCCTGCGGCGTGGAGACGATCACCGCACCCTTCAGCGGCACCTGCTGCGCCATCGTCAGCTGCGCATCGCCCGTGCCCGGCGGCATGTCCACGACCATGACGTCGAGCTTGCCCCACTCGACCTCGCGCAGCATCTGCGTGATCGCCGACATCACCATCGGCCCGCGCCAGATCATCGGAGTCTCTTCGTCGATGAGGAAGCCGATGGACATCACAGACAGTCCATACCGGTCGATCGGCTTGAGGCGGTTACCGCCGATGGTCTGCGGCTTCTCTTTGATGGCGAGCAGCTTCGGCAGCGACGGCCCGTAAATATCCGCGTCGAGCATGCCGACCTTGAGGCCAAGGTCGCGCAAGCCGAGCGCGAGGTTGACCGCGGTGGTGGATTTGCCGACGCCGCCTTTGCCGGAGGCGACGGCGATGATCGCGTCCACGCCGGGGATGCCGGGCTGAGTCTTGTCGGCAGGATGGGCATGCGCATGGCCATGGCCGTGCGGCGCCGGGGCCGCGGGCGCCGGCTGCGGCGCACGGGCCGCCCCTGCGGAACGCTCGGCGGTCAATGCCACCAACGCCGACTGCACCCCGGGGACCGCGCGAACGGCCGCCTCGGCCGCCTTGCGCACGGGCTCCCAGGCCTTCACCGCGGCGGAATCCACCGTCAGCGAGAAGAACACCTTGCTGTCCGTGACGACGACGTCGGACAGCACGCGGGCCTGCGGCAGAGGCGTGCCGTCGGGCGACGGCACCTTCGCCAACGCCGCCAGAACCTGCTCTTTCGTGACCGCCATGATCTTTGTCCCGCTGCCGCCTGTGTTTCGCGCCGCCACCATAGGCGGGGCGGCGCTAGGGTCAATGTGGCGTGATGCAGGGGGGAGGTTGACGCACCCGCCCCGGCAATGACCTATTGGCAGATAGGCACCGGCCGGGGCCAACCAAGGCTGCAATCCGAAATCCCGAGGAGACAACGAATGGCGAAGGTGGCGTTTCTAGGCTTGGGCGTCATGGGCTATCCCATGGCCGGGCATCTCAAGACCAAAGGCGGGCACGAGGTCACCGTCTACAACCGCACCGCCGCCAAGGCGGAGGCCTGGGTCAAGCAGTATGGCGGCAAGTCTGCCCCTACCCCCAAGGCCGCCGCGGCCGGTCAGGATTTTGTGATGGCCTGCGTGGGCAATGACAATGACCTGCGCGAAGTCACACTGGGTGCGGACAGCGCCTTCGCCGCCATGGGCAAGGGCACCATTTTCGTCGACCACACCACCGCCTCGGCCGAGATCGCGCGCGAGCTTTACGCCGCGGCGCAGAAGAGCGGGTTCGACTTCGTCGATGCGCCTGTCTCGGGCGGCCAGGCCGGCGCCGAGAACGGCGTGCTCACCGTGATGTGCGGCGGCGACGCCGAGCCGTTCGCCCGCGCCGAGAAGGTGATCGCGGCCTATGCCCGCGCCTGCAATCTGATGGGCGCGCCGGGCTCCGGCCAGCTCGCCAAGATGGTCAACCAGATCTGCATCGCCGGGCTCGTACAGGGCCTGTCCGAAGGCCTGCACTTCGCCAAGAAGGCCGGCCTCGACATCGACAAGCTGATCGCCACCATTTCCAAGGGCGCCGCGCAGAGCTGGCAGATGGAGAACCGTTACAAGACGATGGTCGCCGGCAAGTTCGACCACGGCTTCGCGGTCGACTGGATGCGCAAGGATCTCAGCATCTGTCTTGGCGAGGCGCGCAAGAACGGCGCCAATCTGCCGATCACCGCGCTGATCGACCAGTTCTATTCCGAGGTGCAGGCCATGGGCGGCAAGCGCTGGGATACGTCGAGCCTGCTGGCGGTTCTGGAGCGGAAGTAAGCACGGGCAAATAGGCACAGAATTCGTCATGCCCGGCCAACCGGGTCCGGCCTTTGGCCGGCCCGGGTGCAAGCTTGTGCCAAGCATCCACGTCTTTCTGAATTTCACTGCAGTGAAGACGTGGATGGCCGGGACAAGCCCGGCCATGACGAAAGAAAAATCAAAACTCCAACACCAGCCCATCCTCGGCAGCCAGCACGCCGGCGGCCTTTGCTTCATCGGCGTGCCCCAGCATCTCCGGATTCATGTGCGTGAGCATCGCCTGCTTGGCGCCGAGATCGGCGAGCCGGGATTTGAGAATCTCCCAGCTCATGTGTCCGGTGATTTTCGTACCGGCATAGGCGTAGCATTCGGCGATAAACAGGTCGGCGCCCTTCGCGATCGGCAGCAGCGCATCGGTCCATTCTGTGTCGCCGGAATAGGCGAACACCGTCTCGCCGTCCGACAAACGCAGCGCGGTCGATGGCGCGCCCGACTGATGGACGACCTCGGTGGTGATCAGCGAATGCCCGAGCACATCCGCCTTCTGTCCAGGCGCGATTTCCTCGACGCGCCAGGGAAAGCGCCAATTTGTGCCGGTCGATTTCGGGAAGAACACCTCCATGGCCGCCTCAAGCCGTGCACGCGTGCCCGGCGGACCGGCGATCAAGAGCGGCATCTCGCGGCGCGCCAGGAATTGGTAGTCGAGCAGCAGGAACGGCAGACCGCCGAAATGATCGCCGTGCAGATGCGAAAGGATGATCGCATCGATCCGGTTCGGGTCGAGCTTGAGCGCCTTCAGCGCCGGCAAGGCCGAGGCGCCGAAATCGACGACAAGCGTGGCCTTGGCCGTTTCGAGCCAGAAGCAGGTATTTGTCCGTCTACCCGAACCGAAGGCGTCACCGGAGCCGACAATGGTCAGTTTCATCGTGGCTATGCCCGTGCACTCGGCCGCGCCGCGACCGCGGCATACCAGCGTTTCACATTGATCAACGTATCCGGCATCACTAACCTTCCCGGCTTCATGAAATCGACGGCGACGAGCGTCGTGATATCGGCAATGGAAAAACGGTCGCCGGCGACGAACTCACGCGCCGCCAGTTCCTTGTCAAGAAGTTCGAGAAACCAGAACACGCGCGGCCGGCTCGCCTCCGCATAGGCCGGCACCTGCGGCACCTCCAAGTCCTTCATCGCCGGGTGCAGGTGGCGGAAGACTGCGGCGACATTGGCGAAGAAATTGATCTCCGCGCGCCTGTTCCACATTTCGACCAGGGCGACCTCCGTCGGCCCGGTCCCGAACAAAGCCGGCTCCGGCCGCAGCGCCTCGAAATATCGGCAAATGGCGATCGACTCGGTGATCACCGTGCCGTCGTCCAGCACCAGGGCCGGCATCCGCTGGAAGGGATTGATGGCGGTGTATTCCGGCGTCTTGTGCTGCATGGCCGGGATATCGACCTGCTCGGTCGGCACCGAAATGCCCTTTTCCGCCAGAAAAATCCGCGTCCGGCGCGGATTTGGCGCCGTTTTGCTGTCGTAGAGCTTCATCCCCTCCCCCGGTCCCAATTAGCCCCGCACCAACCGACCATGCGGACACCCGCCCTGTCAAAGGGCAGCTAACAATCGCTAACCAGTGTTCTGGGCGAGCTCTTAGGTTTGGTCTTCAGGGCCACACGTCAATAGAAATCTCGATGCAAGTCGCAAGGCCCGTGGACGTACCGCTCACAATGGCGGGCAGCGCGGTTGAGATAGCGATTGCGAGGGCGCAAGGCGACGATTGGCGGTGACCGACGCCGAGTATGTTTCGGCATGCCGTCCACGCCGTTCACGGGAATCGTCTCAAAATTGCGCAACAGCCTCGCCATGGACGAGAAGCGGATGACCGCAACCGTTCACGACCATTGTGGAATTCCGCAAAGCGGAAATCACGACAACAAGATCAAGCAAGCGCGCGAGATCGCCAGTTGTAGTGTGCTGACTCAGAAGTCGATTGGCATGAGATCTTGAACACTTTTGGTCACCGAACTTTGTTCCAGTAATTGGCGTCAGGCGTCACCAACCCGCGGCCTCACGATACGTGGAACGCGCTTGTCAGTTCGAGCGTGCGAACGCTTTCGACTGGAACAACGATAGAGGCAGCGGAGCGCTAATGGCAAATCCGTCGCCTTCTTCGGTCATTGCCAGTCCACGGTTTCTTGCAATCTCATGTGCCGCCTTCGCGGTTGCGATCTTCACGCTTGACACACTTGCGCCGGTCGAAGTCACCGCCGGAGTGCTCTACATTATCGTAGTGCTGATGGCCGTTCGCTTTTGTCGGCCACGTGGTGTCGTGGCCATAGCCGTAGGATGCATCGCATTAATAGTGTGCAGCCAGTTCTTGTCACCTGGGGATCCCTGGACCACTACTGCTCTTATTAACAGTTCCATCGAAATCTGCGCGATCGGCATCGCGACTGTTGTCGCCTTGAAAAATCAATCGGCGGCAGCTGCACTCCAACGCGCGGAACTGGATCGTGTTACGCGCCTGATGACGTTGGGGGAGTTGAGCGCATCGATTGCGCATGAGGTCAACCAGCCGCTTTCCGCGGTGGTGACCAATGGTGAGGTTTGCCTGCGCTGGCTCGCCCATCAGCCGCCTGATCTGGAAAGAGCGAAGCAGTCCGTCGATCGGATCGTCAGGGACGGCAGTCGCGCCGGCGAAATTCTGCACCGGGTTCGCGCCATGGCAAAAGGCGCACCTGCACGCAAAGACTGGTTAGACATCAACGAAACGATCTCGCAGACCATTGCCTTGGCAGCCGGCGAAATTCAGCGGAACGAGATCTCACTGCGGGCCACGCTTGCGACCGACTTGTCGTCAGTTCCCGGGGATCGGATCCAATTGCAGCAAGTACTCCTCAATCTGCTCTTCAACGCGATCGAGGCCATGAGTACGGTCGATAGGGGATCGCGGGAGTTACTGGTGCGCTCTCAGAAATATGGCCTGAACAGCGTGCTGATCGCCGTGCAAGATTCGGGCACGGGGATCGCCTCGGAGAGCCTCGACCGCGTATTCGACGCCTTCCACACGACCAAGCCGAACGGCATGGGCATGGGCCTGGCAATTTGCCGCTCGATCATCGATGCGCACGGCGGGAGGCTGTGGGTGACGAATAACGCTCTCCGGGGCGCTACTTTTCAATTCACGCTGCCGAGCGATGTTTCGATCGCCAGACGGACGGCTTAGGCCGCGGTCGCCGGCCGGGCCGGCCACTATCGCGGTCATTCAGAATATTAGCGCCAAGCCGTAAGGACTTCCGGTCGCGCCGCGACATGCCGGCATGTCCGCGCCAAGTCTGTTCTGCCCCCGGCTTCGACGCGAGGTCCGGTGCCAATTTGAAAGGTGGAGGCTGCCATAGAGCGCCAAGACAGCCCACGTGCGGCCAACATCACGTGGTCATTTCGGCTTGTTTTTCAATCACTTGGCCAAATAGTCCAAAACCCGACCAAAACCATTATTTAACCTTAAGGATTTTGCGCGAGGTTGCCGGTTGGTTCCTCGCGTACAAGCGCCCCCTTATGCCGATCCCTGGCGAACAGCCCGATCTCGCCGCGCTGCCACCGGAAAGCTCGCCGGTGAAGCGCCGGCTTGCCGCGCAATATGTGCGCGAGGCGCGCGACCGGCTCACCTCGTCCAGCGGCACCCGCCCGGCCTTCGATTACGAACTGCTGCGGCAATACGCCGAGAACCGGCAGTCGGCCTCGCTCGTGATCCTGCTGCTGGTGGCGACCATCGGCCTCCTGTCGAGCCTTTGGACCGGCGCCGTGACCGGCGGGCTGTGGACTGCCTCCGTGCTGGTCATCCATGCGGTGATGATCACCAAATGCCGGCAGTTCCTCGCGCTGCCGATGGCCGAGGTCGTGGCGCGCCAATGGCGGCTGCGCTTCATCATTCTCGACCTGTTCTACGGCCTCGCCTGGATGTTCATCCTCATCCACCCGGTCGGCGTGGACGAGAGCTCCGGCACCTTCATGCTCTTCGTCATGCTGCTGGTGGTGGCGGTTTCCAGCATGCTTGCCTCGAGCCTGCCGATCGCGGCCTTCGCGGCCACCTTCCCGGTGACCGCGGCAATCGCGCTCGATTTCGCGCTGCAAGGCAACCTGCGCAACTACATCCTCGCCGGCATGGCGGTCACCGCGCAGGGCTATTTCGCCGTGCTGGCCTATCGCCTTTATTCGACCACGCTCGCGACGCTGCATGCGCGCGCCGAGAAGGATGCGCTGATCGGCGAACTCGAACAGGCGAAGGCCATCTCCGATGAAGCGCGCCGCCGCGCGGAAGCCGCCAACATCGCCAAGTCGCGCTTCCTGGCACAGATGAGCCACGAACTGCGCACGCCGCTCAACGCGATCCTCGGCTTTTCCGAAGTGATGAAGACGGAAGTGTTCGGCGAGCACGCGGTGCCGGCTTACAAGGAATATTCCGCCGACATCCATAATTCCGGCGTGCATCTGCTCGGCCTGATCAACGAAATCCTCGACCTGTCGCGCATCGAGGCGGGGCGCTACGAGCTCAACGAGGAATCGATCTCGCTGGTGGGCGTGGTCGAGGACTGCCACCATCTCCTCAAGCTGCGTGCGACAAATCGCGGCATCACCATCCACGACGTGTTTGAAAACGACCTGCCGCGCCTCTGGGCCGACGAGCGCGCCGTGCGCCAGATCTGCCTCAACCTGCTGTCGAACGCGATCAAGTTCACGCCGCAGGCCGGCGAAATCTGGCTGAAAGTGGGCTGGACCGCCTCGGGCGGCCAGTACATGAGCGTAAAAGACACCGGCGCGGGCATTCCGGAGGAGGAAATCCCGGTGGTGCTCGCCTCCTTCGGCCAGGGCTCGAATTCGATCAAATCCGCCGAACAGGGCGCCGGCCTCGGCCTGCCGATCGCCAAGAGCCTTGTCGATCTGCACGGCGGCACTTTCGTGCTGAAGTCGAAGCTGCGCATCGGCACCGAGGTGATCATCACCTTCCCGCCTGAGCGCGTGGTGGCCGCCATGGCCCCCATGATGCAGGAAACAGCGCCGCCGATCACCCCGCCCGGCGAGCCGGTCCTCAGCCCGGAGGAAAAGCGCCGCCTGAGCCGGCGGCCATTGTTCCGGGTCGGCACGTGAGCAGAGCTGCTTGCGACAATCGCGCGATTGCGTTCCCCGTCCCGCTATTTATGGTCGCTGAGAATTCTGGCCTGAGACCGGCGATGATCGATACCCCCTGCGTCAAGATCTGTACCCTCGATGCGCGTTCCGGCCTCTGCCTTGGCTGCGGGCGAACCATCGACGAGATCGCCGGCTGGGCTGCGATGAGCGCCGCCGAGCGCCGGCGCGTGATGAGCGAATTGTCCGCGCGCCTCGCCCGGCACGAGCCGGCCGAAGCCCGCGCCGCGACAGGATGAGACCGTGAGCCGTCGCCTAACCTGGTCGCTCGTTCTCGGCGTCGCTTTGTCGCTGGCGGCCTTGATTGCCAGCAGCGATCAAGACGCCATCACCAACGTGCTGCGCCATGACACCAGCGCGCTGATGCTGAAGATCGCTCTGGTGGTGTGCATCGGCGGGCTGATGCTTGCCTTGTTCCGTGAGAATCTGTCGCGCGTGCTGGAAGCCCTCACCTTCTGGGGCGTGATCGGGCTGTTGCTCGTGGTCGGCTACAGCTACCGGCTCGAACTGCGCGAGGCGGCCGACCGTGTCATCGCCGAATTGATGCCGGGCCACGTCGCCAGCCATGGCCGCGATGTCGAGATCGTGCGCGCCAACAGCGGCGATTTCGCGGTTGCTGCGCACGTCAACGGCGCGCGCGTGCCGATGGTGCTCGACACCGGCGCAACCTCCGTCGTGCTCACCCAGGACGCGGCCAAGGCCGCCGGCCTGCCGATCGAAGTGCTGAATTATTCCATCACCGTCGACACCGCCAACGGTCACACGCGCGCGGCGCCGGTGACGCTCGACCGCCTCGCCGTCGGCAGCTTGACCGAACACGCGGTGCCGGCGCTGGTGGCGCAGCCGGGGCAACTCAAGAACAATCTGCTCGGCATGAGCTTCCTCAACCGGCTGGAAAGCTGGGAAGTGCGCGGCGACAAGCTTCGCCTGCGCGGGTATCCGTGATCGCTTTGTTGCCCCTGATCTCTCACTTGTCATGCCCGGCCTTGTGCCGGGCCTCTCGCTTAGGAAGGCACTGCGCCCCTAAGCGGGGTGGCCGGGACAAGCCCGGCCATGACAGATCATTGAGGCATCGCAGACGAAAAAACTCTACAGCAGGCTGATCAGGAACCGCAGCGACGCCAGGCCGAGGAAGATGCCGAAGGCGATCTCCAGTTGGCGCCGCGGCAGCCAGTGCGCGAGCCGCACGCCGTAGCTCGCGGTGTAGCTCGATACCGGCGCCATCAGCACAACGCCGATCAGCGACACGAAGCCGATCGACAATGGCGGCAATTGCGCCATGTGGCGCCAGCCCGCGAACATATAGCCGATGGTGCCGACGATGGTGATCGGCACGCCGACGCCGGCCGAGGTCGCCACCGCCTGCTGCATCGTCCGCCCATAGAGCGTGAGCACGGCGTTCGACACCGCGCCACCGCTGACGCCGACGAGCGACGAGAACAGGCCGGTGATGAAGCCGTAGACCGAGAGCAGCGCGCGGCCAGGCAGGTCCTTGCCGAGGCTCAGGCGGTCGGCGCCGAACAGCATGCGCACGGAAATGAACGTCGCGAAGACCACGAAGGCGATCTTGAAGACCGCCGATGGCGCAAAGCTCGCCACCGCCGCACCGATGGCAACGCCGATAATCGATGGTACGGCCCAGACCCGCACCACCTCCATGATCACCGCCCCCCTCTTCTTGTGCGCGAAGTAGGAGCGCACGGTGGTCGGCACGATGATGGCGAGCGATGTCCCGATGCACATCTGCATGCGCAGCTCTTCGGGCACGTTCAGGACGCGAAAGACCTCGTAGAGCACGGGGACGATGACGGCGCCGCCGCCGATGCCGAATAGACCGGCGAGAATGCCGACGAGTACGCCCGCGCCGGCGATCCATAGCACGAGCAGGACGACCTCGCCGATCGGATAACCCAGCACCGTGTTTTCCTCGGATGGCGCGGCGGCGCGCCAATAAAGTTAGGCGGCGATGTTCGCCAAATCCTTCGGCGTGTCCACCACCAGGGCCAGCGCATCAGCCATGACCGCCGCGCTGGCGCCAGGCTTGACCGCCTCGGTGGCCAGATGCCGGCGGAAGGCGCGTGCGCCGGGGACGGCGCGGAACAGGCCCAGCACGTGGCGCGTGATGGAATGAAGGCGCACACCTTTGGACAGTTCGCGCTCGAGATACGGAACGAGCGCTAAACCCGCCTCCTTGACCGTGGCGAAGGCCGCGGGTTCCCCGAACAGCAGCGGATCGACACTCAACAGACGCCACGGCTCCTGATAGGCCGCGCGGCCCATCATCACCCCGTCCAGTTCGCCCAGCTCGGCCTGTGCCTGCTCCAGGCTACCGATGCCACCATTGAGGATGATCTCGAGATCGGGATACGCGCGCTTGAGGCGGTGGACCAAAGCGTAGTCGAGCGGCGGCACCTCGCGGTTTTCACGCGGCGACAACCCCTTCAGCCAGGCCTTGCGCGCATGCACGATGAGCGCGTCGGTGCCCGCCGTTTTCACCACATCGGTAAAAGCGAAAAGCGCCTCGTTCGGATCCTGCTCGTCGATGCCGATGCGGCACTTGACGGTCACCGGAATTTTCACGGCCGCTTTCATCGCCGCGATGCAGCCGGCGACCAGCGCGGGCTCGGCCATCAGGCAGGCGCCGAAGCGCCCTTCCTGCACGCGGTCGGACGGGCAGCCGACATTGAGATTGATCTCGACGTAGCCGAAATCCTCGCCGATGCGCGCAGCCTCAGCCAGCGCCGCCGGATCGCAGCCGCCCAGTTGCAGCGCCACCGGCTGCTCGAACGGATCGAAGCCCATGAGCCGCGCGCGGTCCCCGCGCAGCACCGCGCCGGTCGTCAGCATCTCGGTGTAAAGCAGCGCCCGCCGCGTCAGCAGCCGATGGAAAAACCGGCAATGCCGGTCAGTCCATTCCATCATCGGCGCAATACAAAAGCGCCGTTGCGGCGCTGTCGTTGTCTTCTGCATCGGCAGCAATCGAACCTCGGCTCCCAGCCGTCCTACCGTCGCTTGTTTCCGCGTCTTATACCCCTACTCCGGATGGGATTGCACTAGCGGAACTGGCCTCTCGGCTCATGCCGATCCCGCTCACGCCTCATCCGGCGGAAAGGTTGCTAGCCAGTGGCGGGCGATGTCGATGCCGCGGCAGATCCACACGCCCTCGTGCGTGCGAATATGCTCGAGAAAGCGGATGAGGCCGCCGATGCGTGCCGGCCTGCCGATCAGGCGGTCATGCAGGCCGATCGAGAGCAGCTTCGGCGACGTCGCCCCTTCGCGATAGAGAACGTCGAACGCATCGCGCATATAGACGAAGAACTGATCCGCCGTGGCGAAGCCGGAGTTCTCGTTGAAGCGGTTGTCGTTGGTCTCGTAAGAGTACGGAATGACCAGATGCGGCCGGCCCGCGACGCGGAGCCAATAAGGCAGTTCGTCGGCGAGTGAATCGCGGTCGTAGAGAAAGCCGCCCTGCTCCACGAGCAGGCGGCGGGTGTTCGGACCGGGACGCCCGGTCATCCAGCCCGTCGGCGCCTCCCCGGTGAGACGCTTGATGCCATCGACCGCCAGCGCGATATGCTCACGCTCAACCTCCTCCGGCACGTCGCAATAGTCGATCCAGCGCCAGCCGTGGCTGACGATCTCATGGCCCTGCGCCTTAAAGGCCGCAACGGCCTGCGGATTCTGCGCCATCGCGGTGACGACGCCTAGCACGCTGGCCTGGACATCGAACTCCTTGAACGCGCGCAGCACGCGCCAGACACCGGCGCGGCTGCCGAATTCGAAGACCGACTCGACCAGCGGCACGCGCACCCCGGCCTTGGCCGGCACGCCGATGTCGTTGAGCATGCCCTCGGAGACCGGGTCGCCGTTCGCGACCGTGGATTCGCCGCCGCCTTCGTAATTGAGATTGAAATTGACCGCGATGCGCGCGCCGCCCGGCCATTTCGGATTGGGCGGGGTCTCTCCGTAACCGGCGAAATCGCGCTTCTCCATGGGATCAGGCTGCATTCAACGGCTCCGAAGGGCTGCGACACGCAATTCCGGCCAATCCGCGTCAGACGGCCGTCTAACGACAACACCGATTTCGATCAAGGCGCATGGGCCCAGCGTTGACAAACTTTGGCCTCGGAATATGCTATCTAACTAGATAGTTAAGGGCAGTTATGATCACCGGAACAACCCGCCTCTACGCCATCATCGGCGACCCCATCGCACACGTGCGAACGCCGATGGCCTTCAACGATTATTTCGCGGCGCGCGGCATCGACGCCGTATGCCTGCCGATCCATATCGGCCGGGACGACCTGCCACGCGGCTGGGGCGGCCTCAAGTCGACCCTCAATCTGGACGGCTTCATCGTCACCGCGCCGCACAAGGCCGAGTCCGCGCAGCTTTGCGACAAGCTTGAAGGCGACGGCGTCTACACCAAGGTCGTCAACACCGTGCGGCGCGAGCCGGACGGCACCTTCAGCGGCACCCTCCTGGACGGACGCGGCTTCGTCGCCGGTCTGCTGGGCCAGGGACACGAGGTCAAAGGCAAGCGCTTCTACCTCGCCGGCGCCGGCGGGGCCGGCACCGCGCTGGCCTATGCGCTGGCCGGCAGCGGCGCAGCGGCGCTGACCATCCACAATCGCACCCGCTCCAAGGCCGAGGCCCTGGTCGCCGGCGTAAAACAGGCCGTGCCATCCTGCGACGTCCGCCTCGGCACCGCCGATGCCTCAGGACACGATATCGTCATCAACGCGACCTCGCTGGGCCTCAAGCCCGACGACGGGCACTCGTTCAATCTCGACAGCGCCGACAAGACCGCATTGGTCGCCGAAGTCGTGATGAAGCCCGACATGACGCCGCTGTTGATCGCCGCCAAAGCGCGCGGCTACCAGATCCACTTCGGCATCCACATGCTCAACGGCCAAGTCGAATTGATGATGCAGTTCCTGGGCGTCAGCGGCACGCCGAAGGGCTGAGGCTATCGCCTGCTACAGACATTAGAGGAAGGCATGACATACGTCGTCACCGAGAATTGCATCAAGTGCAAGTACATGGACTGCATCGAGGTCTGCCCCGTCGATTGCTTCTATGAAGGCGAGAACATGCTCGTCATTCATCCCGACGAGTGCATCGACTGCGGTGTCTGCGAACCGGAATGCCCGGCCGAGGCAATCAAGCCCGATACCGAGGGTAGCCTCGAGAAGTGGCTCGCGCTCAACGCCGAGTACGCGCCGAAATGGCCGAACATCACCGCCAAGAAGGAGCCGCCGGCCGACGCCAAGGACTTCGACGGCGTGACGGACAAGTTCGAGAAGTTCTTCAGCGCCGAGCCCGGCGAAGGCGAATGACCGCGCAATCCTTTGCCGCTGCGCTGGCGCAGGCGCGCGCCGAGGCGAAGATCCTCGGCCACGCGGCATGGGAAAGCACGATCCGCATCGTCGCCGACGCGTATGCCGTGCAGGACGCGCTCGCGCACGGTCACGCCGTGCGCGGCTGGAAGGTCACCGCGCTCAAGCCCGAACAACAGCGTGGCTACCTGTCGGACAGGCCGGTGGCCGGCGCCCTGCTCGCTCCTTTTGTGCACGCGGCGCCAGCGACGCTGCCGCTGGCGGCTTTCATCACGCCGCTGCTGGAATGCGAGGTGGCCTTCGTGCTCGGCGCCGATCTTCCGCCGCGCGCCACGCCCTACAGCCGCGAAGAGATAGAAGCCGCGATCGAGGCCGTCGTGCCGGTGATGGAAGTGGCCGACGGCCGTTTCGCGCCGGAGGCGCCCGACCTGCTGAAGCTCGCGGACTATATGGGCAACGGTGCTTTCATCATCGGCGCGCCCGTCAAAGACTGGCGCAAGCTGGACCTCGGAACGATCAAGATCGCGCTGTCGCTTGACGGCAAGGACACCTGGCAGGGCGAAAGCGCGCGCATCCTCGGCAATCCTTTGCTGGCCGTCATCGCGCTCGCCAACGCGCAACCGCTGCCCGCCGGCGGCCTCAAGCGCGGCCAGATCGTCACCACCGGCACCTGCACGACGCCGATCCCGCCGCGCGCCGGTGAGTACGTCGCGCAGTTCGATGCGCTGGGCGGGGTGAGTGTGCGGTTTACTTGACGGCAAAAGCATTCGGTTCAGTCGCGCAGACTCTCCACCGTCATGCCCGGCTTTATGCCGGGCATCCACGTCTTTGCCAGAAAGAAAGACGTGGATGGCCGGGACAAGCCCGGCCATGACGAAATCGTAGAGTCGGGTGCGAATCTGAACTAAAACTTCGCGTCGCGCTTTTCCTGGAAGGCCTTGATGCCTTCGAGTCGGCCTTTGTCGGCCATGCAGATGACGTGCAGCTCGTTCTCGTGGCGCAAGCCGGCCTCGAGCGGCATCGACAGCGCACCACGCACCGCGGCCTTCACCGCGAGCGTCGCGGTCGGACTGAACGAGGCGATCTTGGCGGCGATTTCGTTCGTGCGCGCGATCACGTTCGCATCGTCGACGATTTCCTCGACCAGCCCCATGCGGAATGCAGATTCGGCGTCGACATGATCTCCGACCAGCAGCATGCGCATGGCCTGGCCGTAGCCGACCAGCCGCGGCAGCATCTGCGAAGCGCCGCCGCCGCCGACCCAGCCGCGCGTGACTTCCGGACCGCCGATCTTGCTGCTGCGCCCCGCAATGCGGATGTCCGCGGCGAGCGCGATCTCCAGGCCGCCGCCGAGCACCCAGCCTTTGAGCCCCGCGACCACCGGCTTGCGAATGTCGCGCACCACGGCGGCGTATTCGACGCGATTGCGGAAGGCCATCAGATCGGAAATGTCGGCCAGCGCATTCAGGTCGCTGCCCGCCGAGAACGCGCGATCGCCCGCGCCCATGATCGTCGCACAGCGAATGTCGCCATTGTCGTCCACCTCGCGGCAGATGCGCTGAAGCGCGCGCGCCATCTCCGGCGTGATCGCGTTGTGCTTCTCGGGGCGGTCGATGACGATCGCGCCCACGCCATCCGTCACCGTCAGTTCGATCCCGGCCATCAGGAGGCTGCCTTCTTGGTCTTGCTGTTTGCGTCGGAGCGGCGCTCGACCTCTTGCAGCACGCCCGCAACGTCGTGGCCGGTGCCGAAGTCGGTGATCATGTCGCCGAAGATGCCGACGAGGGTGTCGAGCAACGTGAAATTCAGGCCGAAGGTCTCGGCCAGCGCCTTGGCCGTGCGCAGATCCTTGAGCTGATATTCGGCCGGACCGCCGGGCACGAAATTGCGCTCGACCATGCGCTCGCCGTGGATGTTGAGGATCTTCGATTCCGCAAAGCCGCCCATCAGCGCCCGGCGCACCGCAGCCGGATCGGCGCCGCCGCGCGTGGCGAAGTGCAAGGCCTCGGCGACCGCCACCATCGTGCCGCCGACGATGATCTGGTTGGCGAGCTTGGTCATCTGCCCGGTGCCGACCGGCCCGATGCGCGTCACGCGGCCAAGCACCGCGAACACGTCCGCCAGGCTTTCGATCGCCTGTGCGTCGCCGCCGGCCATGATGGCGAGCGTGCCGTCGCGCGCCCCCGGTTCGCCGCCCGACACCGGCGCATCGACATAGCCGACGGCGCGCGCCGTGATCCGCGGCGCCTGCGCCTGGCAGGTCTCGACCGGGATCGAACTCATCACGACGAGCGCCGAGCCGGCCGGTATGACCTCCGCCGGCTTGCGCCCGGTGCCGTCGGCCGAGAAGAGAACCTCCTCGACCACTGGCCCGTTGCTCAGCATGACGATGACGACATCGGCGCTCTCGCAGGCCGCCGTCGGACTGTCCGCCAGCCGCGCGCCGAACTCCGCGAGCGGCGCAGCCTTGTCTGCGCTGCGATTCCACACCGTGACGGCAAAGCCGGCTTGCGCCAGGCGGCGCGCCATGTGGGAGCCCATGATGCCGGTGCCGAGCAGTGCGACGCGGCGGTCGGACAGGGCCATGGCGCTTACGCCGTCTGCGCGGGCTTCTTCACCGCCGCGAGCTGCTTGAACTCGGGCGACTTCTTGTAGAAGGCGTCGAGCGGGTAGCAGCCCGAGACGATGCCGTTGCGTGGCGCCGTCGTGCAATCGCTGAAGGTGCGGCAATTGCGCTTCTTGTTGATCGGCTTGCCTTGCAGAATATCGATCGGCAATTCGGGATAGGCCAGCACCATGCGGCCGAGGCCGACGAGATCGACCCAGCCCTGCCGCACGACGGCCTGCGCGACGTTGGGGAAGAACTCCTGCAGATAGGTGTAGCCGCTGCCCATGAAGCAGAAATCCGGGAACGCCTGCTTCAGGTCGCGCACCACCGACAATTGCCGCATGACGCCGACGAACGGGTCCTCCGGCGGATGATAGCCGTCGGACGGCGGATAAAGCGCCGGACGGATGATGTGCGGATTGTAATAGGGGCTCGCCGCCGTGACATTGACGAAGCGGACACCGAGCCCGCGCATGATCTCGAGCAGCGCCTTCGTCTCGGTGAGATCGTATTCGAGCGGGTTGTCCGGATTGCCGCCGAAGGCATAGCGATACGGCAGCGTATGCTCTTCCGGAATGCCCGGTCCGAGCGCGCCCGGCACCGAGCGCGCAGGATCCGGCTTGTACGGCACCGAGTCGATGGCGCTCAGGCGTACGCCGATGCGGAGCCGCGGCGCTTCCGCGCGGATGCCTTCGACGATCTCGCGCATGAAGCGCGTGCGGTTTTCCAGGCTGCCGCCATAGGGACCCGGCCGATCGACGGCGCTGAGGAACTCGTGGCCGAGATAGCCATGGCAATGTTTCACGTCGACGAAGTCGTAGCCGCATGCCTCGGCGCGCTTGGCGGCGACGATGAAGTCCTCGATCAGCCGCTTGATCTCGTCGTCGCTGATGACCGGCCTATCCTTTGGATAACCGAACTTGCGGTCGAGCAGCGGGTGGTTATAGGCGATGATCGATTCGAACTTGGTATTGTCGTTGGGCTTGCAGAAGCGGCCCGAATGGGTGAGCTGCAGACCGATGACGACATCGCTGCCGTCGCCGCCGGTGGCTTCCTTGTGCCCGGCGATGGCGATATCGCGCAGGCCGGCGATCTCGCTCTGGCTCTCTGCCGTCATCGTCAACTGCTTGGGATTGGCGCGCCCGTCCGGACGCACCGCGCAGGCCTCGCCACCCCAAATAAGCTTGGCGCCGCTGAGGCCGAAGCGGTGCCAGCGCCGCTTGGTATTCTCCGAAGGCTTGCCGTCGCGCTGACAATCCCAGCCTTCCATCGGATGGATGGCGAGCCGGTGGCCGATCTTCATGCCGTCGATTTCGAGCGGCGCAGCGAGCGGCGAATTCGGACCGTGCGACACGATGTCGTCGCAAGGCATATCGAGCCCGAGCGACTGAACGTAATTGCGAAATCCGGTGACGCCGTCGAGCGAACCGGCTTTGGGGTAATCGCCGAACTTCATGTTTCCTCCGAATTGCTCTTGCTAGTGCGTCCCACGCTTCAGCGCGCCGTCACGTAGGACATGATGACATCGATGCAGTGCTCGCGGCGCACGTTGCGCTCCTGCTCGCTCAGGAGCTGCCGCCCGAACGCAACCGACAGGGTCGCTGCGTTCGAGAAATAGAAATAGCCGAGCGCCGAAATCGACAGATAAAGATTTAACGGGTCGAGACCTTTCCTGATCACGCCTTTGTCCTCGCCGGCCGCGAGCACCCGGCGGATGACGTCCACAAGCGACGTCTGCATCTCGCGCAGCTTGCGCGAGCGCTTCAAGAACGAAGCGCCGGACAGGTTCTCCCCGGCGAGCAGCGAGATGATGCTCTGGTGCGCGGTGTAGTAGTCGAACTTGAACTCGACCAGTGTCTTGATCGCCTCGAGTGGCTCCAGGTCGGCGAGGTTCAGATTGCGCTCCGCCTCGCGCATCGCCCCATAGGCACGCTCGAGCACCGCAAGATAGAGGTCTTCCTTGGAGCCGAAGTAATAATAAAGCATGCGCTTGTTGGCATCCGCCTGCTCGGCGATGACGTCGACGCGCGCGCCGGCAAGGCCTTTGCTGGCGAATTCGGCTTCGGCGGCGGTCAGCAGCGCCTGCTGCGTGCGCTCGGCGTCGCGCACCGGCTCCAGGCGCGCCTTGGCTTTCGCGGACGGCGACGGCTTCTTCAGCTTCTGGGTCGGTGTCGTCGCCACGGCCATGGACGTCTAGCCCCCTGCCAGGATTTCAAGACGCGGCGAGCGAACCGGCCGCGTGTTTCCGGCAATGATAGCACCAAGTCCCATTTTCTCCGGCCGGAAGATGCGCGCATCCATCGTCCGCAGATCCTGCGCGACGTCCGGCTTGAATTCCATGTGTGTGAGGACATCGCGCACGACGTCGATGCCCGGCGCCACCTCGATGAGCTCCAGCCGCCCCGCTTCGTTGCGGCGGAACACGGCACGCTCGGTCACGTAGAAGGCGCGTTGCTTGTTCTCGGCCGCCAGCGGACCGGAATAGGTCACCTGCTGCACCTTGCGCACGAACTTCTTCTCGCGGCCTTCGCGCGCGATGTGCGTCTTGCCGTCGGGCCAGGAGATGTCGAGCCCGCCGGCGGTGAACGTGCCGCTGAAGATGATGGTCTTGGCGTTCTGGCTGATATTGATGAAGCCGCCGGGACCGACGATCTTGTCGCCGAAACGGCTGACATTGACGTTGCATTGCTCGTCCACCTCGGCGAACGAGAGGAAGGCGAGATCGAGCCCGCCGCCGTCGTAGAAGTCGAACTGATAGGGCTGATCCACCATGGCCTGGTAGTTGCGCGCGGCGCCCGGCTCGTTGCCCGTGGCGGGCGCGCCGCCGATGAGGCCCTGCTCGTTGGTCAGCACGACCGAGTCCACGGCATTCTCTTCCGCCGCGATGGCCGCGATGCCCGTGGAGACACCCGAGCCGAGATTGCAGATCGCGCCTTCGTAGAGCTCGAGGCAGCCGCGGCGCGCTACCACCTTGCGCACTGAGAACGGCAGCGCCGCGATGTTGCCGAGCGGCACCTTCATTTCGCCGGCGTAAGCCGGATCGTGCACCGTGAAGAAGGTCTGCGTCTGGTCCGGATCGACCACGATGAGATCGACCAGCATGCCGGGGATCTTCACCTGCTTTGGCGGCAAGGTGCCGCGCAGCGCCATGCGCTTGACCTGCGCGATGACGATGCCGCCGGCGCGGCGCGCCGCCTGCGCCATGGAGATCATCTCGCCGAAAACGGCTTCATGCTCCATGGTGATGTTGCCGTCTTCGTCGGCGGTCGTTCCGCGCAACAGCGCGACATCGACATGGAACGGCTTGAAGAACAGATAGTCCTTGCCGTTGATCTGCGTGAGGTCGATCAGGTCCTCGGTGGCGCGCGCGCTCTGCTTGCCGCCGCCATGGCGCGGATCGACGAAAGTGCGCAGGCCCACATGCGTGGTGAGGCCGGGGCGCCCCGCCGCCATCTCGCGTGTCAGCTGCGAGAGACAACCCTGCGGCAGCGTGTAGGCTTCGATTCTGTTCTCGGCGGCCATCTTCTCGACCGGCGGCGAGTCGACCAGCGTGCCGCAGACGACGCGCTTGAGCAGGCCTTCATGCGCCAGATGGCCGATGCCGCGCGAGGCGCGGTCGCCGAGCCCCACCGGATGCACCGTCGTGATGTCGCGCGGCTGTCCTTCGGCGAGAAAGCGCTTGCCGATCGCGCCGATCAGCGTGTCCGGCACGGAGTGGCCGGCGCCGGACCCTCCGATCAACAACGTATCGCCGGTGCGAATGAGCTTGGCGGCTGCCTCAGCCGTGACGACGCGCGGGGCCACGTCAGGCGTCCAGGCCGTGTGTGCGAAGCACGGCGGTGAGCCGCTGCGCGGCCATGTCGGGATCGCGGATCAGGCCTGCGGCATCGGCGAGCCGCACGATATCGGCGAGATGCAGGAGCGAGCGCGCGCTCTCCTGCCCGCCCACCATCACGAAATGCTTCTGGTGGCCGTTGAGATAGGCGAGGAAGACGATGCCGGTCTTGTAGAAGCGCGTCGGCGCTTTGAAAAGGTGGCGAGACAGCGGGACCGTCGGCTCGAAGATTTTCCAGTACTCGTCGATATCGCCGCGCGCATGCGCGGCGAGCGCGGCGGACGCCGCCGGTGCGATCGCGGCGAAGATGCCGAGCAGCGCGTCGGAATAGCCCTGCTCGTCGCCGGCGATGAGCTCGGCGAAATTGAAGTCGTCGCCGGTATAGGTGCGCACGCCCTGCGGCAGGTGGCGGCGCATGTGAATCTCTTTATCCTTATCGAGCAGCGACAGCTTGATGCCGTCCACCTTGCTCGCATGGTCGCCGATGATGTCGATGCAGACATCCATCGCCGCCATGTGGTCGGCCTTGCCCCAATAGCCTTTGAGCGCGGGGTCGAACATCTCGCCGAGCCAATGGATGATCACCGGCTCGCGCACCTGCTCGAGAATACGCCCATAGACCTTGGCGTAATCATCCGGCGACTTGGCCGCGGCCACCAGCGCGCGGCTCGCCATCAGGATGATGCGGCCGCCGGCCGCTTCCACGGCTTCGACCTGCTCTTCGTAAGCGCGGATGACGTCGTCGATGGTCGTCGACGCTGTCGGCGCCAGTTGATCGGTGCCGACGCCGGAATAGACGACGGCGCCCGGAATGTCCTTCGCGGCAGCGACGGAGCGCTTGATCAGTTCGAGCGCGTTCGGCCAGTCGAGCCCCATGCCGCGCTGCGCGGTGTCCATCGCTTCGGCGACGCCGAGACCCAGCGACCAGAGGTGGCGGCGGAACGCGATGGTCGCGTCCCAGTCGATCGCCGCGGTCACCCAGGGGTCGTTGTCAACGAGCGGATCGGCCACCACATGCGCAGCCGCGAGCGCAATGCGGTCCAGCCCGTGCCCGTTTGCTGTGCTCCAGTTGGCCGGCCCACGGAACCGATAAGGCTCCAGAGAGCCATCCGCCTTCGGCAAGTTGACCACCGGCATGCGAGCCCTTCCAAGAAGGATATTGAAATAATTACCTAGTTAGTTATATAGCCGAAGTCTCAATACTGTCAACGCAAACCCACCGTCGAGCCTCCCCCAATGAGCAGCATTGCACGTGAAGAAGTCACGCACGTCCACCATTGGACCGAGAGCCTTTTCAGCTTCAAGACCACGCGCGATTCCGGCTTCCGGTTCCGCAACGGCCAATTCGCGATGATCGGGCTGGAGGTCGCCGGGCGGCCTCTCCTGCGCGCCTACAGCCTGGCGAGCGCGAACTTCGAGGAACATCTCGAGTTCTTCTCGATCAAGGTTCCCGACGGCCCCCTCACCTCGCGGCTCCAGCACCTCAAGGTGGGCGATAGCATTCTCGTGAACGGCAAGCCGACGGGAACGCTGATCCTCGACAACCTCCTCCCCGGCCGCAATCTCTATCTGATGTCGACGGGAACCGGCCTCGCGCCGTTTCTGTCCATCATCAAGGACCCGGACACTTATGACCGCTACGAGAAAGTCGTGCTCGTGCACGGCTGCCGCCAGGTCGCCGAGCTCGCCTATGAGAAGATGATCACGCAGGAACTGCCGCAGCACGAATTCCTTGGCGAGATGGTCTCCGAGCAGCTCATCTATTACCCGACCGTGACACGCGAGCCGTTCCGCAATCGCGGCCGCCTGACCGACCTGATCACGAGCGGGAAGCTGTTCGAGGATATCGGCCTCGACGCGCTATCCGCGGAGCAGGACCGCGTGATGATGTGCGGCAGCCCGAGCATGCTGAAGGACCTCGTCGAGATCGTGCGCGAGCGCGGCTTCCACGAAGGCAACCACTCGAAGCCCGGCGAATACGTGATCGAAAAGGCGTTCGTCGAGAAGTAAGGCGACACCGTCTACCCCGCGCGGACGGCGCAGGCCGCCCGCCGCATTCGATTGCACCGACATTTTTACAGTGATATTCTGTACTTACTGGATACCATAGGGCTTCGAACTGAGTCTACGTGACACGCCTTCAAGGCGTCACCGGCGCGAGCTTACGGAGTGTCAGCCGGCCGAACGTATCGACACCCCTGCTCCGCCTGACAATTCAGGGAGCACCGCAATGACCACCGCACATATTCAACCCAGCAGGCCCTCACCCCTGGCTGGCCATCCGATGCTGCACGCGCTTGCAGAAAACTGGTGGCTTCTGCTGTTGCGTGGCGTCGCCGCCATCATCTTCGGCCTCCTGGCCTTCTTCTGGCCGGGCGTCACGTTGCTGACGCTCGTCTTCCTCTGGGGCGCCTATGCAATCGTGGACGGCGCCTTCTCGCTGTGGGCCGCGATTTCCGGCAGGGACGCGATAGCACCGCGCTGGTGGCTCGCCGTTGTCGGCGTCGCGGGCGTTGTCGCCGGCCTGTTGGCCTTCGCCTGGCCCGGCCTCACCGCCGTGATACTGCTGTTGTTCATCGCCGGCTGGGCGATCGTCATCGGCGCACTGGAAATCTGGGGCGCGATTCAGCTCCGCAAGGAAATCGAAGGTGAGTGGTGGCTGATCCTGAGCGGCGTCCTGTCGATCGCCTTCGGCATCATCCTGATTGCCCAGCCCGGCGTCGGGGCGCTCGCGGTGGTCTGGCTGATCGCCTGGTACGCGATCCTCATGGGCTGCAGCCTCATCGCCCTCGCATTCCGGCTGAGGAAGCACCTGCACCCGGCGTGAGCGATCTCTGCGGCGTCATGGCCGGGCTTGTCCCGGCGATCCACGTCTTACTTCTCTGCAGGGAAGAAAGACGTGGATGCCCGGCGTGACGGCTGAGGGGCGGCCCTCTAGTCCATCGCGAGCACGCCCTTCGACTTGAAGATGTTGCGGATGCGCGTCGAATATTCGTGGAAGCGTTCCGGCAGCTTGTCCAGCCGCCGCGGCCGCGGCAGATCGATGTCGATGATCTCGACGATGCGGCCGGGACGCGGACCCATCACCACCACACGATCGGCCAGCAGCACTGCTTCCGGAATGCTGTGCGTGATGTGCAGCGCCGTCTTGCGCGTCTCCATCCACAATTTTTGAATATCCATGGCGATCTGCTCGCGCGTAAGCGCATCGAGCGCGCCGAACGGCTCGTCCATCATCAGCATCGTAGGGCCGTGCACCAGGGCACGGCAGATTGACACGCGCTGACGCATGCCGCCTGAGAGTTCGTAGGGCTTCTTGCCCTCGAAGCCTTCCAGCCCCGTGGCCTTGAGCAGGTTTTTAGCGACCGGCACGTATTTGGCGCGGTCCATCTTGCGAATGTCGACCTGGAGCAGGACGTTGGACAGCACATCGCGCCAATCGAGCATGATGGCTTCCTGGAACACGATGCCGACATCGGTCTGCGGGCTTTCGACGCGCTTGCCGCCCACCGTGATCGTGCCCGACGTGTACGACGACAGCCCGGCCACCATCTTGAGGATGGTCGTCTTGCCGCAGCCGCTCGGGCCGACGATGGCGACAAACTCTGATTGCTTGATGTCCAGATTGATGTCGGAGCAGGCTTCCACAACGCCACTGCGGGTCTGGTAGGTCTTTCCGACGTTCTGAAGCCTGATGTACGGATCGGTCATTGCACGTGATGTCCTGGCACGGGAACAAAGAACATCCTCCCGCGCGCGAGGAACGCGCGGGAGGCAGTCGTCCTTACTTCTTCGGCAGATACGGCGGCGCCGAGAGGTAGTCGTTCGTGTAGTACTGGGTCAGGTCGGGCTCGGGCTTGAGCCCGGAATATTTCTGCAGGAGATCCTGGCTCTCCTGCCAGTCCTCCTTCGCGGACCAGAACAGCGGCTTGTCCTTGGTGTGCTTGGTGTGGATGATCGACATGGTGCCGTCGATCTCCAGGAGCGCGATCTCCATGTTGAAGGCCGGCGCGTGCTTCAGGAAGATCTCGGCGGCCTCCTTGTCGTGCGTGGCGGTGTAGTCCCAGCCGCGCTGCGAGGCACGCAGGAAGCGCCGCAGCAGATCCTGGTTCTTCGCGTCCTTGAGCCAGTCTTTGTTGACGACGATCGCGCTCGAGAGCGTCGAGATGCCCGCCATGTCGTAGAGGCGCGTCCAGCCCATCTTCACGCCGCTCTTGAGCTGCATGCGCGGGCCCTGATCCATGAAGTAGCCGAGCAGCGAGTCGGCCTGCTTGTTGAGCACGGCCTGTTCCTTCGCCGCCGGGTTGGCGACCGTGATCATCTGCACGTCATCGACCTTCATGTTGAGCTTTCCCATGAAGGCGGTGAAGATGGCGAGGCTCGCGTCACCCGCAGTGATGGCGATGCGGCTGCCCTTGATCTGATCGACCGTGGTCGGACGCGGCGAGTCGGCGCGGTAGATGAACGACATCGGGCTTTGCTGCAGCGACACGCCGGCGGCGGTCACCGGCATGCCGGCGCCGATGCCGCGCATCATCGTCGCGGCGTCGACATAGCCGACCGGATTGGTCTGGTTGGCGACGAGTTGCAACACCGTGGTGGAGCCGCTGCCTTCCATGATTTCGACGTCGAGCCCTTCGTCCTTGTAGAAGCCCTTGTCGAGCGCGACGTAGAACGGCGCGTGCTCGCCATAGAGCGTCCAGTTCAGGCGGAACGGAAACTTCTGGAGTTCTTGTGCACTTACCGGCGTAAGCGACGCCGAGATCGCCGCCACCGCGGCAACCAGCGCCAAAGCAACACTTTTGCGTTTCATCACTGTCTCCTCCCTGGATTGTCTCGTTTTTGTCGTTGAGTTTGGTATTCGCCGTTGGCGCGTCCGGTCTACATGGTGGCGGATTCTTCGCGCACCCGGTGGGTGACGTGCCATGGGATCAGCAGGCCTTCGAGCGCCTCCACGATATAGTAGAACACGAGGCCGATGATAGTCAGCGCTACGATGGTCGCGAACATCAGCGACGTCTCCATGTTCGAGTTCGTCGTCAGCAGCAGGTAGCCGAGCCCCTTGTCGGCGCCGACAAACTCGCCGACGACCGTACCGGCGATGGCGAGCGTCGACGCGACCTTCAGCCCGCTGAACAGGTAAGGCAGGCTGGTGGGCAGGCGGAACTGTGCGAACACCTGCCAGCGCGACGCGCCCATCGAGCGCGCGAGATCGGCCATTTCCGGCGACATCGAGCGCAGGCCGACGGCGGCGTCGATCACGATGGGGAAAAACGAAATCAGAAATGCGACGAGGATCTTCGGCGTGACGCCGATGCCGAACCAGACCAGGAACAGCGGCGCGATCGCCACCTTCGGCACGATCTGGAAGAACAGCATTGTCGGCATGACAAGGGCATTGAAACGCGGCGACGACGTGATGGCGATGGCGAGCGGGATGGCGACGGCGACCGCGAGGGCATAGCCCCCCAGCATCTCATAGGTGGTGATCCAGCCGTGATGCAGCAGCTTCGGGAGTTGATCGACAAACGTATGGGCGATGTCGGTCGGCGACGGCAGCAGGTAGGCCGGAATCTTGTAGGCGACAACGAACACCTGCCAGGCCAGCAGGAAGGCGAATATGCCGGCCAAAGGCGTCAGCTTCTTGATCAAGCCAACCCAGGCTGGGGGAGTTACAGTCGTTTGAGTACTCACCGAACCACTCATGAGCGCCATTGTCCTACCTGCCTTCACCAACTTCATTGCATTCCGCGTCGCGTTACAGCTGCGCGACGACGCCTAAAGCCTTCTCCGCCGCGCCATCGACTGTAAGACCGAGGCCCGGCGCCTGCGGGACGAACATCGTATCGCCATTGGGCCGGAACTGCGCGTCCGTGGTACCGCGGCCGGCGATATACTGCGGTCCATTGAGCGCCGCGGGGTAATCGAGCCCCGCCCACGCAAAGAAATGAGCCGATGCCGCCATCGACAATTCCGGATCGGTCAGGCCTGAGGCGAACAGCAACAAGCCGTTCTCCTCGAGCAGTTCGGCGATCCGCGTCGCGTTCCACAGGCCGCCGCAGCGGGCGATTTTCATCGCGATGCCGTCGAACATGTCGAGCGCGATGAACTCGTCCACTTCGACCGGCGAGACGATGCCTTCGTCCATCAGGATCGGCAAGGCGCCCTGCTCCTTGAGCGCCTGATAATCGCGGAAGCGATTGGGCGGGAGCGGTGACTCGAGACCCTTCAGCCCGCTGTCGGCGAGCACGGGCGCCATATCGAGCGCGGTGTCGAGGTCGTAAGTCGTATTCGCGTCGCACCAGTGAAAGCCGTCGGGCGCGAACTGCGTGACGAGACGCACCAGCGCCGCGTCATAGTCCGGCGTCTGCGGATAGCCGATCTTGATGTTGAAGCTGTCGTAGCCAAGCGAAGCGCCATGTTCGAGCAGGCTTTCGGCGCCTTCGAGCGTGGGGGACTGGATCGTCCAGCTCAGCTTCACCGTGGACCGCGAGGCGCCGCCGAGGAGTTCGCTGACGGATTGCTGCGTCTTTTTGCCCCACAGGTCGTAACACGCGAGATCGATGCCGGCTTTGCACAGAGGCTGGCCGACGGAGAACGACGGACGAATCGCGCGCTCCATGCGCGCATGCACATCCTCGATATCGGTGGGATCGGCGCCGAGAAGGACCGGCGCGAGATAATGCCGCAGCGTCGACTCGACGGTCTCAGCCGTCTCGTAGGTCCAGGCTTCGATCGGCACGCACTGACCCCAGCCCTGAACGCCATCCTCATCAGTGAGGCGTACCAGAACCGTGGGCCGCGCCGGCGTCCTGAAGAACTTGAATTCTCCGACCAGCGGGTAATCGTAACGTCCTATTTCGACACGGATAATCCGAGTCATTCTGCCCTTGATCCTGGGTTTCGTCCTTGCCCTCCCTGTTGTTGATTGCGGTCGATCCAGGAGGTTGCCAGGCAGTTTAACTATCTGGTTAGATCGGTACAGCAAAAAATTTGCGCACCGCCGCGGTTCCGCGACATGCGGGCGCGGGTGGGCGTTCAAGGCAGTGCCGTCATGAACCGACGAATAGCGACAAAATCCAACGGCTTGGACGCGGGCCCGGGATCATTGAATCAAGGCGGTCGATGCCTGCCCAACGCGGTGCTGCCCACATGACAGCGCCGGTCTTCACCATCCGCGAGGTGCGCTTCTATGAGCGGCCGGTGCGCCTGCGCATGCCGTTCCGCTTCGGCGTTGTGACGCTGACGCAAGCGCCGCAATGCTTCTTGCGTGTCCGCATCGAAGGCCCCGACGGCCAAGCGCACTGGGGCGCATCCGCCGAGCTTCTGGCGCCGAAATGGTTCGACAAGAACCTCGCGCTCTCCAACGACGAGAATTTCGATCAGCTACGACTTTCGTTGACCCTTGCCGCCGAGGCCTATCTCGCACCGGGCCCGGCACGCACCGCCTTTGGTCATTTCGCAGCGCACTATGACGAGCAGATCGCTGCCGGCGCCACGCACGGGCTGAATGCGCTGGTGGCCAATTTCGGACCAGCGCAGATCGACCGCGCCGTCCTTGATGCACTTTGCCGCAGCCAAGCCCGCTCATTCTACGACGCGGTGAAAGCGAACCTCGTCGGCATCGACCCCGGCCTGCTGCCGAAGCATTTGGCCGACCTGGCCGGTTTCGACCTGCCGCGTTTCCTGGCGCAACTCGCGCCGACGGACACCATCGCTGCGCGGCACACGGTCGGGCTGGTCGACATCATCGGCGGACATCCGAACCAGGTGGGCGACGGCTTGCCGGAGTCGCTGGAAGAGGTCGTGGCGGCCTACGGCCACAGCTACTTCAAGCTCAAGATCGGCGGCAATGCCGAGGCCGATCTCCAGCGCCTGATCGAGATTGCCGCAGTGCTCGACAAGCTTCCGGCGCCCTACCACGTCTCGCTCGACGGCAACGAACAATACAACGATATCGCCGCCCTCCTCGATCTCTGGCGGCAGATGCAGGCGACGCCTGCGCTCAAGCGGCTCGTTTCCAGCATCCTGTTCATCGAGCAGCCGGTCACCCGCGCGCACGCTCTGGAGACGGATGTCTCGCGGCTGTCTCAGGTGAAGCCGGTCATCATCGATGAATCGGATGACGGCTTCGGCGCCTTCCCGCGCGCGAAGGCGCTCGGCTATGCCGGCGTGTCGAGCAAATGCTGCAAGGGCCTGTACAAGTCGATCCTCAACGCCGCCCGTTGCGCCACGTGGAACGCGGACGCCGGCAGCCTGCGCTATTTCATGACCGGCGAAGACCTCACCACGCAGGCCGGGCTTGCCGTGCAGCAGGATCTCGCGCTCGTGAACCTGATCGGCCTCACCCATGTCGAGCGCAACGGCCATCACTACGTCAACGGCATGAGCGATCTGCCCGAGAGCGAACAGGCCGCATTCCTGGCCGCGCATCCGGACCTTTACGAGCGCAGCCATGGCGCCGTGCGGCTGAAAATCCGCGACGGCCGCCTGGCGATCGGCTCGCTCGCCGCGCCCGGCTTCGCGGCCGGTGCCTATCCGGAGAGGGACAGACTGGCGGTGATGAAAGCGCCTCAGCAACTCGTTTCGAAATAAAGCGCAGGCCTCTCAGCCGTCATGCCCGGCTTTATGCCGGGCATCCACGTCTTCTTTTGGTGACGTCAAGCAAGACGTGGATGGCCGGGACAAGCCGGGCCATGACGCAGAAAATCAGTACCGGCCCCCAAAGCGATCGCGCGTTAAGCAACCTGCCGAGAGCTGAGCCGCCCCTCGTAGAGATCGCGGCCGGCGACGAGCGCGCGGATCTTGCCATCGGCGATGCCGCGCTTGAGCATCCAGAATCCGCAGTCGGGATGGATGTATTTCACCCGGCCCGGCCCGAGCACCTTGTCGGCCTGCTCGATCGCGCGCGCGATCTCGTCCGCGGACTCGACCACCGTCTGCTTGATGTCGACGACGCCGAGCCCGAAGCCGATCTCCGGGCGCAGCCCTGTGAACACCTTGAGTTCCTCGGCCGGCCGGTGCGCATTCTCCATGACGATGTGATCGACATGCAGCGCATTGAGATAATCGATAAGCTTGTCCCAGCCGCCTTTCTGGATCGTCTGCCCGCCGTAATTGCCGAAGCACAGATGCACCGCCGGCGTCGTCGGGATCGCGCGCAGCACACGGTTCATCGCCTCCGCCGCCCACTCCCGTTCGTCGGGCTGGCCGGGCAGGTTAGCTTCGTCGACCTGGATGACCTCGGCATCGATGTGCTTGACCTGCTCGGCGAGCACATCGGCGATGGCGAAGGCCAGCTTCGCCTTGTCCTTGTAGTGCGTGTCGAGCAGCATCTTGGCGAGCATATGCGGGCCCGTGAGCGTGAACTTCAGCGGCCGTGACGCGAGCTTCTTCGCGCGCTCGCACGCCGCCGGAAGATCGAGCGAGCCCGGCCCGATCGGCGCCTCGACCACGCCGGGCGGCCGCGTGCGGAATTTCAGCCCCGGCGTCTTCTTGAATGCGAGCCATTCGGCGAGCCCAATGTCGCGGCGCACGCCCGCCATCGGCCGCACGAAGTACTCGATCATCCCGTTGGTCTCGGGATGATTGATGTCGAAGCGATACAGCTCGCCGTCGCAGACGAGATCGATGCCCGCCTGCTCCTGCGTACCGATGACGACGCGCGTTGCATCCACGAGCGCCTGCTCGGACGGCAGCGCGACCAGCCAGTCCGGAACCGGATAGGAGCCGACGGTCGTGGTGAGGATGCGTGGTGTGGCGCTCATGGCAGCCCTTCCCTTTCTCGCGTTCTTATGTCTTCGCACCGGCAGCTTCCCCGCTCGGCGCGCAGCGTTTCGGCGAAGAGAACTTGCAAAGCCCTCTTCAGCCCCGCTCCCTAGAAGTATGTAACTGTATAGTTACGCGCTTTGGCGTGTCAAACTTGCGCTCGCGCGCTTGGATGCGATGCGCGCACCTTCTACCAGCGCATCGAACTTCGCCCACACGATGCTCTCGTGGATCTCGTCATTGCCGGCGAAGCTCGCGAAGCCGCAATCGGTGCCGGCGATGACGCGCTCGCGGCCGAAAGCATCGACCCACCGCCCCAAACGCTGCGCGATCAGCTCGGCGTGTTCCACCATGACGTTCGATTGCGTGATCATGCCGGGGATCATGATGACGTCGTCGGGCAGCTTGGCGTCGCGCCACACCGTCCATTCGTGCTCGTGACGCGGATTGGCCGCTTCGAAGGAGAACGCGCCGGCGTTCAACCGCCCCAGGATATCGATGATGTGCTTCACCTCGATGTCGTGCACGCGCGGACCGAAATTGATGCCGTAGCAGGTGTGGAACCGCACCTTCTCCTTCGGGATGCCGCGCAGCGCATGGTTGATCGCATCGACCCGCATCGCGATCCACTTGCGGATGTCTTCCATGCTCAGATGCGGGTGCGTGACGTAGTAGGTCACGAGGTGCGGATCGTCGACCTGCACCAGGAACCCGGCATCGACGATGGCCCGATATTCCTGGCCCATCGCGTCGGCGAGCGCGAACAGATACTCCTCGTCGGACTTGTAATAGACGTTGCGGTTCCAGTCCTCGATGCTCGAGACCGAGGTCGACGGAACGAAGGCGTCGGTGACATCGACGCCCTTGAGCGCCGCCTTGAGATTTTCGAGATCGGTCTTCAGCGCGCGCTCGCCGGAATAGGCAACCGGACCGGTACAGAGAAAATGCGTGTGCTTGGTGTGCACATTAGCAAGCTGCGGACGGTAGAAGTCTGGAAAGGCGAGCACTTCGCGCGAGCCGACCCAGGGACTCTGGTTGCGGTCGGCGGTGTCGACGGTGAAGCCGCTCAAGCGCTCGTTGATGTAGGTGATGAAGCTCGGCTTGCTCATTTCTCCGTCGTCGACGATGTCGATGCCGATCTCGACCTGCTTCTTGACGATGTCCGACACCGCCTGGCGCACGCGCGCCGCATAGGTTGCGTCATCGATCTTCTCGCCGCGCCTGCGTGCAAGACTCATGGCGTGGAGATCGGCGGGCCGGGGCAGACTGCCGACATGGGTCGTGAGAATACGATCGCCGCTGCGTTTCATGGCGTTTCCCGTTGTTGTTCATCGTTAACGACAACGAGTCTTACGCCGGCCGGCCGGCCTTGTTCAAGCCATGCGGGACGCGGCCGTCAGAGCGGCCCGATCCACGCGCGCAATTTCTTGAACGCGCTCCACAGCGTGGGCGTCTGCTTGATGTGACGTTTGAGCGCCTGCATCGCGGTCATCGACGCGACGATGACGACGCCGCGCAGGCGGGCGGCGCCGAGATGATCGTAGAGTGTCTTGCCGCTCTCGCACCAGTCACGCTTGTAGGGCTCGTCACCCACGGTGAAATCGAAGGTCTTGAAGCCGCGCTCGATCGCGTTGCGCAGCACGTCGTGCATGTGGATCGCGCCAGGGCCGAACCGCGCCATGTCGTTGTCGGTGTAGCTCGACATGATGTGATAATAGGTGTCGCGGAACGTCAGCGCCACGTTCACCGCCGCGGCATGCGGACCGACCTCGAGCTGGCTGACATGCACGAGGTGCTTGTTGCGCGGATCGGTGACGAGCGCCCGGTAGAAATCGGCGTAACCCGGCCGCGCGAAGAAGTCCGCGATGCCCATGCGCGCAAGCGAGCGCCCCTTCTGCTGCATCAGCACCGAAAGCGCTTGCAACAGGCCGCCAGTCGTTTCCGGCGTCGTCGTCTTCACATCGCCGAAATCAGCCAGGCGATTGCGCTTGGTGCGGTCGCGGCGGCGCGTCGAAGCAGAACGCTTGGCGGCGTAGAAGGCGTCCCAGGTGCCGGCGAGCGGCGTCACATAAGCCCCGCTCGGATGCGGCGTGACGCCGACCGACAACATCGGATTGGGCTGTCCGCCCACCATCTCCGGCATTTTCTCGAGCCGGACGAGATCGTGGCGCCAGCGCGGGTCGTGCTGCAATTGGGCGATGATATTGCGCCAGACCTCGCTGAATTGCACCGGCTTGACCCGGCCCGCCAAGCGAGGAGCCAGGAGTGGCGCGTTGTAATCGCAGAGGTCCGTTCCAAAAAACGTCAGTTCGCGCGCGAACCGCGCCGGCCCGACGGACAACGGCAGGATGAAGAGGACCTCTCCGTCCCTATCCCGCCCGACGACGATCGCGGGCGTCACACCTTGATGCACGCCGACGCAGCGCTGCCAGGTCGAGAGCCAGTCGAAGGTCTGGAAGGCCGTGCAATCGGCGCTCTGCTCGAAAGTCCGCCACTCGGTCTCCACCGCCGCAAGTGCATCGAAGATCGCGATCGAGACGCCGGCCGCCGTGGCATGCGAGGCGAGCGGACGCGCCTCGGTCACGGCGGCGTCCGCGTATCCGTCCTCATACGCGTTGAACCGGAGAGCCGCGGGCATTGATCGTGTCTCGTTTTCGGCGTTCGTCGGCGCGACAATAGGCGTCAGGTCGCAACAAGCCGTAAAGCGCCGCTGTCACGCGACGAGATCATCCGATTCACCTTCAAGTTCTCTTAATCCGGCCGTGGAAAACGGCCGTTTCGCGCCTAAGCGGCGCGAAACCTATGCTTAATGAATTGCTACCGAGCGGGACAGGCGAGCTTGCGGCTCAAGCCCCCGTATCGGCCGTGGCGGGAATGCCCTTGGGGCCGCCCGGCTTCGAACCGGAGTGCTGCCGCATCTGCCGCAGCTTGCCGATGCCGTAATGCGCCAGGAACTTCGCCCAGCGCTGCGCGGCGGCCGACAAACCGCGATCGATCGAGAACGCTTTGAGGCTGTGCGCCTTGGCGATCGCGAAATCGTCGCAAGCCTTCTTCACGGGGTCGTCGTAGAAGGCGGAGATCTTGTCGACGCCGAGGCCGGGCGTGGCCAGCCAGCGCGGGATGTAGACGTTGCAAAGCCGCTCGACGTCGTTGAGCACTTTGCGCGCGCCGGTGCCGGCCGCGGGGCATGAGGTCGAGAACGCATCGCCAACGAGCACGACGCCAGGCTGCACATGTCCGCGGATCGCATAGAGATCGATCGGGCGGATCTTGATGAAGCCCTCGACCTCGAATTCACCGGTGAGCTTGCGCAGGCCGGGCATCAGCGCGAACAGCGTTTCCTGCGGCGCGGCGCGCAACTGCGACAGCCACGGGTCCTGCATGTCACGATAGACGAACAGATTGGCGCGCATGACGCCGCCGATCGGAAACAGCGTGATCAGTGCCGTCTTGTCGCTGGGATGCTCGGCGTAATAGGTCAGCGCCGGGAAATCGAAGGCGCGGCGGCCGACCGGCTTGATGTCGAACCCGATGCTGATCGAATGACATTCGCTCAACATCTCGCGCGTCAGGCCGAG
>DATARB010000100.1:0-5782 GCA_036264375.1 Pseudolabrys sp.
GCTCACGCCGGTCAACAGGCCACGATGGGCGCTGGCTTCCTGGCGGGCCTGCGCGCCGCGCTCACCGGCAGCGGCGCCGCCGAGTTGCTCGGCGCGGTGATCGCGTTCGCGTTCATCAAGCGCACTTCGCTGGAGGGGAAGACGTAGCGAAGCGTCCATTTGAGAACCGCGTGGCCTCTCGGCTCCCCTCCCCCCACGCGCACTTGCGCGTGGTGGGGAGGGGTCGGGGGTGGGGGGAAGTCGCGAAACGAATAATGATCGTCAAAGAAAGTACCCCCCACCCCGGCTTGCATCGTTCGAACGATGCGAGCCGACCCTCCCCACCGCTTCGCGGGGGGAGGGAAAAGAGATGCCCGTCTCATTCTCAAACGGTCATTAAGCCCTCACCCGCCCCGGCCGGCGCGGAAGGCCTGCGGCGTCATGCCGGTCTGCTTGCGGAAGAAGCGCGTGAAGTGCGACGGGTCGGAGAAGGCGAGATCGTAGGCGATCTCGTGGATGCTCTGCGTCGTGAAGACGAGCTGGCGCTTGGCTTCGGTCAACACGCGCTGACGGATCAAATGGCCCGCAGTCACGCCGCTCGCGCGCTTCACGTGGTCGTTGAGCCGGTCCGGCGTCATTGAGAGCTTTTCGGCGTAGAACCCGATCTGCCGCTCACGCTTGAAATGCTGATCGACCAGCCGGCGCAGATCCTCGATGCGCGCGTCGGCGCGCGTCAGCGTCACCGCGCCGGTGCGCGCGCGGCTTGCAGCGAGCCGCAACACCTCGATGGCGATCAGCGCCAGGAGCGCGCGCATGGCGACGCGATGACCCTCGCGCGCAAGGAAGCCTTCTTCATTGAGCTCGGCGCATAGCGCCGACAGCCGCTTCGCCTCGGACAGATCGGCGAGCGGCACCACCGGGTCGGCGGCCAGCGCCTTCAGCCGCGCCAGCGCATCGGCCGACCGCTCGCCAAATCCGTTGGCAGGTCCGTTGGCAAGTCCGTTGCCAAGTCCGTTCGCGACATCTTCCGTGAAGCTGACGATCCATCCGTCCGTCACCTCCGGGGTGAAGCGGAAGCCATGCGCAACAGTGGCGGGGATCAGGATTGCCGCCGGCGCCGAGAACGGCATGGTCGCCGTCTCGAAGCTCATCGTGCCGCCGCCATGCGCGATCAGCAGCACTTGAAACAGGTTGCGATGGCGGTGCGCGCGGATCGTCCAGTCGTACACCGACGAGCGCGCCGGGATCGTCTCGATATGGATGAAGTCGAACGCCGAGTCATCCGGCGGATCGCCGTAGAGATGAAACAGCGGGAGCGCGGACGTGGCCATGGCGCAGCATAAGCGAGCCGCGTTGCACGCGCCAATGTCACTGTGGAAACGGAGGGCCCCGCCGGGTGGCGGGGCCCTCGCTCTGACTTATTGCAGTGCGTCAGATGCTAGCGGTTCTGATCGTGCTGGCCGCCTTGGCCGCCCTGCTGGCCGCCCTGCTGGCCGCCTTGACCCGGCTTCTGACCGCCGCCCTGCTGCTGCTGGCCCGGCTTCTGTCCGCCGCCCTGCTGGCCGCCGCCTTGTTGGCCACCCTGCTGGCCACCTTGCTGCTGCTGACCTGGACGCTCATTCGGATTCTGATTCTGGCTCATTTCGCTTCCTTCCGCTGTTGGTGTCGCTCGAAGGTTCACCTTCGATGCTCCCCGGCCCAACGCTTGGGACAACGTTCCGCATCAGGCTTGGTTCCGGCGCGTGCATTTCGTGATTGCGGCGGAACCACGCGCAATACCTGCGAATTCTCTTGCCAACGTAACAAACAACAGAGGGACGACCGACATGGGACGCTATCTTTTGCTGTGGCTGCTTGGCATACCGCTTCCGCTTCTACTGCTGATCTGGGTCTTCGGCGGGCTGCATTGACGCCGCCGATTCGCAAAGAAGCGTGCCTGCACGCAAACATTGGCGGTGCGGCGCTCAGTCGCCGCACTGCCTCCTCGAGGCCCCTCAGCGCGCCTGCCAATCAGCGCCGCCAGCGCGAAGACCGGCGTCAGCCCTACTTTCGTATTCGCCTCGTACCGCGTTAATAACGCCGCGCGCGGCGTTGCCGGTCTCGCCATGCCCTGTTAAGCCTTGAGCTTCGAAACAATCGGTTGTCGGCCGGGCGACCTGGGAAGGCAAAGGAGACATGGCGGTCTTCCTCCAGCAGCTCATCAACGGAATCACGCTCGGCTCCATCTACGGCCTGATCGCCATCGGCTACACCATGGTGTTCGGCATCATCGGCATGGTGAACTTCGCCCATGGCGACGTGTTCATGGTGTCGGCCTTCATCGCGCTGATCGCCTTCCTGATCCTCACGACCTGGCTCGGCATATCATCGGTCGTGCTCGCGCTGCTGATCGTACTGGTCGTGGCGATGCTGTTCACCGCGCTGGTGAACTGGACGATCGAACGGGTCGCCTATCGTCCCTTGCGCGGCTCCTTCCGCCTCGCGCCGCTGATCTCCGCCATCGGCATGTCGATCTTCCTGTCGAACTTCGTGCAGGTCACGCAAGGGCCGCGCAACAAGTCGATCCCGCCGATGGTGCAGGGAGAGTTCGTGCTGTTCACCCAGAACGGCTACGCCGTGACGCTGTCGCTGAAGCAGCTCATCATCTGGGGCGTGACCGCCGTGCTGCTCGCCTGTTTCTGGTATCTCGTCGCCAAGACGCGGCTCGGCCGCGCGCAGCGCGCCTGCGAGCAGGATCAGAAAATGGCCGCGCTGGTCGGCGTCGATGTCGATCGCACCATCTCGTTTACGTTCGTGATCGCCGCCGCACTCGCCGCCGTGGCCGGCACGATGTACCTGATGTATTACGGCGTGGTCTCCTTCTCCGACGGCTTCGTGCCGGGCGTGAAGGCTTTCACCGCCGCCGTGCTCGGCGGTATCGGCTCGCTGCCCGGCGCGGTGATCGGCGGCCTGCTCATCGGGCTGATCGAGACGTTCTGGTCCGCCTACTTCTCGATCGACTACAAGGACGTCGCGGCGTTTTCGGTGCTTGCCATCACCTTGATCTTCCTGCCGCAGGGCCTGTTCGGCCGGCCGGACGTCGAGAAGGTCTGACATGGCCACCGGCCCACAGAGCCGCAGTGTCGATGTCGCACGCGCGCTGCGCGATGCGGGGCTCACCGCGGTGATTGCCTTCGGCCTGTTCCTGCCGCTGATCGGCTTTCAGACCGTCCAGGATGTCAGCAACACCCTCATTCTGAGGACGCGCTGGCCGCTCTTGTTCTCGATCGTCGCCGTCGTCGGTGCCGGGCGTCTTCTCTATGCGCTCCTGATCGAGCCACGCCTGAGAGAGCGCGCCCTCAAGCCCGCCGCCGCGCCCGCCCCATGGCGCGCCGCCGTCGGCCGATGGTTCGTGCCCTTCGCCATCGGTTTCGTCATCGTCTATCCGGTCATCGTCGTCTTCGCCACCGGCTTCGGCGGCGCGGTGAAGTGGATCGACAATTTCGGCATCCAGATTCTCATCTACATCATGCTCGGCTGGGGCCTGAACATCGTGGTCGGTCTCGCCGGCCTGCTCGATCTCGGTTATGTCGCCTTCTACGCTGTCGGCTCCTATTCGTACGCGCTGCTGGCCAAGACCTTCGGCCTGTCGTTCTGGATTCTCCTGCCACTCGCGGGATGCCTCGCCTCGTTCTGGGGCATCCTGCTCGGCTTCCCCGTGCTGCGGCTGCGCGGCGACTATCTCGCCATCGTCACGCTGGCCTTCGGCGAGATCGTGCGCCTTGTGCTGATCAACTTCGTCGATCTCACCAACGGCTACGCCGGCATCACCAGCATTCCGCGTCCGACCTTCTTCGGCATTCCGTTCAACGCCGACGATAACGGCTTCGCCGCCGTCTTCGGGCTCGAATATTCGCCGATCTACCGCACGATATTCCTCTACTATCTGATCCTGGCACTGGCGCTGCTCACCGCCTTCGTCACCGTACGATTACGAAGGCTGCCCGTCGGCCGCGCCTGGGAGGCATTGCGCGAGGACGAGATCGCCTGCCGCTCGCTTGGCATCAACACGACCAACACCAAGCTCACCGCCTTCGCCATGGGTGCGATGTTCGCGGGCTTCGCCGGCTCGTTCTTCGCCGCGCGCCAGGGCTTCATCTCGCCGGACTCGTTCACCTTCCTGGAGTCGGCGAGCATCCTCTCCATCGTCGTGCTCGGCGGCATGGGCAGCCAGATCGGCGTCGCCATCGCCGCCATCGTGATGATCGGCGGCACCGAGATGTTGCGCGAACTCGACTTCCTCAAGCAGATCTTTGGGGCGACCTTCGATCCGACGCAGTACCGCATGCTGCTGTTCGGCTTCGCCATGGTGCTGATCATGATCTGGCGGCCGCGCGGGCTGATCTCGACGCGCGATCCTTCCGTGTTCCTGAAGGAGCGCAAGACCATCGCCTCCGACCTCGTCGGACAAGGTCACGGCTGATGAGCGGGACCGGCGACATCCTGCTGAAGGTCGAGCACCTGCGCATGCGCTTCGGTGGGCTCGTCGCCGTCGACGATCTCTCGTTCGAGGCGCGGCAAGGCGACATCACCGCGCTGATCGGTCCGAACGGCGCCGGCAAGACCACCGTGTTCAACTGCATCACCGGTTTCTACAAGCCGAGCGAAGGCCGCCTCGGCCTGCGGCACGGCGCCGCATCCGCGTGGGAGGCGCTGGAGACGCTCACCGGCAGCGGACGACGCAGCCTCACGCGCGCGGACGGCGCGCTCTTTCTGCTCGAGCGCATGCCGGATTTTCTGGTAACGCAGCAGGCGCGCGTCGCCCGCACCTTCCAGAACATCCGCCTGTTTCCCGGCATGACGGCGCTGGAGAACTTGCTGGTGGCGCAGCACAACCGGCTGATGCTGGCCTCCGGCTATACGCTGCTCGGCGTGCTCGGATTTCCCTCGTTCGCGAGGGCCGAGCGCGCGGCGATCGACAAGGCGCGGCAATGGCTCGAGCGCGTCGGCCTCCTTGCGCGCGCCGACGACCCGGCGGGAGACCTCCCTTACGGTGCGCAGCGGCGGCTGGAGATTGCACGCGCGATGTGCACCGAACCGGTGCTCCTCTGTCTCGACGAACCCGCCGCCGGGCTCAATCCGCGCGAGAGCGCCGAGCTCAACGAACTGCTGCTGGCGATCCGCGACGAGCATGCCATCTCGATCCTTTTGATCGAGCACGATATGAGCGTGGTGATGGAGATTTCCGACCACGTGGTCGTGCTCGACTACGGCGTGAAGATTGCCGACGGCGCGCCTGATGTCGTGCGCAACGACGAGAAGGTGATCGCCGCCTATCTCGGCGTCGCCGATGAGGACGTGGAAAAGGTCGAAGCGGAGGTGGGGCTGTGATGAATTCTGTCATTCCGGGCCGCGAACGCAGTTCGCGAACCGGGAATCCAGACGCGCAGACTGAGTCTGTGTCTGGATTCCGGGCTCGCCGCTTCGCGGCACCCCGGAATGACGATGGGGAAACTCCATGACCTCCCCGCTCCTCACCGTGCGCGGCGTGCAGACCTTTTACGGCCGCGTGCAGGCGCTCAAGGGCGTCGACCTCGACGTCAATGCCGGCGAGATCGTCACGCTGATCGGCGCCAACGGCGCCGGCAAGTCGACGCTGATGATGACCATCTGCGGCAATCCGCGCGCGCGCGAAGGCGCGATCGCCTTCGACGGGCAGGACATCACGCGGATGCCGACGCATGAGATCGCCCGTCTCAAGCTGGCGCAGGCGCCCGAGGGCCGCCGCATCTTCTCGCGCATGACCGTCCTGGAAAATCTCCAG
>DATARB010000024.1:0-2987 GCA_036264375.1 Pseudolabrys sp.
GGTGCTGCTGACGCGCCGGGCGCTCGAGGTGCATCGCCTCGCCGTCGCCGAGGCGCATCGCCATCCGGACGCCGCGCGCGCCTTTTTCAACGCCGCGCCGGAGGAGACTTATGCGGCCATCGCCAAGCTCATCGCCGCGCAACAGGCCGAAGGCCGGCTACGCGCCGGCGATCCGCGGCGGCTCGCTGCCATCTTCCTCGACTCGCTGACGGGTGACGCGCAATTGCGGGCTTTGACCGGAATGGCGACGACCGGCGGCGATGAGCGCGCACGCCTGATCGAGACGGCGGCCGATATTTTTCTGGAAGGCACGCAGACGCGCTGACGCAAGTCCGCCCCGCCCGTCCCCGCGAAGCGGGGACCCAGTCCTTAAGCTTGGATTTCCTGCACTTTCTGGATTCCCGCTTGCGCGGGAATGAGCGGAGCAAGGTGCGAGGCAAAAGCAGCTTGCTCTAACGTCTACTCCGGCATCTCGGCCGGCTTCGCAGCCGGCGACAGCAACACCGAGGCTGCGGCGACGAAGATGAGGACGAAGCCGACAATGTCCGCCGCTGTCGGGCGATCGCCGAGCAGGATGGTCGAGCCGACGACGCCGACCACCGGCACCAGCAGCGCGCCGATCGAGGCTGTGGTCGCCGGCAATTTGCCGACGATGGCCCACCAGAGGAAGTGCGCGAGGCCGACGCCGAAAATCCCGATGTAAAGGAGGGCGATCAGCGCTCTCGCATGCAGCGGCCACAAATGCGGATAGCCCTCGAAGGCGAACGTCCCGGCGGCGATGAACACGAAACCGAAGATGAGCTGCCAAGCCGCATTGGCGAGCGGCGGCACGGTCACCTTCATCCATTTCTGGTAGACCGTGGCCAGCGCCCAGGCCCATGCGCAGCCCAACGAGTAGAGTACGAAGCGGGGTGCGCCGGCGGCGAGCAAGGGCCACACCAGGATGCCGATCCCCGCTATACACAGGGCCAGCGCGATCAAGCGGGTTCTGTTGAGGCGCTCGCCGAGCATGAGCCAGCTCAACAGCGCCGCCCAGATCGGCATCGAATAGGCAATGATGATGGCGCGCGAGGTCGCCCCGTTCAATTGGGCGAGCGCGGACAGGATCTGGAATCCCGCAACGTTAAGCAGGCCCGGCACCATCACATGCAGCGCCTGATCGCGTGGCAGCCGCAAACTGTGGCCAGTCAGCAGAGCCGCGGTCACGAGGGTGATCGCGCCCAGTCCGGAGCCGGCAAAGCGCAGGCTCCACGGCGATACCTCCGGCAGGGCGAAAGGTGTGGCGAGCCAATTGCAGCCCCAGGCAAAAGCAAGAAGCACGACCAAGAGCTTGGCCGTGCCGGTGGCGTCGGCAGAGGCGCGTAAAGACGTCATTGAATTGTCGGGTCCCGGCGGCGTGGGGTTCCAGGCGCCACGGGGTTGCCCGAGTCGCTTGGACGGCGAGGCTATAGCGGACGGGCGCGTCTGGCGAGGCATCGCGGCGATGCGGTATTGTCAAACGGCGGTGGGCATGTGGGTATGTTGGGCAAACAAATGAGGCACTTGCGGCGACGCAACTGCCCGCGCGTGTTGCACCGCCCTGCCTGCTGTGTTAGCTAGCCGCTCGATTTCACGAAGGTTTTACACGGGCTACCGCGCTGCCTTCGGAGATCGGAATTCCCTCTTGAATTCCAGTAGGTTGCGCCGCCATCCCGCGACGGCGTCAGGCCCGCGAATGAAGTAACGAAAAACGAGCGTCCACGTGGCAGGCGAAGACCCCCATATCTCCGGCATGGCTGGCCGATACGCGAGCGCGCTGTTCGAGCTCGCGCTCGAGGCCAAGGCAACCGATGCCGTCAAAGGCGACCTGGACCGATTCGACGCCATGGTCGCTGAAAACCCCGATCTCACCCGTCTGGTGCGCAGCCCGGTGTTCGGCGTCGACGAGCAGCTCAAGGCGCTCTCGGCGATCCTGAACAGAGCCGGCATCACCGGCTTGGCGGCCAATTTCCTGCGCGTCATCACGACCAATCGGCGCCTGTTCGCCGTTCGCGATATGATCCGCGGCTACCGTGCGCTGGTCGCCCGCCACAAAGGCGAGGTCCTCGCAGAGATCACGGTCGCCGAGACGCTCAACGACCAGAATCTCGGCGCGCTCAAAGACGCGCTCAAAAACGTCACCGGCGGCAAGGACATCGACCTGGATGTGAAGGTCGATCCGGCCATCATCGGCGGCCTGATCGTCAAGGTCGGCAGCCGCATGGTCGACAGTTCGCTCCGCACCAAGCTCAATGCGATCAAGTTCGCGATGAAAGAGGCACGCTGATGGACATCCGCGCCGCAGAAATTTCCGCCATCCTTAAAGAGCAGATCCAGAATTTCGGCCAGGAAGCCGAAGTTTCCGAGGTCGGACAGGTGCTCTCCGTCGGCGACGGCATCGCCCGCGTCTACGGTCTCGACAACGTCCAGGCCGGTGAGATGGTCGAGTTCGAGAACGGCGTCCGCGGCATGGCGCTGAACCTCGAAAGCGACAACGTCGGCATCGTGATCTTCGGCAACGACCGCGAGATCATGGAAGGCCAGACCGTCAAGCGCACCCGCGCCATCGTGGACGTGCCGGTCGGCAAGGGCCTGCTCGGCCGCGTGGTCGACGCGCTCGGCAATCCGATCGACGGCAAGGGCCCGATCCAGGCCACCGAGCGCAAGCGCGTGGACGTGAAGGCGCCCGGCATCATCCCGCGCAAGTCGGTGCATGAGCCGATGGCGACCGGCCTCAAGGCCATCGATGCGCTCATCCCGATCGGCCGCGGCCAGCGCGAGCTGATCATCGGCGACCGCCAGACCGGCAAGACCGCCATCGCGCTCGACACCATCCTCAACCAGAAGCCGCTCAACGCGCAGCCGGACGAGAAGATCAAGCTGTACTGCGTCTATGTCGCGGTCGGCCAGAAGCGCTCGACCGTCGCGCAGTTCGTGAAGGTGCTGGAAGAGCAGGGCGCGCTCGAATA
>DATARB010000025.1:0-3307 GCA_036264375.1 Pseudolabrys sp.
CAAGCGATATTGGAAGACGGCACCGGCGTCTGGAATCGCTTCGTCTCGGTCTTCGTTGCGGCGCGGCTGCTCGGCGCCTCGGTCGAGACGGCTTATGTCGTCCAGGCCTTCACGGGCCTCATCGCCTGTGCCGCTGTTGCGGTGGTGTGGTGGCGCGCGGTCCCCGCCGGCATCAAGAACGCAGTGCTCGTGCTCGGCACCTGTCTCGCGACGCCCTATTTGCAGGACTACGACATGGTGTTCGGCGCGATCGTGGTCGCCTGGCTCATGGCGCAGCCGCTCGCGTCATTCGGGTCCGAGCGCAGGCTGCTGGCCGTTTGCGCGCTGATCCTGGCGGTGCCGCTTGCCGCATCGGCGCTGGTGAAGCTGACCGGCCTCGTGTTCGGGCCGCTGTTCATTCTTCCGGCCTTCGTGCTCGCCGTCCGCGCGGGCCTGGCTCCCGCGCCGGCGGCGCATCTTGATCATTGCCGCGCCTGATCTGTCCCGCCATAGTGCGCCCCCGGCGACATCTGGAGACTGAAAACTATGGCGACCTTGACCTGGGATCACATTCATTTGCGCACGCCAGATCCGGAAGGCACGGCGCAATGGTTCGAACGCATGCTCGGCGCCGAGATCATCCGCTCGACCCAGGAGGGCAAGCCGCGCATCGATCTCAAGCTCGGCGGCGCCAAGATCTTCATCGCCCAGGTGAAGCCCGGCGACGGCGTCAACGCCCCACCCACGACCCCGTATCAAGGGCTCGACCACTTCGGTCTTTTCGTCTCCGACATCGATGCGATCGCCGCCGACTTGAAGGCGAAGGGCTGCGAGTTCAGCCAGGAGCCGCACGTGCCGCGGCCGGGCATCAAGATCTGCTTCCTGCGCGGGCCGCAGGGCATCTCCATCGAACTCCTGCACCGCGATCCCAAATACGTGTGATCCGCGCAGCAGCTGTGCTGCCGGCGCGGGATTTTGTCCGTGTTCTCGCCATTTTTACCTGGGACAAGCGGCCGTCGGCGGTTGCTTGGGCCGGTGTACCTCGCCTAAATGGCGCGGGGACCTCTATCGGATTCGGGAGGACGTTTGCATGCGCGTGCTCGCACTCGCAATCGGCGCGGCCATGATTATCGCTTCGCAAGCCGTGGCGGCCGATGCGGGTTTGGAGCGCAGCCTGCAATTGCTCACGCCGAGTGAACGGCTGCTGCAGCTGTGCGATTACACGGCGATGAACGACATCCGCAAGGACAAGGACGCGCGGCACTTCCGTCCGGACCGCACTGTCGCGGGCGCCATATCGGAGCCTGCGGTCCAAGACGACATCGTGACGGCGGCCGGCGCCGCGTTTCGCAGCCGCGGTAAGTGGTACGCGGTGTCGTATACGTGCAAAGGCACGCCGGATCACATGAAGATCCTGTCGTTCCACTACAAGATCGGTGCCGAGATCCCGACCACGAAGTGGGCCGCGTACGGCCTGTTCGACTGAGCGCGCGCGGCCGGCGGCCGGGCGGCTTTCATTCATAAAAATCCGGGATGCATGGGGATCGCGCCCCGCTTTGGCGCTCGCGCCTCTTTACAACCTATAACTTTATAAAAATAATAGTGTTACCTAAAATTGTATAATCGGCGGCGCCCGTGCATGATCGCCAGATCGCTCGCACGGCTTAATCCAGGGGGACGTCCATGGCGTGTCCGTTATTCGTCCGGCTTGCGCGTGCAGCCGCGCGCGTCTCGTTTATGGCGGCATTCGGCGCGCTGATTGGCCTCGGTTCCGGCCAACCCGCCGCCGCGCAGCAGGCGAATTGCAACGCCCCGCTAGGCTGGTGGGAATCGAAGGGACTGCAACCGTTCTTCATCAACCCCAATGGCGGCGCGCCGCAGACCGATTGCGACTTCCAGCTCTGGTCGTGGAGCGCGCTGGTGCACTGGGTGCAGACCGATCCGAAGACCGGCCTGCCGCTGTTTCTGCTGCTGCCCACCTATGACGACTTGAAGCCCGGCCTGACGGTCGCGGCCACGGTCGGCCCGCGCACGCTGGTGCTGCGGCCGCGCAGCGAGAAGCCGAAGTCGATCGGCTCGTTCGAGCAGGCGGGCCCGGGCGGCGTGCTGGTCGATCAGAACGGGCGTACGGTCTATTACGCGACGCACATGGACCCGATCTATTTCAATTTCACGCAGAAATATTTCGGCGAGGCACGCTACAAGAACGCCCCGCCTTCGCTCGCTTATCCGCTCGCCGCGACGGTGATCAAAAGCTCCTGGCGCATCGTGCAGCCGGGCGAGGACACGAGCGGCGTCTACACCACCACAGCGACCATCGAACTCTTGGAAAGCGACGGCAAGGGGAAGCTGAAGACGAACGGCAAGACGCAGAGCAACGTGCCGGTGGCGCTGGTCGGCATCCATGTGGTCGGCGTGATCAAGGATCATCCGGAATTTGCCTGGGCGACCTTCGAGCAGATCAACAACGCGCCCAACCTGCCGCCGAACGGCGATCCGCATTCGCCCGATCCGGTGAGCGCACAGAGTTCCACCTTCTACAAAGGCGGCACACCCGCCAACGCCAGCAACGTGCTGTCGAAGAACCTCAGCATCGATCCGGCGACGCAGGTGATCGCACCGATCACCAACGTGTTCCGGCAATTCCAGTTCGGCGGCGCAACGCCGGACTCGCGCGTCGCCGACATCAAATCGATCAACGCCAACTTCCAGGCGGCGATCAAGCAGCAGTCGAGCAAGGTGGTGAACCCGGTCTTCGCCAATTATGCGCTCAACGGCACCGTCTGGATGCTGGCCAACACGCTCAAGCCGGGCGACGGCAACATGGACGAGGAGGCGATCGGCTCGATCGACCTCGCCAATGCGACGCTGGAGACCTTCGTGCAGGGCACCGGCACCAACTGCTTCTCCTGCCACAACACCAGCGGCGGCAGCACCTATCCGGGCAAGGACATCAACATCAGCCACATCATCCTGAGCGTGCTCAAGCCCAACCCGGCGATCTTCCGCGCGCAGTGAGGGCGGGAGGCTACTTCACCGGGATCGTGTCCTTGGAGCCTTCCGCGCCCATGTAGACGGCGAGGATGCGCACCGGTTCGGCGCCGGTGTTGCTGCCGAAATGCGGGACCGCCATGGCCTCCATCAGCGCGTCGCCCTTACGGTAGGTGCGTTTGCCATGCGCGCCGTAATCGACGGTGAGTTCGCCGTCGAGGATGTAGGCGAACATCGGCACGCCGTGCTCGTGCACGATGGTTTTGCCGCCGGGCGCCACGGTGACGATGACGGCGGTGACATGGGCCGCGCCGGTCGCCGGATATTGGATCGGCTC
>DATARB010000038.1:0-5194 GCA_036264375.1 Pseudolabrys sp.
ATGGACATCTCCTTCGCCAAAGGCGGCGTGCTCAAGCCCGAGGCCTTCAACCGCATCCTCGCGCGCGTGAAGGGCCGCGACAACGAGCAACTCGTCAACGAGGTGGTGCTGCGCTCGCAAGCACAGGCCGAATACGCGGCGGAGAACTACGGCCATTTCGGTCTCAACCTGCGCCGCTATGCGCATTTCACGTCGCCGATCCGTCGCTATGCCGACTTGGTCGTGCATCGCGGGCTGATCCGCGCGCTCAATCTCGGGAAAGATGGCCTGCCCGACGCCACCGAAGCCAAAGACCTCGCCGAGATCGCCGCCGAGATTTCGGCCACCGAGCGCCGCGCCATGCTTGCCGAGCGCGAAACCAGCGACCGGCTGATCGCGCATTACCTGGCCGACCGCGTCGGCGCGACCTTCGATGGCCGCATCTCCGGCGTGCATCGCGCCGGCCTCTTCGTGAAGCTGCATGAAACCGGCGCCGACGGCTTTATTCCGGCGCGCACCATCGGCGACGAATATTATCGCTACGACGAGAAGGCCCACGCCATGATCGGCAACCGCTCAGGCGACACCTATCGTCTGGGCGACAGCGTCACCGTGAAGCTGGTAGAAGCAGCGCCCGTGGCCGGCGCTCTGCGTTTCGAGCTTTTGTCCGAGGGGCGGCAAGGACGCCCACAGCGGCCATCGCGCCAAGAGTTCCGTCGTGAGCCGCGGCGCGATCAGCAAGCAAGCCGGCATCGCCGGAAACAAAAACGGAAGTGACGATGACGAAGGATCTGGAGACGAAAGACATAGCGACGAACCACTTGGGCAAGCTCTGGGCCGAGCGGATGACCAAGTCGGAGCGCGACCAGACGCATCCCGACAGCGAGCCGCGCGACGCCGCCACCTTGATGCTGATCGACCGCTCCGGGCCTGAGCCCAAGGTCCTGCTCGGCCGCCGCCATCACGGCCACAAGTTCATGCCCGGCAAGTTCGTCTTTCCCGGCGGCCGCATCGAGACTCTCGACGCGCAGATGACCGCGATCAGCGAATTGCACCCCGACGCCGAGAAGAAGCTGACCGAGCGCGTCACCCAGCCGACCCACGATTACGCGCGCGCGCTGGCGCTCACCGCCGTGCGCGAGACGGCGGAAGAGACCGGCCACCTCCTCGGTGTCAAAGGCAACGAACCGCCGGCGACGCCCGGCGAAATCTGGACCGAGTTCGCCAATGCCAACGTCTATCCCGACCTCGGCAACATCCACTTCATCGCCCGCGCCATCACGCCGCCGCGGCGGCCGCGCCGCTTTGATACCCGCTTCTTCACGGCGGATGCCTCGACCATCGCCCACACCATCGAGGGCGTGGTCGGCCCGGATTCGGAGCTGGTCGAGCTCACCTGGGTTCCCATCGCGCAGGCGGCGACGCTCGATATGCCGACCATCACCGGGATCATCCTCGAAGAGCTGGCGGCGCGGGTGCAGGCTGGAATGGCCCACGATCTGCCGGTGCCGTTCTATTTTATGGAAAACCAGGTTTTCATGCGGGAACTGCTCTGAGTCTCCTGATTCCGGGGCGGCGCGAAGCGCCGAACCCGGAATCCAGACGCAAGCCCGGAGCTTGAGGCTGGATTCCGGGCTTGCGGGCAAGGGCCGCGCCCCGGAATGACGAGGAAACCCGTCAAACCCGCCAATTCTTGACATTTGGCCGTTCGACGCTAGTTTCCGCGCCAAAGGCAAGACCGCCACCGCAATTTATCGTTTCGAGGACAAGTCCATGGCCAAAGCCGCCAGTCTCAAGATCAAACTCGTGTCGAGCGCGGGCACCGGCCACTACTACGTGACCAAGAAGAATTCGCGCACCCAGACCGACAAGTTGGTCAAGAAAAAGTACGACCCCGTCGCAAAGAAGCACGTCGAATACCGTGAGGGTAAGATCAAGTAAGACGGTCCGCGCGCGGACAAAACGGGGCGCCCTTTCGGGCGCCCTTTGTTTTTGCAGCGTTATTTCGGCGCGCGGGCTTTTGTCCGCGAACCCGGCTCGGAATATCCAGCCTCCCCAGGGGTGATCCTGATAGTGTCGGGCTCATCATTCCGCTTGGGAGAATTTCATGCGCCGCTTTCTGTTTTCCGTTCTGATGTTGTTGCCGCTCGCCTTCTCGCCGGCGCAGGCCGGCCAGACGCATCGTCTGGCGCTGCAGATCAGCGACGACGATCCGGGCAAGATGAACGCGGTGCTCAATGTCGCCGCCAACGTGTCGAAGTACTATTCCGACAAGGGCGACGAAGTTGAGATCGAGATCGTCGCCTTCAACGCCGGCCTCAACATGCTGCGCGCCGACAAGACGCCGGTGCTGACCCGCCTGAAGTCGTTCAAGCAGGGCATGCCGAATGTCTCGTTCATGGCGTGCCAGAACACGCTCGATACGATGGCGCGCAATGAGGGCAAGGAGCCGCCGCTGGTCGACAACGCGCAGCTCGTCCCCGCCGGCGTGGTCACGCTGATCGAATTGCAGGAAAAAGGCTGGACCATCGTGCGGCCGTAAGGCTGATCGCGCAGCCCCAGCTTCAAACAAAGTCTCGGTCGTCGTCCACCGCGAAAGCGGAAGACCCAGCACACCGAAGCCTATTGAGGGACTGCTGCGTACTGGATCCCGGGTCTCGCTTCGCTCGCCCGGGATGACAGCAAGTGTTCGTGCGATGGGGAAACAAGGTGGCCGGCCGGAAGCGGTGTCATGAGGAGGCCACTCGCACCGCTTCCAGACCGGCCGAACCCCACGGACCCAGGAGATGCGGCGGACCTGAGCATCGTAGGGTATGACGTTGGCGTTTCGCGCGGGTCGCTTTTGGGAGCCGAATACAGGTGGCGCCCACCCGCCACGAAAGCCTTAGAGCCGCAGGTTAGACCATGCGCCCCGCGCGGCCAAATGCCTTTTTAAATATCTGAAACTAAAAGGTAATTCGCCACCGTTTGGCGCCTTACCGCAACACGATTCGGCCCCGCCTCACAACCTCAGGCGGCGTCCGGCACAACCCGGTTGCGGCCATCGCGCTTGGCCCGATAGAGCGCCTGGTCGGCGCGCTTGATCATGGCGGCGGCGTTGTCGCCTGCTGCGCCGAGCGCGGCGATGCCGATCGAGATCGTCACTGCGAGGCTGCGCCCTCCCTCTTGGATGGGGAAAGGCTCGCTGGCGATGCGCCGGCGCAGACGCTCGGCCACCATTGTGGCGACGCCCATGTCCGTCTCCGGCATCACGATAACAAATTCCTCGCCGCCGTAGCGGCAGGCGAGATCGATGTTGCGGATCGACTTGCGGATGCGCAGCGCGAACTCGCGCAGCACATCGTCGCCGGCGTCATGGCCGTGGCCGTCATTGATCGACTTGAAGAAGTCGATATCGACGACCAGTACCGAGATCGGCTTGCCGCGATTGGCCGCCTGCTCCACCAGCGCCGAAAGATGCGTCTCCATGTAGCGCCGGTTGAACAGGCCGGTGAGCGCGTCGGTGATGGCCATCTCGATCGACGCCTGCACATTGTCGCGCAGCCGTTCGGTGTAGCGCTTCTTCTTGATCTGGGTGCGTACGCGCGCCAGCATCTCGTTCTTGTCGATCGGACGGATCAGGTAGTCGTTGACGCCGATCTCAAGGCCCCGCACCAGCCGCGCGTTGTTGTCGGGTTCGGCCACCGCGAGGATCGGCGTGTTGCGCGTGCGCTCCAGAGAGCGCACCTGGCTGCACAGCCGCAGGCCGTCGAAATTCTGCAAGCCGAGCGAGACGAGGAGCAGGTCGTAATTGCCTTCAGCGGCGTGGAACAGTGCCTCGTTCGGATCGGTCTCGACGTCGACCGCATGCTCGGTGACGAGCGTCGCCACCAGCCGGTCGTAGGACGACGGCCGGTCATCGACGATGAGAATGCGGCCGTTCTTGCCGGTTTCGGCGACAGCATCGCGCTCGGGGCTCTGGATGCCGATTTCCTTGGTGGTCAGCGCGCGCATGCGCAGCTCGTCCGTCACCATTTTCAGCCGCGACAGCGATCGCACGCGCGAGACCAGCGCCACATCGGTCACCGGCTTGGTCAGGAAATCGTCGGCCCCGGCCTCAAGCCCACGCACGCGGTCGGACGGCTGGTCGAGGGCGGTGACCATCACCACCGGAATGTGATGCGTCGCCGGGTTGGACTTGAGCCGCCGGCAGACCTCGAAACCGTCCATGTCCGGCATCATCACGTCGAGCAGCACGATGTCGCATTCGGCGCGCTCGCACAGCGCCAGCGCCTCGACTCCGCTATAGGCGGTGGCGACGTCGAAATATTCCGCCGACAGCCGCGCTTCCAGGAGCTTCACATTGGCGGGGATGTCGTCGACGACCAGGATACGCGCGCTCATTGCAAAACCCTCACGCCGGCCCCAGGAAATGACGGATCGTCTCGATGAACTTGCCGACCGAGATCGGCTTGGACATGTAGGCCTCGCAGCCGCCCTCGCGGATGCGCTCCTCGTCGCCCTTCATGGCGAAGGCGGTGACCGCGACCACCGGGATAGCCTTGAGTTCGGGATCGTCCTTGAGCCATTTCGTCACTTCGAGGCCGGAGACTTCCGGCAATTGGATATCCATCAGGATCAGATCCGGCCGGTGCTGGCGCGCAAGCCCGAGCGCGTCGATCCCGTTGCGGGTGCCGACGGTGTGATAGCCATGCGCCTCGAGAAGATCGTGGAAGAGCTTCATGTTGAGCTCGTTGTCCTCCACGATCAGGACGGTTTTCGCCATGTCCCCCGCCCCATTTTGTCCCCAAGGCTCCTGCCGCCGTGCGTCCGGCGTCGCCAGGCCGCGCGCGGTCGGGCATGATCAAGGGCCACGCTAGCGCCGAAATCTTGACGAAAGGCAAATCTTACCGATGAAAGCAGGCCGCCGGATGACCAAAGAACTGGCAGAAGCCTTGGCGATTCAGGCTCTTACCTACTTGGCGGGCGACGGCGAGCGGCTCGGGCGATTTCTCGCCGTCACCGGCATCGGGCCGGGCGAGATTCGCTCCGCCGCCGGCGAGCCGGGATTTCTCATCGGGGTGCTCGAATATCTCGCCAGCGACGAGCCGGTGCTGTCCAGTTTCGCCACAGAGGCTGGCGTCGCGCCTACCGACATCGCCATGGCGCACATGGCGCTCGGCGGCCAGCCCTGGGAGCGCGAGGTGCCGTGAGCGCCTTCTGCCGCGATTGCCTT
>DATARB010000090.1:0-1874 GCA_036264375.1 Pseudolabrys sp.
GATCGGGCCGGTGATCCGCCACTTCTTCAATTCGCGCCACGAAGGCAAAGGCAGCCCCTGGTGGACCTGGGCCGTCGCCGCGGCAGGCATGATCGCGATCGCCTTCCTGTCGGCGGCCGGCCCCTCGGGCGAGAAGACCGGGTCCCTGCCCGGCCCGGTGAAATTCGCCGATGTGCAGGACATCGTCATCTCCCGCTGCAGCATGTGCCATGCCGCCGAGCCGGTGTGGACGGGCATCCCGACCGCGCCGAAGGGCATACGGCTCGACGATCCGGATCAGATCCGCCTGCACGCGCGCCTGATCGCCATCAACGCCGTGCGCTCGCACGCCATGCCGCCGGGCAATATCACCGAGATCACGCCGGAAGAGCGCCAGGTGCTGGCCTTCTGGATTGCGGCCGGCGCGCCGGCGCAATAGACGCCTCCGAGAACATTTCCGAGCCGGACCGCACGATGACCATGCACACGCTTGAAAGCCTCAACAGCGCCTCGCCGGCGGACTTCACCACCGCGCTCGGCGACATCTACGAGCATTCGCCCTGGGTGGCGGAAGCTGTAAGCGCGAAACGTCCCTTCGCCACGCTCGCGGCTTTGCACGAGGCGATGACTCACGCCGTGGGCGCGGCCCCGGCCGATGCGCAGCTTGCGCTCATCAAAGCGCACCCCGATCTCGGCGGAAAGGCCATGCGCGCCGGTGCGCTGACCGCCGATTCAACCCGTGAGCAGGCCAGCGCCGGACTTGACCGGCTGAGCGACGCGGAGTTCGCGCGCTTCCATCAGCTCAACGATGCCTATCGGGCGAAGTTCGGCTTCCCCTTCATCGTCAGCGTGCGGCGCCACACCAAGGATTCGATCTTGCGACAGTTCGAGCGGCGTCTCGCCCACAGCGCGGCCGAGGAACGAGAAACCGCGCTTTCCGAGATCTTCCGCATCGCGGCGCTGCGCCTCGACCTGCGCGTCAAGGCGCCGGACAAACTCAAGCTGTCCGGTCGGCTGTCGACGCATGTGCTCGACGTACATGCCGGCCAGCCGGCCGAAGGCTTCACAATCGAACTGTTCGAAATCTCGGACGCCGGCGAAGCGCGCTTGCTCCTGCGCGTCATCACCAACCGCGACGGCCGTACCGACGCGCCGCTGATCGCGGAGCGGCCGGTACCCATCGGCACCTATGAATTGCGTTTCGCCGTAGCGGACTATTACGCCGGCCGCGGCGTGCCGCTTGCCGATCCACCGTTCCTGGGCATCGTTCCGATCCGCTTCGCGGTGTCGGAGCCCGAGGGCCACTATCACGTGCCGCTGGTGGTCTCGCCGTGGAGCTATTCGACCTACCGCGGCAGCTGACCTCATCAGGCGCTTGCTCTGCGGGTCAGAAGGCCACCGTCACACCGGTGAGCCATGTGCTCTCAATCGCATAGGGCACCAGATCATGATTGAGGCCGAACTTGTTCACCCAGTACCGATAGCCGGCCCACAGTGAGACCATGTTCGGCCGCTGGCCGAGCATCTGACCGACATCGAGGCTGAGGTTTTGCTGGAGATAGTATTCGGTCGTGCGCGGGGCCGCGGCGGCACCCTCACCCGAACCCTTCGGACCATGAATCGTGCCGAAGAACTTGTAGGTCAGCGGGATCGACGGCGGCAGGAAGCCGAGCGGCTGCACATACAACCATTCGAAGCCCCAGGTCGTGTCGAAATCGACGTCGCCCGACGGGTTGGTGCCACGGAGGGCGGAAAAGCCGTCATGCTGCCATTCCTTGTAGACGGTCGGCGTCAAGTTGATGAAGCCCTTATAGGGCGCCATGAAGCTGAATTGGATACCAGCCTCGATCGACCGCTTTTCGGAATTCAGCTTCGAGTTGTCGGTGTTGAGGTCG
>DATARB010000113.1:0-2118 GCA_036264375.1 Pseudolabrys sp.
AGCCATCTCGCGCGCCATGCCGTCGTCTATCTGCGTCAGTCGAGCGCCGCTCAAGTCGAGCACAATCGCGAATCGACTGAGCGGCAATACGCGCTCGCCAGCAAGGCCCGCGAGCTCGGCTGGCCCGCCGAACGGATCGTCGTCATTGATGAAGACCTGGGCCTGTCTGGCGGCGGAACCGCGACCCGCTCCGGCTTTGCCCGGCTCACCGCCGAGGTAGCGCTCGCCCGTGTTGGCCTCGTGCTGGGTCTGGAAGTCTCGCGCTTGGCCCGCAACAATGCCGAATGGTATCGCCTCATCGATCTCGCCGGCCTCACCGACACGCTGATCGGCGATGGCGACGGCCTCTATCACCCGGCGGTGTTCAATGACAGGTTGTTGCTGGGGTTGAAGGGCACCATGAGCGAAGCAGAGTTGCACATATTGCGCGCGCGCCTCAATGGCGGCATTCGCAACAAGGCGGCGCGCGGCGAACTCCGGCGTGGCCTGCCCGTTGGCTTTGTCTGGGGCGAGGAGGAGGGCGAGGTTTGTTTTCACCCTGATGAAGCCGTCTGCACCGCCATCCGCCAGATCTTTGCCCAATTCGCCGAGACCGGCTCGGCCCGGCGCGTGTGGCTGTGGTTCCGCTCGGAGGGGCTCAAATTCCCGCTGCAGATGCATCAAGGCGGCGAGATCCGATGGGTCGAGGCGAGCTACACCGCCATCCACCAGGTGCTCACCAACCCCGTCTACGCCGGCGCTTACGTCTATGGCAGAACCCGCCACGAGATCGTCCTCGATGCCACCGGCGGGCGCAAGAAGCGCGTGCGACACCTCCCGCGCGCCGAATGGCAGGTGCTGATCCCGGAGCATCATCCGGGCTTCATTGACTGGCAGACCTATGAGGCAAACCAGGAACGCATCGCCCGCAATACAAAGCCCGGACCGCACCAGGCGGGCGGCGCCGTGAGGGAGGGCGGCGCACTTCTGCAAGGGCTGGCCCGCTGTGGCCATTTCGGTCGCCGTCTGCACACCCACGATCGTGGTCGCAATGCTTCGCCAGGTTACCACTGCCCGGGCAAGGTTCTCGTCGAGAACCGCGGCGTCTATTGCCTCAATATCGGCGGTATCCAGATCGACGAGGCCGTCACTCGGACCTTCGTCGCTGCCCTGGAGCCGGCTGGGCTTGCCGCCACCCTTGCCGCCGCTGAGCGGCTGGAAGTCGAACGCGAAGCCACTTTGAAGCAGTGGCGGCTCGGGGTCGAGCGAGCCAATTACGAAGCGCAACGCGCCGAGCGTCGCTATCGCGCTGTCGATCCCGACAACCGGCTGGTGGCGCGCGGCCTCGAACGCGACTGGGAGGAGCGCCTGCGCGCACTTGAGACGGCCAAGATCGAGCTGGAACGCCGCGAAAAAGAAAGGCCGCGGGTGATCTCGCAGGCCGAGCGCGATCGTCTGCTCGCACTCGGACCCGATGTCGCCGCCGTCTGGAACGCGCCAACGACCACGCCGCGCGACAGGAAGGAGCTGCTACGCACCCTCATCGAAGACGTCACGATCAAGGTCGATCGCGACAAGGCGGCCGCCTATCTCGCGCTGCGCTGGAAGGGCGGCGCGCTCAACGAGATCGACCTCACTCTGCCGCGCTCGCGGCCGGCCACCGTCCGCACCGACGAGGACACGATCGCGCTGCTGCACCGGCTCGCGGCCCATTACCCCGATGCTGTGATCGCCGGCATCCTCAATCGGCAGGAGCGGGCCACGGCATATGGTCATCGCTTCACCGCCGGCCGCGTCGGCAACCTGCGCCGCCACTGGGGTATTCCCTGCTTCGAGCCGACGGCCTGTGCGCCGGAGGGCGAACTACTGACGATCAAGAAGGCCGCTGTCGTGCTTGGCGTCGCCCCATCGACCATCCATCGCTTGCTCAATGACGGCATTATTGCCGGCGAGCAGCCGACACCCGGCGCCCCTTGGCGTATCCGCCTCACCGAAGACCTCAAGGATCGCTTCAACGGTGATGCCGGCGAGGACTTCCTGCCGATGCGCGAGGCAATGCGCGCGCTCGGCGTCTCGCGCCAGACCGTATTGCAGCGTGTCAAGCGCGGCGAACTCGCCGCCGTCCATGTCATGCGCGGC
>DATARB010000146.1:0-6060 GCA_036264375.1 Pseudolabrys sp.
CGCCATGCACAGGGCTTCTTCACGCTGGAGCGCACCTGTCCGGTCTGCCAGGGCCGCGGCCAGGTCATCGACGATCCGTGCAAGGACTGCAGCGGCGCCGGGCGCGTGATGCGTGAGCGCACGCTCTCGGTGAATATCCCGGCCGGCGTCGAGGACGGCACGCGCATTCGTCTTAGCGGCGAGGGCGAGGCCGGCGTGCGCGGCGGACCGCCGGGCGATCTCTATATTTTCCTTTCGCTCGCGCAGCATGAGTTCTTCCAGCGCGACGGCGCCGATCTCTATTGCCGCGTGCCGATCTCGATGGTGACGGCGGCGCTGGGCGGCGAATTCGAGGTGCCGGCAATCGACGGCAGCAAAGCGCGCGTGAAAGTCCCGGGTGGTACGCAGACCGGGCGACGCTTCCGGCTCACCAGCAAAGGTATGCCGGTGCTACGGTCGAAGCAGACGGGTGACATGTATGTCCAGGTGTCGGTAGAGACGCCGCAGAACCTGAGCAAACGTCAGCGCGAGCTTCTGGCCGAGTTCGAAAAGCTCTCGTCTGATGAGAACCAGCCGGAATCGACCGGATTCTTCAGCCGGGTCAAGGAGTTCCTGGACGGTCTGGGAACTCGCGGCAGCAACGCCGAGTAGCCATCTTGACCCCTCGCTCCGCGCCCTATACCCGTGACATAGGCTTTTTCAGCCATCGTCCTTCGTGCGCGTGACATCAGCAATGCCATCTCCATCCTTCGCCCGCGTTGAAAAAAAGCCATTTCGTCTCGACGACGAGATGCAGTTCATCCGGTCGTGGATGGAGAAGCCGATCCGTACCGGAGCGGTGATGCCGTCGGGCCGTGCGCTGGCGCGCACGATGGCGCGTTATGTCGATCCGGAGTCGAACGGCCCGATCATCGAGCTCGGGCCCGGCACCGGTCCCGTGACGCAGGCGCTGGTTCAGCGCGGCGTCGATCCGGCGCGGCTCGTGCTGGTCGAATTCAATCCCGATTTCTGCCGCCTGCTGCGCGCGCGCTATCCGGAAGCGACGGTCGTGCAGGGCGATGCCTATCGCCTGCGCCGCACGCTCGAGAACACGATCCGCGAACCGGCCGCCGCCATCGTGTCGGGCCTGCCGCTGATGACCAAGGCACCGCGCACGCGGTTGCGTCTGATCGCCGACGCGGTGACCCTGCTGCAGCCGAGCGCGCCCTTCATCCAGTTCACCTACGCGATGATGCCGCCGATCCCGAAAGAGATGTCGAGCATCAGCGCGAAGTGCTCCGAGCTGATCTGGCTGAACGTGCCGCCGGCCCGCGTGTGGGTCTACCGCGGGAAGTAGCCCGTTTTTCTCGACACATTCCGCTTGTCGTCACCGGGCTTGACCCGGTGACCCCGCTTAGGTGAGCACCTTGCCATCCTAAGCGCGATGGCCGGGACGAGCCCGGCCCATGACAAATGAGAGGCTACGCGCCCCGGCCATGACGACTGAGAGGCTGGCGTGTTATTCAATCCGGCCCGCCCACGGAGCCGCCGATGTCTGCCCCGAAAATCCTGGTCATGTCCGGCTCGACCCGCACGGGGTCGCACAACACCAGGCTGGCGGCGCTGGCCGCCAAGGAGCTGACCCTGCTCGACGCCGATGTCACCCGCATCTCGCTACAGGATTATCCGCTGCCGCTTTACGACGCCGACCACGACGCAGACGTGGGCCAGCCCGATAACGCGCTCAAGCTCAAACAGATGATCAGCGCGAATCATGGCGTCTTCATCAGCAGCCCCGAGTACTCGGCCTCCGTCACCCCGCTGCTGAAGAACGCGCTCGACTGGGTCTCGCGCGTGCGCGAGCGCGGCGATCCGACTTATGCCGCTTACAAAGGCCGCGTCTTCGCTATCGGCGCGGTTTCGCCCGGCCGTCTCGGCGGCGTGCGGTCGCTGATGGCGCTGCGGCAGATCCTGGAACTTGGCTGCGGCGCGCTGGTGATCCCCGAGCAGGTCGCTATTCCGTCAGCCGAACAGGCCTTCGACGAGATGGACAATATCGTCGACGCCGGCATGGCCAATCTGCTGCGTGCACAGCTCGCGCGGCTGGTCGATGTGGCGCGGTTGATGATGTGACCAATACAAGGAGAATACGAGCGTGAGTGTAAATGCGCGCGACCGACTGATCGTGTCGCTGGATGTGCCGTCGATACATGAGGCCGAGACGATCGTCGCCAAGCTCGGTCCGTCGGTGACGTTCTACAAGATCGGCTATCAGCTCGCTTTCGCCGGCGGCATACCCTTCGCTGCAGGCTTGATCGCGGCCGGCAAGCAGATGTTCCTCGATCTCAAGCTGCACGACATCGGCAATACGGTCGCCAAGGGCGTCGAGAGCGTCGCGCAGATGGGCGCGAAATTCATCACGGTGCATGCCTATCCGCAGACGATGAAATCGGCGGTGGAAGGCGCGCGCGGCTCGAGCCTCGAAATCCTCGCCGTGACGGTGCTGACCTCGTTCGACGATGCCGATCTCAAGGAAGCCGGCTACCGCACGAATGTCGCCGAGCTAGCCGCGCTGCGCGCACAGCAGGCGCGCGATCTCGGTGTTCATGGGCTGGTGTGCTCGCCGGAAGAGGTGGCCAATCTGCGCCGCATCACCGGCCAAGGCATGGCGTTGGTGACGCCCGGCATCCGGCCGGTCGGCAGCGCCGCCGGCGATCAGAAGCGGTTCACGACCCCCGCGAAGGCGATTGCCGGTGGTGCGGACTACCTCGTGGTGGGTCGGCCGATCGTCGACGCGCCGGATCCAAAAGCCGCGGCCGATGCGATTGTCGCGGAGATCGAACAGGCCAGCCGCACATAGCCCCTCTGTCGTCATTCCGGGGCGCACGCGCCAGCGTGCGAGCCCGGAATCCAGATAGGATATCGGAGCTTGTTTCTGGAGTCCGGGTTCGCGGGCTAAGGTCCGCGCCCCGGAATGACCGCATGTTTCAGGGAGGATGATAATGCCCAAGGCCTACTGGATCGCCCGTGTCGATGTGAGCAATGACGAGGGCTACAAGCCTTACGCGTTGGCCAACGCTGCGATCTTCAACAAATTCGGCGGCCGGTTCATCGTCCGCGGTGGCCCGTTCGAGAACCCCGAAGGCACGTCGCGCGCGCGCAACGTGGTGATCGAGTTTGCCGACTACGCGACCGCGCTCGCCTGTTACAACTCGCCGGAATACCAGGCCAATATCAAGGTGCGGCAGCCGCATTCGGTGGCCGATATGGTCATTATCGAGGGTTACGACGGCCCGCAGCCTTGATCTCCCTCTCCCCGCAAGCGGGGAGAGGTGACAGCCCCTGCGCCCGCCCGCTATACCCAACGCATAAGTCCGGGAGCAGACATCCATGTCCGACATGCGGTTGATCGTGGCAGGGGCCGGCGGCCGCATGGGCCGCACGCTGGTGAAGGCGATCGCCGAGACCAAGGGGCTCGCCCTGGCCGGCGCACTGGAAGACGCACGCTCGCCGCTGATCGGCTGGGACGCTGGAATTCTGGCCGGCGTCAGCGAAATCGGCGTCAAGCTCGTGGGCGACCCCGCGGCGGTGATGGACAAGGCCGACGGCGTCGTCGACTTCACGATTCCCGCCGCGACCATGAGCTTGAACGTGGCGGCCGCCAAGGCCGGCAAGGTGCACATCATCGGCACCACTGGCCTGAGCGCCGCCGACGAAGCGGCGATCGCGGAGGCCGCGAAGACGGCGGTGATCGTGAAGTCCGGCAATATGAGCCTCGGCGTCAACCTGCTCGCCGCGCTGACCAAGCGCGTGGCCAAGACGCTCGACCAGGATTTCGACATCGAAATCCTCGAGATGCATCACAACCAGAAGATCGACGCCCCGTCGGGAACCGCACTGCTGCTCGGGCGCGCGGCGGCGGAGGGACGCGGCATCGAGCTTGACCGGCGTTCCGTGCGCAGCCGCGACGGCCACACCGGCGCCCGAAAGCCCGGCGATATCGGCTTCGCGACGCTGCGCGGTGGAACCGTTGTCGGCGAGCACAGCGTGATCTTCGCCGGCACGGCCGAGCGCATCGAACTGACGCACAAGGCCGAGGATCGCATGATCTTCGCGCGCGGCGCGCTGCATGCGGCGCTCTGGGCGCGTAACCAGAAGCCGGGTCTGTACTCGATGATGGACGTGCTGGGGTTGAAGGATTTTTGACGCTGTCTTGTGTGTAAACCATCCTCCGTCATGGCCGGGCTTCTCCCGGCCATCCACGTCTTACGATGTCGATCCGAAGTAAGGCGGGGATGCCCGGCACAAGGCCGGGCATGACGGCGGCAGAGTGAAGGGCAAGTGCAAATGACCGACAAACTTCTCGTGCTCGTGCGCCATGGCCAGAGCGAGTGGAACCTGAAGAACCTGTTCACCGGCTGGCGTGACGTCGACCTGACCGAGCAGGGCGTGACGGAAGCGCGCGAAGCTGGGCGCAAACTGAAGGCGCAGGGGCTCACCTTCGACATCGCCTACACCTCCGCGCTCAAGCGCGCGCAGCGCACGCTCGGCCTGATGCTGGAAGAACTCGGTCAGACGAACATTCCGATCATCAAGGACCAGGCGCTCAACGAGCGCGACTACGGCGATCTCTCGGGTCTCAACAAAGACGATGCGCGCAAGAAGTGGGGCGAGGAGCAGGTGCATATCTGGCGCCGCTCCTATGACATCGCGCCGCCGGGCGGCGAGAGCCTCAAGGACACGCTGGCGCGGACGCTGCCTTACTACGTCACCGAGATCCTCCCGCGCGTGCTGCGCGGCGAGCGCGTGCTGGTGGCCGCGCACGGCAATTCGCTGCGCGCGCTGGTGATGGTGCTGGAGAAGCTTTCGCCCGAGCAGATCCTCATGCGCGAGATCGGCACCGGCGTGCCGATCATCTATCGGCTCAACGCCGACGCCACAGTCGATTCCAAGCTCGACCTGGCGGCGTGACCGACGCGCGGGACGCGCTGGCGCGGCTGTGGGCCGGTCTCGGCCATGATGCGGCTGCGCTCGCGCATGTCGATCTGACCGGCGGTGAGCCGGTCCTGCCGTCGTCCTTCGCAGTCGGCACCGCGATGCAGGCAAGCGTCGCGGCATCGGCCTTGGCCGCCGCCGAGATCTGGCGCGCGCGGACCGGCAAGGCGCAGCGCGTCGCCGTCGACATGCGCGCGGCGGGGATTGCCAGCCGCAGCGAACGCTATCTCACGGTCGATGGCGGACCCGCGCCTGAACTCTGGGACAAGATCGCCGGCACCTATCAATGCGGCGACGGCCGCTACGTCCGGCTGCACACCAATTTTCCGCATCATCGCGACGGCGTGCTGAAGCTTCTTGCGTGCGGCTACGACAAGGCCGCTGTTACGGAAGCCCTCCGCGGCTGGAAGGCATTCGATGTCGAAGACACAGCGGCGCAAGCGGGCCTCGTCGTCACCGCGATGCGTTCGTTTGCGGAATGGGATGCGCACCCGCAAGGACAAGCTGTGCGCGGGCTCCCGCTGTTATCGCTGGAGCGGATCGGCGATGCGCCGGCGCCGTCCTGGCCGCAAGGCGATCGTCCGCTCGCTGGGATCAAAGTGCTCGACTTGACGCGCATCATCGCCGGGCCGGTCTGCGGCCTGACGCTCGCGGCGCATGGCGCCGACGTGATGCTGGTAACGTCGCCCAACTTGCCATCGGTCGCGCCGCTGGTGATCGATACCGGGCGCGGCAAGCTGTCGACGCATATCGATCTGCACGAAGTAACAGGACGCGCGGCGTTCGAGGCGCTGCTGCGCGAGGCCGATGTCGTCGTGCAAGGCTATCGGCCGGGTGGTCTCGCCGCGCTCGGTTACGGACCTCAGGATGTTGCGCGCATCCGCCCCGGCATCGTCTATGTCACGCTGTGCGCCTATGGCCACGAGGGTCCATGGTCGAACAGGCGTGGCTTCGACTCGCTGGTGCAGACCGCGAGCGGGTTCAACGCCGCCGAGGCGCAAGCCGCGGGTGAGAGCGGCCCCAAGCCATTGCCAGCGCAAGTGCTCGATCATGCGACCGGCTATCTGCTTGCCTTTGCCACGATGAGCGCGCTGCTCAAGCGCTCGC
>DATARB010000151.1:0-2619 GCA_036264375.1 Pseudolabrys sp.
GTGGCGTATTTGCGCTTCGAGCCGCCCAGCACCTTGATGCACATGACGCGGCGCGCGCCGGAATTGTCCGCCACGTCGAGATTCGATTGCATCTGGATCATGGGCTACCCCACACTCGCTTGATTGTCAGGCTCACGATGCCTTCTTCTTCTCGCCGCGCACCACCGCCCAGCGCTTGAGCTTGGAAATCGGCGCATGCTCCTCGATCCATACGAGGTCGCCGACCTTGAACTCGTTGTTCTCGTCGTGCGCGTAATATTTCTTGGTCCGGCGCACCGTCTTCTTGAACAAGGGATGGGTGAAGCGGCGCTCGACGCGCACGACCACGGTCTTGGCCTGCTTGTCGCTCACCACGACGCCTTGAAGGGTACGCTTCGGCATTTGTTCGTCCTCTTACTTCTTCGGCGCGCCGGAGCGCTTGGTCTTCGCCACGGTCTTGAGCCGCGCGATGTCGCGCCGCACTTCGCGCACGCGCGAGGTATTCTCCAATTGCCCGGTGGCACGCTGGAAGCGCAGGTTGAACTGCTCCTTCTTCAGCTTGAGCACCTCATCGTCGATCTGATCGATCGTCATCGCTCTGATGTCGGCCGCTTTCATGTCACGCCTACTCGCTGATCCGTTCGATGAAACGGGTCTTGATCGGCAGTTTCGCGGCGGCGAGCGCCAGCGCTTCCTTGGCGACCTGCATGCTGACGCCGTCGATCTCGAACAGGATGCGGCCGGGTTTTACGCGGGCCACCCAGAGTTCCGGCGTGCCCTTGCCCGAGCCCATGCGCACTTCGAGCGGCTTCTTCGACACCGGCACGTCGGGGAACATGCGGATCCAGACCCGGCCGGAACGCTTCATGTGCCGAGTCAGCGCGCGGCGCGCCGCCTCGATCTGGCGCGCGGTGACGCGATCGGGCTCCATCGCCTTGAGCCCGAACTGACCGAACGCCAGGTCGATCGCGCTCGAGGCGACGCCGTGGATGCGGCCCTTGTGGGCTTTGCGGAATTTGGTGCGTATCGGTTGCAGCATGGTTGACGCCTTTTATCGATTCCGTTCGCTCACGCTGCATCCCGGCGCGGCCGGCCGGCCTCGCCCTCGGCCATCTTCTTGTCCTGGGCCATCGGGTCGTGCTCCATGATCTCGCCCTTGAAGATCCAGACCTTGACGCCGCAGGTGCCGTAGGTGGTGAACGCCGTCGCCACGCCGTAATCGACGTCGGCGCGCAAGGTGTGCAGCGGCACGCGGCCTTCCCGATACCATTCCATGCGCGCGATCTCGGCGCCGCCCAGCCGGCCCGAGCAGTTGATGCGGATGCCGCCGGCGCCGAGCCGCATCGCCGATTGCACGGCGCGCTTCATCGCGCGACGAAAGGCGACGCGGCGCTCGAGCTGCTGCGCGATCGATTCGGCGACCAGTTGCGCGTCGAGCTCGGGCTTGCGGATTTCGACGATGTTGATGACGACGTCGCTGTCGGTCAGCGCAGCGACCTTGCGGCGCAGCTTCTCGATGTCGGCGCCCTTCTTGCCGATGACCACGCCCGGGCGCGCCGAATGGATGGTGACGCGGCATTTCTTGTGCGGGCGCTCGATGACGATCTTGGACACCGCGGCCTGCTTGAGCTCTTTCATCAGCGCCTTGCGGATTTCCATGTCCTCGTGCAGCAGCGTGCCGTAGCTCGCCTTGCCGGCATACCACCGCGAATCCCAGGTGCGGTTGATGCCAAGCCGAAGCCCGACCGGATTGACTTTCTGACCCATGGTCTTCTCCTAACCGCGTCCCGTTACTGCGCCGCCGCCTCGACCTCACGCACCACGATGGTGAGATGAGCGAACGGCTTGGTGATGGCTCCGACCCGGCCGCGGCCGCGCGACTCGTGGCGCTTGATGACCAGCGACTTGCCGACATGCGCCTCGACGACGACGAGATCGTCGACGTCGAGATCGTGATTGTTCTCGGCGTTGGCGATCGCCGATTCCAGGCACTTGCGCACGTCGCGCGCGATGCGCTTGCGCGAAAACTCGAGATCCGCGAGCGCGGTCGCAACCTTCTTGCCGCGAATGAGCTGCGCCAGAAGGTTGAGCTTCTGCGGGCTGATCCGCAGCATGCGGGCGACCGCCTTGGCCTCGGTGTCGGCCAGCGCGCGCTCGCGCTTTTTCTTGCTCATGACAAATCCTCTCCCCGCCTCACGACGTGCCGCCGGCAGGCGCTGCCGGAGCGGCAGCCGGGGCCGCACCCGGTGCGGCGCCGGACGTACCGGCGCGTTTGGCCTTGCGGTCCGAGGAATGGCCGTAGAACGAGCGGGTCGGCGCGAACTCGCCGAATTTGTGGCCGACCATTTCTTCGGTGACGATCACCGGGATGTGCTTCTGGCCGTTGTAGACGCCGAAGGTCAGCCCGACGAATTGCGGCAGGATGGTCGAGCGGCGCGACCAGATGCGGATCATCTCGTGGCGGCCGGACGAACGCGCGGCATCCGCCTTTTTCAGCAGATAGCCGTCGACAAACGGGCCTTTCCAAACCGAACGCGCCATGATCGCTCCTGACTCTCTCGTTTACGTCTTCTTCCGCGCGTGGCGGCTTGCCATGATGAATTTCGCGGTGCGCTTGTTCTTGCGCGTCTTCTTGCCCCT
>DATARB010000172.1:0-11649 GCA_036264375.1 Pseudolabrys sp.
TCACGAACCTCCAGCTCGACGAGCTCAAGGAGTTCCGGATCGTCGACCATGTCGCACTTGTTCATGAACACGACGATCGCCGGCACGCCGACCTGGCGGGCGAGCAGGATGTGCTCGCGGGTCTGCGGCATCGGGCCGTCGGCGGCGGACACGACCAGGATGGCGCCGTCCATCTGCGCGGCGCCGGTGATCATGTTCTTCACATAGTCGGCGTGGCCGGGGCAGTCGACGTGCGCGTAGTGGCGGTTCGCCGTCTCGTACTCGACGTGTGCGGTCGAGATGGTGATGCCGCGCGCCTTCTCTTCCGGCGCCTTGTCGATCTGATCGTAGGCGGTGAACGTGGCGCCGCCGGTCTCGGCCAGGACCTTGGTGATCGCCGCCGTCAGCGACGTCTTGCCGTGGTCGACGTGCCCGATCGTGCCGATGTTGCAATGCGGCTTATTGCGGTTGAATTTCTCTTTGGCCATGGAACTCTCCGTTCAGGTCCTTCAGGTTCGTTACGCGGTTACGCGAATTTCTTCTGCACTTCGGCCGAAACGTTCGCGGGCAGCTCTGCGTAGTGATCGAACTGCATGGTGAATGTAGCGCGGCCCTGAGACATGGACCGCAGATTGTTGACGTAGCCGAACATGTTCATCAGCGGCACCATCGCGTTGATGACGTTGGCGTTGCCGCGCATGTCCTGGCCCTGGATCTGGCCGCGCCGCGAGTTCAGGTCGCCGATGACGGAGCCGGTGTAGTCTTCCGGCGTCACCACTTCGACCTTCATGATCGGCTCGAGCAGGACGGGCTTGCCCTTTTGCAGCGCTTCGCGCAAGGCCGCGCGCGACGCGATTTCGAAGGCCAGCGCCGACGAGTCCACGTCGTGGAAGGCGCCGTCGATCAGCCGCACCTTGAGATCGACGACCGGGAAGCCGGCGAGCACGCCAGAGCCGAGCACGGACTCGAGGCCCTTCTCGACGCCCGGGATGAACTCCTTAGGCACCGCGCCGCCGACGATCTCGTTCTCGAACTCGAACGGAGCGCCCGGCTCGGACGGCTCGGCGACGATCTTGACGCGCGCGAACTGGCCGGAACCGCCGGTCTGCTTCTTGTGCACGTAATCGACTTCAGCAGCCCTGGTGAGCTTCTCGCGGAAGGCCACCTGCGGCGCGCCGATGTTGGCGTCGACCTTGTAGGTGCGGCGCAGGATGTCGACCTTGATGTCGAGGTGCAGTTCGCCCATCCCCTTGAGGATGGTCTGGCCGCTCTCCTGATCGGTCGACACGCGGAAGGACGGATCCTCCGCCGCGAGCTTGGCGAGCGCAACACCGAGCTTTTCCTGGTCGGCCTTCGACTTCGGCTCGATCGCGATCTCAATGACCGGATCGGGGAATTCCATCTTTTCCAGGATCACCGGGGCCTTGGGATCGCACAGTGTGTCGCCGGTGCGCACTTCCTTCAGGCCGGCCAGCGCGACGATGTCGCCGGCATAGGCTTCCTTGATGTCTTCGCGGTTGTTCGCATGCATCAGCAACATGCGGCCGATGCGCTCTTTGCGCTCTTTGGTCGAGTTGATCACGCCGGTGCCGCTGGTGAGCGTGCCGGAATAGATGCGGCAGAAGGTGATCGTGCCGACGAAGGGGTCGTCCATGATCTTGAAGCCGAGCAGCGCCAGCGGCGCATCATCCTTCGGCTCGCGAATCACATCCTCGCCGTTGTCCGGGTTGATGCCGTGGATCGGCGGAACGTCGAGCGGCGACGGCAGATAGTCGACCACCGCGTCGAGCAGCGGCTGCACGCCCTTGTTCTTGAAGGCCGAGCCGCACAGCACCGGGAAGAAAGCGGCGGTGATGACCGCCTTGCGGATGAGCTTCTTGAGCGTCGCCTCGTCCGGCTCCTTGCCTTCGAGGTAGCCGGTCATGGCGTCGTCGTCGAGCTCGACGGCGGCCTCGATCATCTTCTCGCGGTATTCCTTGGCCTGGTCGAGAAGCTCGGCCGGAATATCGATGTCCTTGTAATTGGCGCCGAGGGCTTCGTCTTCCCAGATCACGCCCTTCATGCGGACGAGATCGATGAGGCCCTTGAAGTTCTGCTCCGCGCCGATCGGCAACTGGATCGCCACCGGCTTGGCGCCGAGGCGGGTCTTGATGTCATCGAGACATTTGAAGAAGTCCGCGCCGATCTTGTCCATCTTGTTGGCGAAGACGATGCGCGGAACGTGATACTTGTCGCCCTGGCGCCAGACGGTCTCGGTCTGCGGCTCTACGCCCTGGTTGGAATCCAGCACGCATACGGCACCGTCGAGCACGCGCAGCGAACGCTCCACCTCGATGGTGAAGTCCACATGGCCTGGCGTGTCGATGATGTTGAGACGCTTGCCCTTCCAGAAAGCGGTCGTCGCGGCGGACGTGATGGTGATGCCGCGCTCCTGCTCCTGCTCCATCCAATCCATCGTCGCGGCGCCTTCGTGCACCTCGCCGATCTTATGGCTCTTGCCGGTGTAATAGAGGATCCGCTCCGTGGTCGTGGTCTTCCCGGCATCGATGTGGGCCATGATGCCGAAATTACGGTAGTCCTCGATTTGATGGACGCGGGGCATAACGTATCGATTCCTTGAATCTGTTTTCGCCGTTACCAGCGGTAGTGCGAGAACGCGCGGTTGGCTTCCGCCATCTTGTGGGTATCTTCACGCTTCTTGACGGCGTTTCCCCGGTTGTTCGACGCATCGAGAAGCTCGGCCGAAAGCCGCTCAGTCATTGTTCTCTCGTTACGGTCACGCGCGGCCGCGATGATCCAGCGAATACCGAGCGCCTGACGGCGCGACGTGCGCACTTCGACCGGCACCTGGTAGGTGGCGCCACCGACGCGCCGCGAGCGCACTTCGATCGACGGCATGACGTTGTCCAGCGCCTGCTGGAAGACAGTGATCGGGCTCTGCTTGGTCTTGACCTCGATCGTCTCCAGCGCGCCGTACACGATGCCTTCCGCGACGGACTTCTTGCCGTCGTACATGATGGCATTCATGAACTTGCTGATGACGATGTTCCCGAACTTCGGATCCGGGATGATCTCGCGCTTCTCTGCGGCGTGACGACGGGACATGACTCAGATCCTTATTTGGGACGCTTGGCGCCGTACTTGGAGCGGCGCTGCTTGCGGTTCTTGACGCCCTGCGTGTCGAGCACGCCGCGCAGGATGTGGTAGCGCACACCCGGAAGGTCCTTCACGCGGCCGCCGCGGATCATGACCACCGAGTGCTCCTGAAGGTTATGACCTTCGCCCGGGATGTAACCGATGACCTCGAAGCCGTTGGTCAAGCGCACCTTCGCCACCTTGCGCAGCGCGGAGTTCGGCTTCTTCGGCGTCGTCGTGTAGACGCGCGTGCAGACGCCGCGCTTCTGCGGCGACGCCTGGAGGGCCGGCACCTTGTTGCGCGACTTCAGCGGCTGCCGCGGCTTGGCAATCAACTGGTTGATCGTTGGCATCGTTGGCCTTCGCACCTTCGTTTGGGCTTGCGCCCGGAATCGGTTCGGGCTTGCGCCCAGTCTCAGTTCATGTGGGCGCGCATGACGTCCACCTTCTCGCTTCTTGGGCTGTCGCCCCGGCATCCCGGCGCGGCCACGCGGACCGCGTCGTTCGCGCACCAGTTGGCGCGCGCAAAACGAAATCGCGCCTTCCGCTTGAACGCGGGGGGCGCTCTTTCGTGTCCGAACGGCCACGTTGCGGTCAAACGCCGCGTGGCCGATCTTTCGTCAAACCTGACACAGGCTGTCAGAGGCAGCGTCTGAGCTTCATTGGTCGAGGCGTTGCGCCGGCACGTCTCTAAGAAATCAAGTTATCTCAGAGGGTTGGCCAGGCTGGCCGTTCCGAACAAGCGAAGCTCACCGCCTGCCGTAAAGTGTCGCGTATGTATCGGCGGGAATCGCGCAAGTCAAGGCAGAAAGCTCGGTAAACATCGCGGTTTGCGGCGGATTGGCGCGCTCTTTGCCCTTCGCCGCGCTGCCTTATGACGCCGCTCCGATAATCACCGCGTCATGCGCCTGGAGCGTCAACGAGGCGCCGACCGGCGCTCCGTCATGTTCTCCAGAGGCCGATATAAGCACGATTCGCCCGGAAACATCGTCAGGCAGTTCGATAATCGCAGGATTCGCGCTGAAATTCAGCGCCACCAGCACGCGGTCGTCGTCTGATTCTCGCAGGTAGGCCAGTGAATCACCTCCCGCGGGGAGCGGCCGATAGCGGCCCTGCCTCAGCGGCGGCCGCGCGCGGCGCAAGGCGATCAACCGCCGGTAAAGGTTAAGGAGCGACCCCGGGTCGTCCTGCTCACAAGTCACATTCGCTGCCGCCGAATCGGCGGCCACCGGCAGCCAGGGCTCAACGGCCGAGAAGCCGGCGAAGGGGCTCGCGTCCCATTGCATCGGCGTGCGGCAACCGTCGCGGCCGAGCCCGAGGCCGGGCACGTTCTTCTCGAACGGGTCACGCACCTGGTCCGGCCGGATCGGCACCTGGTGCATGCCGGTCTCGTCGCCGTAATAGAGCGTGGGCGTCCCGCGCAGCGTCAGCAGCAGCACGGCGGCCACCCTCGCCTGCTCGGCGCCGATGCGGCTTGCGACACGCGGACGGTCGTGATTGCCCAAGACCCAGTTCGGCCAGCCGCCCGGCGGCAAGGCCGCCTCATAGCGATCGATGAGCGCGGCGACGGCGCGGACCTGCCACGGCGTCTCCAACAGGCTGAAGTTGAACGGCAGATGCGCGCCCGAGAGGTCGCGGCCGTAATAGGCGACCAGTCTCTCGATCGGCAGGTAGATCTCCCCGATCAGCACGCGCTCGGGAAACTCGTCGATGACGGAGCGCAGGCCGCGGATGACGTCGTGCACCTCCGGCCGGTCGGCGGAATAGAGCGGCACGTAGCGCCAGTGCGGCGGCTGGCCCTCGCGGTAATCCGGGTTCGGCGGATTGTCCCGGAACTGCTCGTCCTTCATCAGATGCCATATCACGTCGACGCGGAAGCCGTCGACACCGCGGCGCAGCCAGAAGCGCAGCACGTCGTGCATGGCGGCGCGCACCTGCGGGTTACGCCAGTTCAGGTCGGGCTGGGCGGCGAGAAAGGCGTGGTAGTAGTACTGCCCGCTCGCCGCGTCGAAGGCCCAGGCCGAGCCGCCGAATTCGGACTGCCAATTATTGGGTGGGCCGCCGTCCGGCGCCGGATCGCGCCAGATGTACCAGTCGCGCTTCGGGTTGGTGCGCGACGAGCGGCTCTCCGCGAACCAGGGATGCCGGTCGGAGCTGTGGTTCGGCACGAAATCGAGCAGCACCTTGAGCCCGCGCCCATGGGCGGCCGCGACCAGCGCGTCGAAGTCCTCCATCGTGCCGAACAGCGGATCGATCGCCGTGTAGTCGGCGATGTCGTAGCCGAAATCGGCCATCGGCGAGACGAAGATCGGCGACAGCCACAGCGCGTCGACGCCGAGTTCGGTGAGATACGGCAGGCGCTCGATGATGCCCTTGAGATCGCCGACGCCGTTGCCGTCCGAGTCCTGAAACGAGCGCGGATAGATTTGATACAGGACCCCGGACTGCCACCAGTGCATCGCCAAATTTCCCGGTTTCGTTCGACACCTGGCCCTCCGCCGTCATGCCCGGCCTTGTGCCGGGCATCCACGTCTTTGCGGCTCGGCTCTGCCAAAGACGTGGATGGCCGGGACAAGCCCGGCCATGACGAGTCAGCAAACATTCGCAACGCAGAAACAAATATGGGTGCTTCCATAACGGCGTGTGACAGGCGGTGGAGGCTAATTCGACGTCACTCCCGTCTCCTTGATCACACGCGCGTATTTGCTGCTTTCACGCTGCACGAAGTCCTTGAATGCGGTGAGCGACATCGGCGTCACGATGGCGCCCACGTCCTCGAGGCGCGCCTTCACGTCGGGCTGGCCGAGCACCGCGTTGATCTCTTTGTTCAGGCGGTCGACGACTGGCTGCGGCGTGTCGCGCGGAGCGAAAATGCCGGCCCAAAGGGTGAAATCATAGTCCTCTAAGCCGGTCACCTCCGCGATCGTCGGGATGTCCGGGGCCGCCGGCGAACGCTTGGCCGACGAGAGCGCCAGCATTTTCAAGTTGCCGCCCTTCACGTGCGGCGCCGCGGCCGGAAATCCGGGAAAATAGAAATCGACATGCGCGCCGATCAGATCGTTGAGCGCCGGCCCGGCGCCTTTGTATGGCACGTGATTCAGGTTGCCGTCGAACTTGAGCTTCAAGAGCTCGCCGGCGAAGTGCCCTGGCGTCCCGGTCCCGGCCGAGGCGAAGCTCAACTTCGGCTTTGCTTTCAGCGCCGCTAGGAATTCCTGCATGGTCGAATACGGCGCCTTGGCCGGCACTACGAGGGCAAGCGGCACCACGGCGGCGAGCGCGACCGGCACGAGGTCCTTGTCCGGATCGTAATTGAGCCCTTTGAGCCAATGCTGGTTGATCGCCACTTCCGCGGTCTGGCCGACCAGCAACGTGTAGCCGTCGGGCGTTGCGGTGGTCACCGAATGGGCGCCGATCGCACCACTGGCGCCGGCGCGGTTCTCGACCACCACCGACTGCCCGAGCTCCCTTGCGAGCTTGTCGGAAATCGAGCGGGCGACGATGTCGCCGGTGCCGCCCGGCGAATAGGCGACAATGAGTTGCAGGCCGCGGCTTGGAAATGCTTGAGCCCGGAGCGGGCGCGTCATGGCAACGGTCGCTGCCGCGATTGCGCCTGCGCCCAGTGAACGTCTCGTCCACATGACGTCTTTCCTCCCTGTTGTTACGCCTCCTTGCCGAAAAGAGCCGCGTTGCCCGCGGTCTCCTTTTTATGAGCCGGTGAATTCGTAAAGCCGGGCCGGATTGTCAGACATGATACGCTCGCTGAGTTCGGCGGAGCCGACGCTCGCGACGAAGTCATCGACGATATTGTCGTAGTTGAGCGTGCGATAGGGCGAGATCACCGCCCCGCCTGCGTGCGCCGCGTGCACAGGGGTATGCGGCCAGTCGCTGCCCCAGACACACCGGTCCGCCGCCGTGGACAGAATGGCCGCGAGCCAGCCTAAGTCCGGCCGCGTCGCCAGCGCGTCTTTGCTCGACCGATAAGGGGCCGACAGCTTGATCCAGACATGCGGCATGCGCAGCAGATCGAGCAGCGCCCTGCCCTCGGACTGCGCGGGCGTGAAGCCCGCATAGAGTCCGTAGTGATCTATGACGACTGGGACTTCCGCCGCTGCCAGCATGGCTACATTCTCGGCAATCATCGCCAGCGGTGCGATCACCTCGACGTGCCAATTCGGCGCACGGGCTTGCGCTTCGCTCGCCTTGAAACGCACATCGAGCGGCGCTTTCGCACCGAGCGGCGTGTAGAGATTGATGCGCAGACCGCGCACCCCGCGCCGGTGGAAATCGGCAAGCACGTCGGACGACACCGTCTGATCGACGACCGCTACTCCGCGGCCACGGTCGCCAAGACGGTCCAGGGTTTCCAGCAGCAAGGAATTGTCGGTGCCGTAAAAGCTCGGCTGCACGATCACAAAGCGGCTGATGTTACGCGCTGCCGCCAATCGTTCGAGATCGTCAAGGCTTGCGACGCCGGCGAGATAGGTCCGGTTGACGACCTGGGGATATCGTTCGACCGCGCCGACGACATGAACGTGGCTGTCGCAGCGGATGCTCACGCGCCGGCGAGGCGCGACGCCAACGCCTCCCCGGTTTCGCGGGTGCCCAGTTTGCCGCCGATGTCGGCCGTCGTTTCCTTGGCGGCGACCGCGGCCTCGACGCTGCGCTCGATCGCCGCCGCAGCGGTCTCGAATGCCTTCGCTTTGCGGCGGCGGCCGTGCCAGGCCAGCAGCATGGCGGCCGACAAAATGAGCGAGAGCGGATTGGCGACGTTCTTGCCGGCGATGTCGGGGGCGGAACCGTGCGCCGCCTGCGCCATCGCATGCTCGGCGCCGGCATTGAGCGAGGCCGCAAGGCCGAGGCTGCCCGAGAGTTCGGCGGTCAGATCGGAGAGGATGTCGCCGAACATGTTGGTGGTGACGATCACGTCGAAGCGCTGCGGATTGCGCACGACGTGCGCCATCATGGCGTCGACGATCATTTCGTCGAGCGTGACATCGGGGAACTCGCGCGCGACCTTGTTGCACTCCTCGATGAAGATCCCGTCGGTCACCTTGAGCACATTGGCCTTGTGCACCATGGTCACGTGCCTGCGGCGCCCTTGCGCGAGCTCGAATGCGGCGCGGGCGATGCGCTCGCAGCAGGAGCGCGTGATGCGGCGCAACGCGATTCCCACGTCCTTGGTCAGCAGCACCTCGCCGCTGCCCTGCTCCATATTGCGGTCGGCATAGAAGCCTTCGGTGTTCTCGCGCGTCACGATCAGATCGAATTCGCCGCAGCGCAGCGGAAAACCGGAATAGGTGCGCGCGGGCCGGATGTTGGCGAACAGGTCCAGGCTCTTGCGCAACGTCATCGACGGATTGATTTCGCCGCGCGACGGATCCTTGAAGTCGTAGGTCGCGGTCGGCCCCAGCACGATGCCATCGGCCTTGCGCGCCTGCTCGACGATGTCGGGATGGATGGTATGGCCGCGCGCGCTCAAGCCGGCATGGCCGACCGGTTGCTCGTCGAACTGGAGACCCAGATCGAAACGACCCGATGCCGCACGCAGAACCGCGAGCGTGGCGACTGTGATTTCAGGGCCGATGCCGTCACCGGCGAGAACAAGAAGGTGCATCGGAACGTCAGGTCCTAAGGCGGGCGGCCATTCTCCTCTATTCACGCATAAAGAAAAGGGCCGCCTTGCGGGCGGCCCCTCGATGTCGTGGCTATGAGCCTTTGGCTTACTCGGCCGCTGGCAGCGCCGGAGCCGCCGCCGCCTCGGCGGCAGCCGCGGACTTCGCCGCGTCCTTTTCCCGCTCCTCCAGGATGAGCGCGTCGCGCTTGGTCGCAACCTCGCGCAGATCGTTCATCATGGCGCCGGTGCCGGCCGGGATCAGGCGGCCGACAATGACGTTCTCCTTGAGACCGTCGAGCGTGTCCGCCTTGCCGTTGACGGCGGCTTCGGTGAGCACGCGGGTGGTCTCCTGGAACGAGGCCGCCGAGATGAACGACCGCGTTTGCAGGCTCGCCTTGGTGATGCCGAGCAGCACCGGATGACCGGATGCCGGCTTCTTGCCCTCGGCTGCGGCACGCGCGTTGATCTCGTCCATCTCGCTGCGATCGACCTGTTCGCTGGCGAGCAGCTCGGTCTCGCCGGCATCGTCGATCTCGACCTTCTGCAGCATCTGCCGAACGATCACCTCGATGTGCTTGTCGTTGATCATCACGCCTTGCAGCCGGTAGACCTCCTGGATCTCGTTCACCAGGTAAGCCGCGAGTTCCTCGACGCCCTTGATGGCGAGGATGTCGTGCGGGGCGGGATTGCCCTCGACGATGTAGTCGCCCTTCTCGATGACGTCGCCGTCCTGAAGGTGGATGTGCTTGCCCTTCGGGATCAGGTACTCGTGCTGCTCCTCGCTCTTGTCGGCGGGCTCGATGCTGATGCGGCGCTTGTTCTTGTAGTCCTTGCCGAAGCGCACGGTGCCGCCGATCTCGGCGATGATCGCCGCGTCCTTCGGCTTGCGCGCCTCGAACAGCTCTGCCACCCGCGGCAGACCGCCGGTGATGTCGCGCGTCTTGGCGCTTTCCGTCGGGATACGCGCAATGACGTCGCCCGCCTTCACCTTCCCGCCCGGATCGACCGAGATGACGGCGTCGACGGCGAGCTGGTAGCGCGCCTCGCCGCCGCGGGCGAGCTTGAGGATCTTGCCGTCGGCGCCCTTGATCACGATTGCCGGACGCAGGTCCTGCTGGTTACGGGACGAGCCCGAACGCCAGTCGATGACCACGCGCTTGGCGATGCCGGTCGACTCGTCGAGTTGCTCGGACATCGACAGGCCGTCGACCATGTCCTCGAACTCGATCGAGCCTTCGACCTCGGTCAGGATCGGCCGGGTGTAGGGATCCCACTCGGCGATGCGCTGGCCGCGCTTGATCATGTCGCCCTCGTCGATGCGCATGCGCGCACCGTACGGGATGCGGTGATGCGCGCGCTCGGTGCCGTCGGGGTCAACCACCGCCACCACCATGTTGCGCACCATCGCCACCACCTCGTTCTCCGAGTTCTTGGCAACGTTCTTGGCCTTGATCTTGATCTTGCCGTCGAAGTTCGACTCGATGAACGACTGCTCCGAAATCTGCGCCGCGCCGCCGATGTGGAACGTGCGCATCGTGAGCTGGGTGCCCGGCTCGCCGATCGACTGAGCGGCGATGACGCCGACCGCCTCACCCATGTTCACCGGCGTGCCGCGGGCGAGATCGCGCCCGTAGCAGGCGCCGCAGACGCCGATCTTCGACTCGCAGGTCAAGACCGAGCGGATGCGCAATTCCTGCACGCCCGCCTGGACGATCTGATCGACTTCCGGCTCCTGCAACAAGGTGCCGCCCTTGACGACGATGCGGTCGCCGGCCGGGTCCTTGACGTCATGGGCCGTGGTGCGGCCGAGGATACGCATTGCGAGCGAGGCCACCACGGTGCCGGCGTCGATGATCGCCCGCACATTGATGCCCGCGGTCGTGCCGCAGTCCGGCTCGGTGATGATGCAGTCCTGCGCCACGTCGACGAGACGGCGCGTCAGGTAGCCCGAGTTCGCGGTCTTCAAGGCGGTGTCGGCGAGACCCTTACGGGCGCCGTGCGTCGAGTTGAAGTACTCGAGCACCGACAGGCCTTCCTTGAAGTTCGAGATGATCGGGCTCTCGATGATCTCGCCCGACGGCTTGGCCATGAGGCCGCGCATGCCGGCGAGCTGACGCATCTGCGCCGGCGAGCCGCGCGCACCGGAGTGCGCCATCATGTAGATCGAGTTGACCTGCATGTCGCGACCCTTGTCGTCCTTCTTGGTGGACGAGATTTCTTTCATCATCGCTTCGGCGATCGCGTCGGTGGACTTCGACCAGGCGTCGACGACCTTGTTGTACTTCTCGCCCTGCGTGATGAGGCCGTCGTTGTACTGCTGCTCGAACTCCTTGGCGAGGTCGCGCGTGGTCTCGACGATCTTCCACTTCGACGCCGGCACGACCATGTCGTCCTTGCCGAACGAGATGCCGGCCTTGAACGCGTGGTAGAAGCCGAGCGCCATGATGCGATCGCAGAAGATCACCGTCTCCTTCTGACCGCAGTGGCGGTAGACCTGGTCGATCATCCCGGAGATTTCGCGCTTCGTCATCAGCTTGTTGACGATGTCGAACGGCGCCTTGACGCTGCGCGGCAGCACGCTGCCGAGCACGACGCGGCCCGGCGTGGTGTCATACCACTTGCGGAACGTGTTGCCGTTCTCGTCGACGCCTTCCCACCGGTACTTGATCTTGGTGTGGAGGTTGATGACCTTCTCGTTGAGCGCATGGTCGATCGCCGACATGTCGCCGAACGCCTTGCCCTCGCCCGGCATGCCCTCGCGCATCAGCGAGAGGTAGTAGAGGCCGAGCACGATGTCCTGCGACGGCACGATGATCGGCTGGCCGTTCGCCGGGTGCAGGATGTTGTTGGTCGACATCATCAGCACGCGCGCCTCGAGCTGGGCTTCCAGCGACAGCGGCACGTGCACCGCCATCTGGTCG
>DATARB010000231.1:0-17251 GCA_036264375.1 Pseudolabrys sp.
AACAGCACGAAGCGCGAGACCTTGAAGGCCGAGGTGCGGAAGAACCCGCGCGCGGCGAGATAATCCGCCACCTGGCGGCTCGAGGATTCGCGCAGGCGCGCCAGCGTCACATGCGGCGTGTATTTGCGCCCCTCCGGCTCCAGGCCGATGCGCTTCATCAGCCGCTCATGTTCGGCCTGCACTTCCAGCAATCGCGGCTCCGTTGCCACCGAGGCGACTACCGCGCGCGGCTTGCGTCCGCCGAACGAGGTCAACCCGTCGAGATGCAGCTCGAAAGCCTCGCGCTGCACCCGCCCCAGCATCAGCGCGACTTCCTGCGCGGTGATGTCGTCGACGTCGCCGATGAAGCGCAGCGTGAGGTGATAGTTCTCCGGATCGATCCAGCGCGCGCCCGGCAGTCCGCCGCGCAGCGACGACAGCGCCTGGCCGATGTCGGCCGGAATCTCGAGCCCGGTGAAGAGACGCGGCATGGGAGGTCCAGTTAAGATCCGCGCGCGTTGCGGGCGCGAGCGATCAGCTCTTCCACCTGCGGCATGATGCCCGCAACGATCACATCGACACCGGCGGGGTTCGGGTGCATGCCGTCGCCCTGATTGAGCTTCGGATCGGCGGCGACCCCGTCGAGAAAGAAGGGATAAAAGATCACGGCGTGAGTCGCGGCAAGTTTGGGGTAGATCGCATCGAAAGCGCGCGCGTAATCGGCGCCCATGTTGCGCGGCGCCTTCATGCCCGCGAGCAGGACCGGAATTTTGCGCTCCTGCAGCCGGGTCAGGATGGTGTCGATCGCCTTCTCGGTCAGCGCCGGATCGATCCCGCGCAGGGCGTCGTTGGCGCCAAGTTCGACGATCACCGCCTGCGTGCCGTCGGGCACCGACCAGTCGAGCCGCTCCAGCCCGCCGGTAGACGTGTCGCCGGACACACCGGCATTGGCTACCGTGGCGGCGATGCCCTTGGCCTTCAGCGCCGCCGCAAGCTTGGCGGGGAAGGCGAGGTTACCGGCCAGCCCGTAGCCCGCGGTGAGCGAATCGCCGAGCGCGACGATTTTCACCGGATCGTCAGCGGCGCGGGCCGCAATCGGGCCCAGAAGTGCAGCAATCGTTAGGACTACCGCGGCGAGGTGCTGGACCAGCGCGGTGCGGTTCCCATATGAGCGGGATTGCAAGCGGTGAGGACCCATGACGAATAACTCCCAGGCGGGGCCGGCAATTGCACTGGCCGGTGTCAATCTCTCGCTCGGGCAGGGCGCCGCCCGCGTTCATATCCTCAAGGATATCGAACTGAATATAGGAACGGGCGAGGCGATTGGCCTCATCGGACCGTCCGGGTCCGGCAAATCGACATTGCTGATGGTCATGGCCGGGCTGGAGCGGGCCGACACCGGCACGGTGTCGGTCGCCGGCGAGAACCTCACCGCCCTCAACGAGGATGCGCTGGCGCGTTTCCGTGGGCGCAATGTCGGCATCGTCTTCCAGTCCTTCCATCTCATCCCCACCATGACCGCGCTGGAGAACGTCGCGGTGCCGCTCGAACTCGCCGGCGCGGGCGATGCCGAGGAGCGCGCACGGGCAGAGTTGGCTGCCGTCGGCCTCGGCCAGCGGCTCGACCATTATCCGGCCGAGCTGTCGGGCGGCGAACAGCAACGCGTCGCCGTGGCGCGGGCGCTGGCGCCCAATCCTGCAATCCTGGTGGCGGACGAGCCGACTGGAAACCTGGACGAGGAGACCGGCGAGCAGATCGTCGAACTGCTGTTCGCCGGTCACAACAAGCGCGGCACCACGCTGGTGCTGGTGACGCACGATGCCTCGCTCGCCAAACGCTGCGGGCGTACGGTGCGGCTGCGCTCCGGCCGCGTCGATACCGTAGGCGTGGCATGAGGCCCGACTCGTTCCCAATTCCCTCCGGCCGAAAGCCGGCTGCGACCTCGGCGCGGGGCGGAGCGATGTGGCTGCCGCTGCGCTTCGCACTGCGCGAGCTGCGCAGCGGCTTGCAAGGCTTCTACGTGTTCATCGCCTGCATCGCGCTCGGCGCCATGGCGATTGCCGGCGTCGGCTCGATGGCGGCGAGTTTGACGGACGGCCTGGCGCGGCAGGGGCGCGTGATCCTCGGCGGCGACGTGTCATTCTCGTTGATCCAGCGCGAGGCGAAGCCGAACGAGCTCGCCTTCCTGCGCAGCCATGGCGAGGTCTCCAGCGCCGCGACCTTGCGCGCGATGGCGCGCACCGCTGACGGCAAGGCGACGCTGGTCGAGATCAAGGCGGTCGACAACGCCTATCCGCTGTTCGGCGAGGCGGTGCTCGATCCGGCCGGCAAGCTCGGTGACGCGCTGGCGCAACACGACGGGATGTTCGGCGCGGTCGCCGACCCGACGCTGCTGGCGCGCTTCGGGATCAAGCCGGGCGCAACGCTGACCGTCGGCAATGCGACCTTCGTCCTGCGCGCCGCGCTCACCAGTGAACCGGACAAGCTCGCCGGCGGCATCGGCTTCGGACCGCGGCTGATGATCAGCGAGGACGCGTTGCGCGCGACCGGCCTGATCCAGCCGGGCAGCCTCGTACGCTGGACCTATCGCGTGCGGCTGGCGGATTCCGATTCGAGCGATGCTGCGGCAAACAGGGTCGTCGATCAGGCGCGCGCGCAATTGCCCGAGGCCGGCTGGGATGTTCACACGCGCCGCAACGCCTCGCCGCAACTCGAGCGCAATGTCGATCGCTTTACACAGTTCCTCACCATCGTCGGCCTCACGGCGCTCTTGGTCGGCGGCGTCGGCGTCGGCAATGCGGTGAAGAGCCATCTCGACCGGCGGCGCGACACCATTGCCACCATGAAGGCGCTGGGCGCGAGCGGCGCGCGGGTCTTCGCGATCTACCTCACGCAGGTGATGCTGCTGGCGCTGATCGGCGGCGCCATCGGCATGGTGCTGGGCGCGATCCTGCCCTTTGCGATCTCGTGGACCTTCGGCTCGATCATTCCCTTGCCGATCATTCCAGCCGTGCATCCGCACGAGCTTGTGTTGGCGCTAGTCTACGGCCTGCTCACCGCGCTCGCCTTTGCGCTGTGGCCGCTCGGACGCGCGCATGACGTGCCGGTAGGCGCCCTCTTCCGCGACATGGTGGCGCCGCAAGGGCACCGCCCGCGTCCGATCTATATGGCGGCGACGGCGCTCTCCATCGCCGTGCTGACGGCGCTGGCGGTGCTGCTCGCCTATGACCGCCGCGTCGCCATCCTCTATGTCGGCGCCGCCGCGGCGGTGTTCGTGCTGCTGCGGCTGGTGGCGCTGCTGCTGATGGTCATCGCCGCGCGTGTCCCGCATGCGCGCTCCACCGTGCTGCGCATGGCGGTCGCCAACATCCATCGCCCGAGCGCGCTGACGCCGACCATCGTGCTGTCGCTCGGCTTGGGGATAGCGCTCTTGGTGACCGTGATCGAGATCGACGCGAACCTGCGGCAGCAATTCACCAACGAACTTCCCGCACGCGCGCCGACATTCTATTTCCTCGACATTCCCTCCGATCAGTCCGGAGGCTTCGACGATTTCGTGCACAAGCAAGCGCCGGGCGCTGTGCTCGAGGAAGTGCCGATGCTGCGCGGGCGCATCGTCTCCGCCAATGGCATCCCGGCCGAACAGCTCAAGCCCAAGGATGACGCCGCCTGGGTTCTGCAAAGCGACCGCGGCATCACCTACGGCGACCAGTTGCCGGAGGGCTCGCGTCTGGTCGAAGGCGAGTGGTGGAAGCCGGATTATAACGGGCCGCCGCTGGTGTCGTTCGAGAAACGTATCGCCGACGGACTTGGGCTGAAGCTGGGCGATCCCATCACCGTCAACGTGCTTGGCCGCAACATCACCGCCAAGATCGCGAACTTGCGCATCGTCGACTGGCAGAGCCTGAGCATCAATTTCGTCATGGTGTTCACACCCAATGCGTTTCGTGGCGCCCCGCACACGCGGCTGGCCACGCTCGCCTATCCGGATGGTGGCGCGCCGGGGCAGGAAGGCGCGATGATCCGGGCCGTCGCCGATACGTTCCCCATGATCACCACGGTGCAGGTGAAGGACGCGCTGGAAGCGATCGGCGCCCTCATCGGCAACCTGCTGCTGGCGATCCGCGGCGCCAGTGCGATCACGCTTTTGGCAGCCGCGCTGGTTTTGGGCGGCGCGCTCGCCGCCGGCCACCGGCATCGCGTTTACGATGCCGTGATCCTCAAGACGCTGGGCGCCACACGCGGGCGGCTGCTCACGGCCTATACGATCGAATATCTGATGCTCGGGGTGGCGACGGCGCTGTTCGGCGTGCTGAGCGGTTTGGTGACGAGCTGGCTCATTGTCACAGAGCTGATGCACCTTCGCTTCATGTGGCTGCCGTGGCCGGCGCTGGCGGCGGCCGCCGCCGCGGTTGCGGTCACGCTGGTTCTCGGCCTTCTTGGCACGTTCCGGGCTTTGGGGCAGAAGCCTGCGCCAGTGCTCAGAAATCTCTAAGGTTTTGCGACATTCCGCCGCGCGGCATAACCCCCCTGATACCGGTGTGGCTTTTCCCATATAATTGGCATCCGAGACGGGTTAAGCTTTGGCAATAGAAGGGGCCTTGATCGGGTCACATCTGGCGCGAAGACTTGCAACTGACTAGATTTACGCTCGACCGCGACGGCCATCGCCGGCGCGTTTCCTGTAACCGGCCCCGTAGGGCCGGGACTTTGAGAGAGGGATCCTCGATGTCGGACTTCGACCGTAACGTAGCTGCCCGCGGCTTCGGCACGCGTGCGGCCGCGGTAGATGCAGGCCTCCGCGCCTACATGCTCCGCGTTTACAACTATATGGCCGCCGGCGTCGCTCTGACCGGCGTCGTCGCCTGGCTTACCTTCAACGCCGCGGTGCAGACCAATGACGCCGGACAGCTGGCGCTGACCTCCTTCGGTCAGACCATCTTCAGCGGACCGCTGACGATCATCCTGTTCCTGGGCACGCTCGGCATCGTGTTCTTCCTGAGCTTCCGCATCAACAGCCTGCAGCCCAGCACAGCGCTGATGCTGTTCATGGGTTACGCGGCGTTGCTCGGGCTCATGCTGTCGTCGGTGTTCCTCGCCTATACCGGCGCGTCGATCACCCGCACCTTCTTCATCTCGGCGGCGTCGTTCGGCGCACTGAGCCTGTACGGCTACACCACGCAGCGCGATCTGTCGCCGATCGGGTCGTTCCTGATCATGGGCCTGTTCGGCCTGATCCTGGCATCGCTGGTCAACATCTTCCTCAAGAGCTCGGGTCTCGAGTTCGCGATCTCGGCCATCGGCGTCTTGATCTTCGCCGGCCTGACCGCGTGGGACACCCAGCGCATCAAGGAGATGTACAGCGCCTATGACGACGGCACGGTCGCCGGCCGCAAGGCGGTGATGGGCGCGCTGACGCTCTATCTCGACTTCATCAACCTGTTCCTGTTCATGCTGCGCTTCTTGGGCGATCGGCGCTAAAACGCCGTCGGGCGACCGGCGCTAAGCCACCAGCCCGCAGAACAGACCTGTTGAACGCCCGGGCCTCGTGCCCGGGCGTTTTGTTTTTGGGCGTCGATGCATGTGCCCTGCCTCAATCCGTCATCCTGAGGTGCGAGGCGGCGTAGCCGCCGAGCCTCGAAGGATGAGCGGCCGGTGAAGCGCAGCTTGCTGCCACGCCTCGGCCGTTCACCCTTCGAGGCTCGCTGCGCTCGCGCCTCAGGGTGACGGGACAGGTTTTGTGCGCGCTTCAATCCAAGACGATCTTGTTTTACGTTGCGCGCCGCATGACCCTCCTCATCCGCCCCGCCACGCTCACCGACATTCCCGCCATCACCGGCATCTACGGTGACTCCGTCACGCACGCGACCGCGTCGTTCGAACTGGAGCCGCCGGACGAGGCTGAGATGTCGCGCCGCATGCTGGCGCTGCTCGATGGCGGCTTCCCCTATCTCGCGGCCGATGCCGGCGGCACGCTTGCGGGCTACGCCTATGCCGGCCCCTTCCGCGCGCGGCCCGCCTATCGCTTCACCGTGGAGAATTCGGTCTACATCGCGCCGGACCAGCAGCGCCGCGGCGCCGGCCGCGCGCTGTTGGCCGCGCTGATCGAGGCCTGCGAGGCGCGCGGCTTCCGCCAGATGATCGCCGTGATCGGCGACTCGACGAAGCAGCAAGCCTCGATCGGCTTCCACGCGGCGTCGGGCTTCAAACATATCGGCATCCTGCCCGACGTCGGCTTCAAGCACGGGCGCTGGCTCGACTCCGTGCTGATGCAGCGGGCGTTGGGGCCGGGCGGGACGAGGGAGCCGTAGGTGGCTATCGCACAGCTTTGCATTTGTCATGGCCGGGTTCGTCCCGGCCATCTCGCTTAGGAGTGCACCACCTTGCCACCCTAAGCGGGGTCACCGGGACGAGCCCGGTGACGACAGTGTTTGAGCACCTGCGGAAGAGACGCTAATTCGCCACCAGTGACAGCGACGACTTGTCGATTGCGCGCAACACGCGGTCGAGCTCATGGCCGCGGCGCACGATGTGACCTGTCGCGGAGATGACGCTGAAGGCGCCCTGGCGCCGCTCGAGCTTCGGATTTTTTTCGATCCGGTAGAGCGGCACCTCCGAGCTGCGCCGAAACACTGAGAATACTGCGCGGTCTTTGAGGAAATCGATGGCGTAATCGCGCCACTCGCCTGCGGCGACCATGCGGCCATACAGATCGAGGATGCGATTGAGCTCGCGGCGGCTGAAGGTAACCTTGTCCAGGGGAGCGGGTGAATTGCGCGCCGGGACCACGCCCCCTTGCGGCTGACTTGGATCGATATCGCCGGGACCAAACGTCATGCGGCGCCTCCTTTTCAAACGGTCATGATCGCGCCGCCGCCTGCCGACGGCAAGAGCTTCGTCACAAGTGGATGTGGCGCCGAAATGGGAGGATTGGGCGGTAACGGATCACGAAGTCGTTAAACGCATCATAATAAGGCCCAATTTCGGTCAATCGCTGGTCACCCTGGAGCGGGATAACAGCACCGTTGCCTCATGGCCCGGTTCGGTTCGATCTCCGGATTCCTCAGCCCCCCAGCCCCCCGGGGGTCAGCCGACCGGGCCAGTTGAGTTCCGCGTACGGTTCAATCCCCTAAGACTCCAATCGGGTCGGCTTCGCCGGCCCGAATTTTTTTGTGAAGTACGCGAGCAAAGCGAGCGGGCCCGGAATCCATACGCCGCAGCGCTGCGGATTATGGATTCCGGGCTCGCGCACTTCGTGCGCGCCCCGGAATGACAGTGGGAGGAGTCAGCGCAGGTCCGCGGTCGCGGCGCCGAGGATGAGGCCCGGCTTGGCGGCGACGCCGCTCTGCACGAACACGGCGAGATGGTCGATGTCTTGAAGCGTGAAATCACTGTCGGCGATTGTCGACACGGGCAAAGAGAATTTCTCCGCCGAGCCATGCCAGTCGCCGAGCTTCAACCAGCGGCGCACCACGTTGTAGTACGTCAAGGTGTGACCGCGGTTCTCGCCGCGCTCGATGGTCACCGGCAGTTTGCGGCTGACCGGGCAGAGCCAGACTTCGCCGCTGTTAAGCGCGCCCTTGCCGGCCGCGACGGTCACGGTGACATTGCCATCGGCGACCATCATGCTGACCGGTACGGTCAGCGGAGACGCCGTCTTGTCGGTTTCCGCGACCGCTTTCTCAATGGCGGCCTTGTCGCTACCGAGCGCATGCACGATGCCGTTGACGACGACTTGCGGCGTGTAGACCTCCCGGTCGCCGCGCGTCTCCGAATAGGCGCGCTGGCGCTCGGAATGGCCATGCAACGCCAGCGTATCCTTCCAGCCGAGGTAGTCCCAGTAATCGACCGGGAGGCTCAGGGTGACCAGCGACGGGTCCTTCGACAGCTCGCCGAGCAGCCTGTCGGCCGGCGGGCAGGACGAACAGCCTTGGCTGGTGAAAAGCTCGATGACGGCGCGGGTTTCGCCGGCGATGCTGGAGTGCGCCGCGGCCAGGGATGCACCGATAAGAGCGGCCGCAAAGGTGACGTGGCGATAGTTCATGCCGATCCCCGCGACGCCCCCACGCCTAGCAAGGCGCTTTTATAAAGCGCCTCGCACATCACCCGCCACTCACTTCGCAGTGAGTGGCCGCTTTCACATGGGCGCCTCAGCGGACAGCCAATCAACCCGCCAATTGACGCAGCACGTATTGCAGAATGCCGCCATTCCGGAAGTAATCGAGTTCGTCCAGCGTGTCGATGCGGCAGAGTAGCGGCACACGCTTGAGTGTCCCATCGCCGGACACAATGTCGGCCATCAGCCGCTGGCGCGGCTTCAGTTCGCCGTGCAGGCCGCGGATGGTGACCTGCTCGTCGCCGGTCAGCCCCAAAGTCTGCCACGAGGTTCCTTCCTCGAATACCAAGGGCATCACGCCCATGCCGACCAGGTTCGAGCGATGGATGCGCTCAAACGATTGGGCCACGACGGCGCGGACGCCGAGCAGCACGGAGCCCTTGGCCGCCCAGTCGCGCGAGGAACCCGACCCGTATTCCTTGCCGGCGAACACCACCAGCGGAACCTTGTCGGCCTTGTACTTCATGGCCGCGTCGTAGATCGCCATGCGCTCTTTGGACGGATAGTGGATCGTCACGCCGCCTTCGACGCCCGGCACCATCTGGTTCTTGATGCGGATGTTGCCGAAGGTGCCGCGCATCATGACTTCGTGGTTGCCGCGCCGCGTGCCGTACTGATTGAAGTCGGCTGGCTTCACCTTGTGGCCGACCAGATACTTGCCGGCCGGCGAGTCGATCTTGATCGAGCCGGCAGGCGAGATGTGGTCGGTCGTGATCGAGTCGAGCAGAAGCGCCAGCACGCGGGCATCGACGATGTCCTCGAGCGGCTTCGGCTCTTTCTTCATGCCGACGAAGTACGGCGGGTTCTGTACGTAGGTCGATTTCTTGTCCCACGCGTAGGTCATGCCGCCATTGACGCTGATCTTGCGCCAGTTGGTATCGCCCTTGAACACGTCGGCGTACTTTTTGGCGAAGATCTGCTTGGTGACGTTCTTGCTGATGAATTCGCCGATCTCTTTGTTCGAGGGCCAGATGTCCTTGAGGAACACCTTTTTGCCCTTCTGATCGGTGCCGAGCGGGTCCTTGGCCAGGTCGACATACATCGAGCCGGCGATGGCATAGGAGACGACGAGCGGCGGCGACGCGAGATAGTTCGCGCGCACGTCGGCGTTCACGCGGCCTTCGAAGTTGCGGTTACCCGAGAGCACGGCGGCGGCGACGAGATCGTTGTCGTTGATCGCCTTCGAGTTCTCCGGCGGCAGCGGACCCGAATTGCCGATGCAGGTGGTGCAGCCGAAGCCGACCAGGTTGAAGCCGATCTTGTCGAGATCCTTCTGCAAGCCGGCCTTTTCCAGATACTCGGCCACGACCTGCGAGCCAGGCGCGAGCGAGGTCTTCACCCACGGCTTGGCGGTCAGGCCCTTGGCCGCCGCCTTGCGGGCGAGCAGGCCGGCGCCGATCATCACGCTCGGGTTCGAGGTGTTGGTGCAGGAGGTGATGGCGGCGATAACGACGTCACCATGGCCGAGATCGTAGTTCTTGCCGTCGACCGGGCCGCGCTTCTGCAGTTCGCCACCCTTCTTGAACTCGGTGTCCATCGAGGTCGTGAAGCCCGGCTTGACGTCCTTGAGCGCGATACGGTCCTGCGGGCGCTTCGGGCCGGCCAGCGAGGGCTCGACCGACGCGAGGTCAAGCTTGAGCACGTCGGTGAACATCGGGTCCGGCGTGGTCTTCACGCGGAACATGCCCTGCGCCTTGGAATAGGCCTCCACCAGCTTGATCACCTCGGCCGGGCGGCCGGTGTCCTTGAGATAACGGAGCGTGTCGTCATCGACCGGCGAGAAGCCGCAGGTGGCGCCGTATTCCGGCGACATGTTGCCGAGCGTGGCGCGGTCCGCGATCGTCAGATGCGTCAGGCCGGGGCCGAAGAACTCGACGAACTTGCCGACCACGCCGCGCTTGCGCAGCATCTCGGTGACGGTGAGCACGAGGTCGGTGGCGGTGACGCCCTCTTTCAGCTTGCCGGAGAGCTTGAAGCCGATCACCTCGGGCAGCACCATCGACAGCGGCTGGCCGAGCATCGCGGCTTCCGCCTCGATGCCGCCGACGCCCCAGCCGAGCACCGAGAGGCCATTGACCATGGTCGTGTGCGAGTCGGTGCCGACCAGCGTGTCGGGATAGGCGACTTCCATCGCGCCCGACTTGCCGTCGATCTTCATCTTCTCTTTCTTGGTCCAGACCACGCGCGAGATGTACTCGAGGTTGACCTGGTGGCAGATGCCGGTGCCGGGCGGCACGACGCTGAAATTGTCGAACGAGCGCTGCGCCCACTTCAGGAACTGATAGCGCTCCTGGTTCTGCCGATATTCTTCATCGACGTTCTTCTTGAACGCCTGGTTGTTGCCGAAGAAGGTCACGGCCACCGAGTGGTCGATGACGAGATCGACGGGAACCTGCGGGTTGATCTTCTTGGGGTCGCCGCCGAGCGCCTTCATCGCGTCGCGCATCGCGGCGAGATCGACCACGGCGGGGACGCCGGTGAAGTCCTGCATCAGCACGCGCGCCGGACGGAACGCGATCTCATGCTCGGACGATTTTGTCTTCATCCAGTCGGCGACGGCCTTGATGTCGTCCTTCGTCACCGTGCGCCCGTCTTCGTTGCGCAGCAGGTTTTCCAGAATGACCTTCAGCGAGAAGGGCAGGCGGGAGATACCCTTGAGCCCGTTCTTTTCCGCGATCGGAAGGCTGTAATAAACGTAGGTCTTGCTGCCAACCTTGAGGGTCTTGCAACATTTGAAGCTATCGAGAGAAGTCATGTTGGCTTTTCCATTCCCGGCCGGGACATCGGCACTGGTCCGGTCTAAGCTTTTACCCGGAAAGGGGATTTCCCGGTTGAAAAGCTCCGATCCCGAAATCCAGTTTCGTAACGCCGCAGATGCGGGCTTATAAGGTCTTTTCTCGCCCCGCGCTATATTTACTGGAACCGTTGTAAAAGATGCGCAGAATTTTGCTGCTCCCGGACATTGCAGGCCTGCGGCACACGCGCAGGGCGCGGCGCGGCTGATGCAACTCTCCGCCGACAATCTGGCGTGTACGCGCGGAGGGCGCATAGTCTTCGCCGGCCTGAGCTTCACCGTCGGCGGTGGTGAGGCGCTGGTAGTCACCGGCCGCAACGGCGCCGGCAAGTCGTCGCTGTTGCGGCTGATCGCCGGACTGGTGCACCGAAGCGCGGGACGGCTGGAGCTGTCCGGCGGCGACGCCGAGGCGACGCTGCCGGAGCAGGCGCATTATCTGGGCCATCAGGACGCGCTGAAGCCGTCGCTTTCGGTCGGCGAAAATTTGCGCTTCTGGGCCGAGTTTCTCGGCGGCGCGCGCGCCGCTGTCTTTCCGGCGCTCGAATCGGTTGGCTTGGCGCCGCTCGAAGGCCTGCCGGCCGCCTATCTCTCGGCGGGACAACGGCGGCGGCTGTCGATCGCCCGGCTGCTCGCGGTGAAGCGGCCGATCTGGCTCCTGGACGAGCCGACCTCGGCGCTCGACGCGCAGTCGCAAGGGCGGCTGGCCGAACTGATGCGCGAACATCTTGCCGGCGGCGGCATGATCGTCGCCGCGGCGCATGGCCCGATCGGGCTCGATTCGCCGCGCGAGATGAGGTTGGGGCCGGCATGACAGTCGCCACTTGCTCCGCTCATTCCCGCGCCAGCGGGAATCCAGAACAGCCGGTCCAGGTTGGACCGCCGTGCTGGGTCCCCGCTTTCGCGGGGACGAGCGGACACGACGGAGTCGGCCCATGACCGCCTTCGCCTCCCTCCTCGTCCGCGACATGCGGCTCGCCGTGCGCGTCGGCGGCGGTGCGCTGATGGGCGCGCTGTTCTTCCTCATCGTCGTGGTGATGATGCCGTTCGCCATCGGACCCGACCTCAATCTGCTGGCACGAATCGGTCCGGCGATCCTGTGGCTCGGCGCGCTGCTGGCGAGTCTCCTGGCGCTCGACCGGCTGTTCGTGACCGACCACGAGGACGGCTCGCTCGACCTTTTGATGACGGGGCGCATGCCGCTGGAGCTGGCGGTGGCGGCCAAGGCCATCGCGCATTGGCTGACCACCGGGTTGCCGCTGGTCATCGTCTCGCCGGTGCTCGGGCTGATGCTCAATGTGGAATTGCGCGCCATGGGCGTGGTGGCGCTGACGCTCGCCGCCGGCACCCCGGCGCTGACTTTCATCGGACTGGTCGGCGCGGCGCTATCGGTGGCGCTGCGGCGCGGCGGGCTGCTTTTGGCGGTACTGGTGCTGCCGCTGACCATTCCGGTGCTGATCTTCGGGGTGGCGGCCGCGAATGCGGCCATCGTCGGCCCCGCCCCGTTCGGCCCCCCTTTCACCATCCTCTGTGCGCTATCCTTGGCCAGCTTCGTGCTGGGGCCGGTCGCCGCGGCGGCCGCCCTGCGGCACGGGCTGGAGTGAGGTTCGAAATGTGTTGCGGTCGCCCCATACCCCGCTCATTCCCACGCAAGCGGGAATCCAGCGCTTTCGGGGGGCGGGAGGTTTTCAGCGCCTGGGTCCCCGCTTTCGCGGGGACGAGCGGAGATTGATTTGCGCCCTCGAACACGTCCAACTAAATAGCCGCCAATGGCCGTCATCGATCTTGCCAACCCGACGCGCTTCCTAGCGCTGGTGAACCGCCTGCTGCCCTGGCTCGCGGGGGCGACCGCCGTGCTGTTCGTGCTCGGCCTTTACCGGGCCATGGGCGCACCCGACGACTACCAGCAGGGCGCCACCGTAAAGATCATGTTCCTGCATGTGCCGAGCGCCTGGCTCGGCATGTTCGGCTGGGGCGTGATGAGCGTGGCCGCGCTCGGCACGCTGGTATGGCGGCATCCGCTCGCGGACGTGGCCGGCAAGGCCGCCGCGCCGCTGGGGGCGGCCTTCACGTTTATTTGTCTCGTCACCGGCTCGCTGTGGGGCCGCCCGACCTGGGGCACCTACTGGGTGTGGGACGCGCGGCTCACCTCGATGCTGGTGCTGCTGCTGCTCTATTTCGGCGTGCTCGCACTCTATTGGACTGCCGAAGACCCCGGCCGCGGCGCGCGCGCGGCGGCGATCCTCTCGCTGGTCGGCGCGGTCAACCTGCCGATCATCAAGTTCTCGGTCGACTGGTGGAACACGCTGCACCAGCCGGCCTCGATCTTCCGCATGGGCGGCTCGACCATCGATCCCTCGATCCTGACGCCGCTGTTCATCATGGCGGGCGCCTTCACGATGCTGTTCGTGACGCTGCATCTCGCCGTCATGCGCAACGAGATCCTGCGCCGGCGCGTGCGCACGATGCAGTTGATGCAGGCGCAAGCATTGGCGGAGGCCGGCGCATGATCCCGAAAAAGCATGCCCCCGACTTGATCGGGGGTGGGCGCCGGTTTTCGGACCAGATCATGCGCAAAAGGAAAGACGCATGAACTTGGGCCCGCACGCCGACTTCATCGTCGCGTCTTATGCGCTGACGCTCTTTGTCGTCGCCGCGCTAATCGCCTGGGTCGTGCTCGACTATGCGGCGCAGCGGCGCGTACTCGGCGATCTCGAAGCGCGCGGCATCACCCGGCGCTCGCGCCGCAATGAAGGCTGACGCATGAGCACGGTCGCGAACGAAACGCCGGCCAAGAAGCGCCGCAATCTGCTGGTGCTGCTGCCGCTGGCCGTGTTCCTCGCGCTTGCCGCGCTGTTCTTCTACCGGCTCGGCGGCGGCGACCCCTCGCTCATTCCATCGGCGCTGATCGGCCATCCCGCGCCGCCGACAGACTTGCCGCCACTGCCCGCGCTTGAACGCGACGGCAAGCCCGTGCCCGGCGTGACCAACGCGACCTTTGCCGGCAATGTCTCGCTGGTCAACGTGTGGGCCTCATGGTGCGTGCCGTGCCATGACGAGGTGCCGTTCCTCGACCAACTGGCGAAGGACAAGCGCTTCCAGCTTGTCGGCATCAACTACAAGGATTCATCCGACAACGCGCGGCGGTTCCTGAACCGCTACGGCAATCCCTTCGCCGCCACCGGCAGCGACGACAACGGCCGCACCTCGATCGACTGGGGTGTCTATGGCGTGCCGGAGACCTTCGTGGTCGGCCGCGACGGCCGCATCGCCTACAAGCTGGTCGGCCCGATCAATGCCGACAATCTCACGCGCGTGCTGATGCCGGCGATCGAGAAGGCGCTAGCGCCTTAGTCGCTGTCATGGCCGGGGTTGACCTGGCCATCCCGCTTAGGGAAGCACTGCCTTTCCTAATAGGGGTCACCGGGACAAGCCCGGTGACGGCAAGATTTTTTATGGCTTCTTCTCTGCCTGATATTTCGTCAGCAGCGGATATTGCAGCGCGCCGAAGATGAAGGTCAGCGGCACGACGCCGAACAATTTGAAGCTCACCCAGACATCGGTCGAGAAATTCCGCCACACGATTTCATTCAATATGGCGAGCACGAAGAAGAAGATCGCCCAGCGCCAAGTGAGCTTGCGCCAGCCTTCCTCGGTGAGATCGAACACGGAATCGAACACCATGCCGAGCAGCGGCTTGCCGAAAGCAAGGCCGCCCAACAGCGTGCCGCCGAACAAGAGATAGATGATGGTCGGCTTGAGCTTGATGAACAGATCGTCGTGCAGGACGAGCGTCAGACCGCCGAAGATCAACACGATGATGGCGGTGACCAGCGGCATCACTTCGATGCGGCGTGTCAGCACGTAAGCCACGGCCAGCGCGGCGAGCACCGCCACCATGAAGGCGCCGGTGGCGGCATAGATGCCGAGCTTTGCGTTGGCGGCAAAGAACAGCACCAGCGGCCCGATATCGAGCACCAGCTTGAGGGTGGGGTTGAGTTTTTTCTTGTCGGACATCGGGGCTATCTAGCGCGTCACTCTCAATTTGTCATTCCGGGGCGCGTGTGCAGCACGCGAACCCGGAATCCAGTAACGAGCTCAGAATACGTGTCTGGAGTCCGGGTTCCTGCCTTCGGCCGGCCCCGGAATGACAGAAAAATGATGTCTTGCTGCGCTGCGCCCGGGGCAAGCGCGTTTACTCCAGCCCCACCACGGCCCGCGCGAAATCGCGCGCGGTGAACGCTGCGAGATCGTCGACCCCCTCGCCGACGCCGATGAAGTGCACCGGCAGTTTGAACCTGTCGGCGATGGCGACGAGGATGCCGCCGCGCGCGGTGCCGTCGAGCTTGGTCATCACCAATCCCGTGACGCCCGCGGTCTTGCCGAAGATCTCCACCTGGCTCAGCGCGTTCTGTCCCACGGTGGCATCGAGCACGAGCAAGACAGCATGCGGTGCGGTCGGCTCGACCTTGCGCATCACACGCACGATCTTTTCCAATTCGCTCATCAGCTCGGCGCGGTTTTGCAAGCGGCCGGCGGTGTCGACCAGCACCACGTCGACGCCTTGCGCCTTCGCACTGTTGATCGCATCGAACGCGAGACTCGCGGGATCGGCCCCCGGCTCGCGCGCGGTGACGGAGGCGCCGGTGCGCTCGGCCCAGATCTTGAGCTGATCGATAGCGGCGGCGCGGAAGGTGTCGCCGGCGACCAGCATGACCTTCTTGCCCTCGGCGCGGAACTTGGCCGCGAGCTTGCCGATGGTCGTGGTCTTACCGGACCCGTTGACGCCGGACACGAGGATGACGAAGGGCCGCGTGGTGATCTCGAGCGGCTTGGCTACCGGCGCCATCACCTTCTCGATCTCGCCGGCAAGCACGTTGCGGACTTCCTCCGGCGAGATGCCCTTCTCGAATCGGCCGCCGCCAAGCACCGAGGCGATACGCGTCGCGAAATCGGGCCCGAGATCGGCGCGGATCAGTTCGTGTTCCAGGTCCTCCAGCGTCGCGGCATCGAGCTTGCGCTTGGAGATGAGATCGGTGATGGCGGTGCCGAGTTGCGAGGAGGTGCGTTTGAGCCCGCTGCTCAGGCGCTTCCACCAGCTCTGGCCTTGTGTGCTGTCGTTCATGCGGGGCCCGTGATACCCGTTTCGGCATGGCACCGAAAGCAAAGATAATTCCCGGTCATTCCGGGACGCCGCGCAGCGGCGGACCCGGAATCCAGATACATATTCGGCGCGTGGGTTCTGGATTCCGGGTTCGCGACCTTCGGTCGCGCCCCGGAATGACGAAACAATGATGACTCCGGACGAGATGCTCGCCCGCCTGCTGTACCGCGACGGGCTGATGCTGGTGATCGACAAGCCGCCCGGCCTGCCCGTGCATCGCGGGCCGAAGGGCGTGGAGGCGTTCGAGGACTACTTCGACGCGCTGCGCTTCGGGCTGCCGCGGGCACCGGCGCTGGCGCACCGGCTCGACCGCGACACCACGGGCTGCCTGGTGCTGGGGCGCCACCGCAAGGCGCTGGCGCTCCTCGGCAAGCTGTTCAAGCAGGGCAAGGTCGGCAAGACCTATTGGGCGGTGGTCGAAGGCGGCCCTGGGGCGGACGAGGGCCGCATCGACATCGCACTGTCCAAGCGCGATGAGACGCGCGGTTGGTGGATGAAGCCGGATCCGGCCGGCATGCCCTCGTCGACGACGTGGACGGTGATGGGGCGGCTTCTTTATCCCTCCCCCGAGGGGGGAGGGTCGTTGCGAAGCGGCGGGGTGGGGGCTAGTTCAGCGAGCGCCTCCGACGTCACCCCACCCGGGGCCTTCGGCGCCAACCTCCCCTTTCAGGGGAGGGATAAGACCTACACCTGGCTCGCGCTCGAACCGCTCACCGGCCGCACGCATCAACTGCGCGTGCATTGCGCCGAGATGGGCTTCCCCATCGTCGGCGACACGATCTACGGAACAGCACCACGCGTAGGCGGCCCGACGCTTCACCTGCATGCGCGCGAGGTCGTGGTGCCGATCTCGAAGAACAAGCCGCCGGTGACGATCACCGCGCCGGTGCCGCCGCATATGCGCGAACTGTTGAGCAAGTGCGGCTGGACGGGGGAAAATGTCTCGCCGTCACCCTGAGGCGCTCGCGTGCGACAGCACGCGAGCCTCGAATGGTCTCCGAGTCAGAGGTCTTTCGAGGCCCGCGCTGCGCGCGGGCGCCTCAGGACGACGGAAGAGCTCAATACAGCATCGCCTTGATCCGCGCCGGCGCATCGCGATCATAAGTCTCGCCGCCGAACTTGCCCGCGCTCACCTCCGCGATGATGGCGCCGGTCGACGGCAGGCTCTCGCGATCGATCTTCGTCGCTTCGTCCCACAGCT
>DATARB010000130.1:0-19854 GCA_036264375.1 Pseudolabrys sp.
GCCAGCGGTCGTCCGACGCCGTCGCATCGGCCTCGGACGCGGCAGGCGCCGCCGCCTGCTTGACCGGGGCCGACCGCGGCTCGGCCTTGCGCGCGGCTTCCTTGGCGGGCGCCTCGGACTTCACGGATTCGGACTTGGCGGATTCAGTCTTCAAAGGCTGGGGCTTGGCAGGCTCAGATTTGGCAGGCTCAGATTTGGCCGGCTCGGATTTGGCCAGTTCGGCCTTGATCGCATCCGCCTTCGGGGCCTCGGTCTTCACCGCCTCCATCTTCGACGCTTCCGCCTTCGGCTCAACCTTGGGCGGCTCAGCCTTAGCCACCGGCGCCGCGTGCACCGGCACGGTGCGCGGCTCGGCCGCGAGCAGCGTCACGAAGGCCGCCTTGGCGTCGGGATCGAAGTTGCCGCAGGACTTCTCGAAAGCCTCGACGTCGTGGCGCACCAGCATGCGCCGGGTCGGGGCGTCGATCTTCTTGTCGATCATGGCGATGATGTTGGTGCGCAGCGCCTGGCACTGCGTGTCGGGCGAGAAGTTCGCCTTGTAGATCGAATAGGCGCTGGCGAGGCCCACCGGGATCGCCATGAGCGAGCCGCAGATTTGGAGCATGCTCGCGAAGCGCGCCGTGCGCGGTGGCGCATGCGCCGGGTCGGCGCGCAGGCCGTGCCGAGGGTCGTGCGGCGGCCGAGAAGAATCGTGCGGCCCCGGTTGCAGCATGGGATCGCGGGTCGCCACCAACATGGGAGGAAAGCCTCGACTGGAATCTGTGTCTGGAACAGTCACGAAATCTACCCGGCGGAAATTGGGCTCCGAATGCGGCACAATCGCGGAATTTCCGTATTCTTCTTAATACGGTTTGTTACAGGGTGTAACCCGCGTAAACGAGGGCCTCAGGCCCGCAGGACCGAGACGAAAAAGCCGTCCGTATCGGTGGTTCGCGGTGTCATGAGCAGGCCTTCCGCCGAAAGCCGCGCCGCCTTGCCGAACATGAAGGCCCTCTCCCCAAGCGCGCTAGCGACCTCGGCCGGCGGCCGGACGGAAAACTGCGGGTGGCGGGCGAGGAAAGCGCGCACCTGGGCGTCATTTTCCTCTTCCAGGACCGAACAGGTGACGTAGGCGATGCGCCCGCCTGCCTTGAGCAGCGGTACGGCGCGATCGAGGATTTCGGCCTGTTCCTTGGCGCGCTGCTCCAGCGCGCCTGGGCGCATCCGCCATTTGGCGTCCGTATTGCGCCGCCAGGCGCCGGTCCCGGTGCAAGGCGCGTCGATCAGCACCAGGTCCATGTGGCCGGTCAGGTCGTCGATCTCGCCGCCGATCGATTTCGGATTGCGCACCTGCACGTTGCGCGCCCCCGCGCGCTTGAGCCGGTCGTGGATCGGCGCCAGGCGCCGCTTGTCGTCGTCGGTGGCGAAAATCTGCCCCTTGTTCTGCATCAGCGCAGCGAGCGCGAGCGTTTTGCCGCCGGCGCCGGCGCAGAGGTCGATGACCTGCTCGCCCGGCTTGGCGCCGGAGAACAGCGCCGCGAGCTGCGAACCCTCGTCCTGCACCTCGACCATCCCCTTCAGGAAGGCCGGTTCGGCATGGACTGCCGGGCTCTTGGCGTCCGCGGACAGGCGGATGCGCAGGCCCCAGGGCGACCAGCGCGTAGGCTCGGGGCCAAGGTCCGAGAGCATCGCGGCGGCTTTGTCGCGTTCGGCCGCCAGAGTGTTCACGCGCAGGTCGAGCGGCGCGCGCGAGGCCAGCGCGGCGCCTTCCTCCGCGCGGTCGTCGCCGAAGCTCTGCGCGAAATGCGCATCGAGCCATTCCGGGTAATCGCCGGCGATGTGCGCGGGCGCACCGTTCATGTCGCCTGAATCGAGCCGCGCGCGCTCCCCCTCGCTCAGCGCCTCCGGCGCGAAGCGCGAGCCGTCACACAACGTTGCAATCGCCTCGCTGTCGAGACCGCGCTCGCGCTTGAGCATGCCGATGAGCACCGCGCGGGCGCTGTCGGCGCCCATGATGAATGCGCTCGAGGCGCGCCGGCGCAGCGCGTCATAGACGAGCCCGGCGATCGCCGCGCGATCTCCGGAACCGGCGAAGCGATGGCTCAGTCCCCAGCTCTTGAGCGCGTCGGCGGCCGGACGGCGCTCGCTCTCGATATTCGCGAAGACTTCAATAGCGGCTGAAAGCCGCGCCGCCGGTGTCATGGCAACCCCAAGAGAATACGCACGATGAAGACGATCCACATCACGATCAGCGTCACCGCGCCGATGGCGTAAATCACGCCGCGCTGAATCACCACATTGCTGGTGGTGTGCACATAGGCCTGGCCGATGCGCGCCAGCACGAAGATCCAGGCCAGCACCACGAATACGACATCCGCATGGCGCGTGACGATTTCCAGGATCGTCAGCACGTAGAACAGCATCGGCAGCTCGAACTGGTTCGAAAAGCTGTTCGCGACCTGTTGCGTGCGGACCGGCCAGTTCGGCTCGCGCAAGGCGATCGCCTGCGGCTTCACGGCCCCGCTGTTGAAGTCGTCGCGGCGCAAGAGCGCCAGCCACAGGAGCAGCCCCAAGGTCAGCAAGACCTCGACGAACAGCGGCAGCAATACTGTGCGCACGTCCATTGGATGCCCCCCGGATTAAAGTTGAACTGTCACAACCACCGGAAGACAGCCCATGTATCTATGCCGCGGCCCTTCCGGCCGCCAGAGCGATCCGTTAGGGTTTCCGCAGCGTCAATTGGGGGCTTCATCGATGCGTCGTCTGGCGAGCTATACGCTGTTCATCGCGCTGTGCACATGGAATTTTCCGGCTGGGGCGGTCGAAAAATTTCCCGCGGAGGTCCGCACGCAGGAGATCAAGACGGATGGCGCGACCATCCATGTCCGCGTCGGCGGCACGGGGCCTGCGGTCGTCCTGCTGCACGGCTTCGGCGACACCGGCGACATGTGGGCGCCGGTGGCGCAGGCGCTGATCAAGACCCACACAGTCGTGGTTCCCGACCTGCGCGGCATGGGGCTGTCGTCGCACCCGGACGGTGGCTACGACAAGAAGACACAGGCGCGCGACATCGCCCAGGTGATGGACGCGCTCAAGATCGAGAAGGCCGATCTCGTCACCCACGACATCGGCAACATGGTCGGCTATGCGCTCGCCGCGCAGTATCCCGACCGCATCACCAAATGGGTGGTGATCGACGCTCCCCTCCCCGGCATCGGCAAATGGGATGAGATCATCCGCAGCCCGCAGCTCTGGCACTTCAACTTCCGCGGCCCCGACGTCGAGCGGCTGGTGAAGGGCCGCGAGCGCATCTATCTCGACCGCTTCTACAACGAGCTCTCGGCCAATCCGAAAGCCATCGACGAAGCGACGCGCCAGCACTATGCGCGCCTTTATGCGCGGCCGGGCAACATGCATGCGGCGTTCAACCAGTTCGCCGCCTTCACCCAGGACGCGCTCGACAACAAGGCCTTCCTCGCCAAGGGAAAGCTGACGATGCCGATCCTCGCGGTCGGCGCCGACCATTCGTTCGGGACCGGGATGGCCGAAGACATCCGTTACGTCGCCACCAACGTGAATGGGGCGATCATCGCCAATTCCGGTCACTGGGTGATGGAAGAGCAGCCGAAACAGACGACCGCAACGATCGTCAATTTCATCGACCAGAAGTGAGCGCGGAGGGGCATTATGATGAGCGGCGTGCTCGCGCAGCATAATATCAGCGTCGATCTTGCGCTCGTGGCGGCGAAGGCCGCGCTCGAGGCGAGCCGCGCGCGCGGTTACCCGCGCATCGCCGTCGCGGTCGCCAACCGCGCCGGGCAGCTTGTGGTGCTGCTCAAAAGCGACGACGGCGGCCCGCATTTGATCGATTCCGCCCGGCGCAAGGCCTACACCGCCGCCAGCATGAATGCGCGCACGAGCAAGGCGGCCAAGGCAGTCGACGACCGCACAGGCGAGCCCGATCCGCATCTCGTCTATCTCAACGAGGTGCTGATCGTCGGCGGCGGCGTGCCGATCCATGCAAATGGCGAACTCATCGGCGCGATCGGCGTCGCCGGCGCGCCCGGCAGCGTTCACGACGAGGAATGCGCGGACGCCGGGCTCGCGGCCATTGCCGCGAGCGTGCTCTGAGCGGCGGTTAGCCCCGGCTCGGATAGTTGGGGCTTTCGCGCGTGACCAGCACGTCGTGGACGTGGCTCTCGCGCAGGCCGGCGCCGGTGATGCGGACGAACTCGGCTTTCTCGTGCAGCGCGGCGATATCCTTGGCGCCGACATAGCCCATGGCGGCGCGCAGGCCGCCGGCAAGCTGATGCAGCACGGTCGCGGCCGAGCCTTTGTAGGCCACCTGGCCTTCGACACCCTCCGGCACGAGCTTCAGCGAGTCCTTGATGTCCTGCTGGAAGTAACGGTCGGCCGAGCCGCGCGACATCGCGCCGACCGAGCCCATGCCGCGGTAGGTCTTATAGGAGCGGCCCTGATAGAGGAACACCTCGCCCGGCGTCTCGTCGGTGCCCGCGAGCAGCGAGCCGACCATGGCGCAGTCGGCGCCGGCCGAGATCGCCTTGGCAAGATCGCCGGAATATTTGATGCCGCCATCGGCGATCACCGGCGTACCGAGCTTCTTCGCCGCCTCGACGCAATCCATGATCGCGGTGAGCTGCGGCACGCCGACGCCCGCCACGATGCGGGTGGTGCAGATCGAGCCGGGGCCGATGCCAACCTTGATCGAGTCGGCGCCTGAATCGATCAGCGCCTTGGCGCCTTCGGCGGTGGCGACATTGCCGGCAACCACCTGCACGGCGTTCGACATGCGCTTGATGCGCAGGACGGCGTCGAGCACGTATTGCGAATGGCCGTGCGCAGTGTCGACGACGACGAGATCGACGCCGGCGGCGATCAGCGCCTCGGTGCGGGCGAAGCCCTTATCGCCGACGGTGGTCGCGGCGGCGACGCGCAGGCGGCCCTGCTCGTCCTTGCAGGCGTTCGGATTGGCGACCGCCTTTTCGATGTCCTTCACGGTGATCAGGCCGACGCAGCGATACTGGTCATCGACCACCAGGAGCTTCTCGATGCGGTGCTGATGCAGCAGGCGCTTGGCCTCTTCGTGGCTCACGCCCTCGCGCACCGTGATGAGATTGTCCTTGGTCATCAGCTCGGCGACGCGCTGGCGCGGATCGGTCGCAAAACGGACATCGCGATTGGTCAGGATGCCGACCAGCTTGCCCGGCCGGCCCGCCGTCGCGTTCTCGACCACCGGAATGCCGGAAATGCGATTATCCCGCATCATGTCGAGCGCCTGCTGCAACGGCGCGGACGGTTCGATGGTGAGCGGGTTCACGACCATGCCGGATTCGAACTTCTTGACCTGGCGAACCTGCGCTGCCTGCTCCTCCGGCTCCATGTTGCGGTGGATGACGCCGAGGCCGCCGGCCTGCGCCATGGCGATGGCCATCTGCGCCTCGGTCACCGTGTCCATGGCCGAGGCGATAATCGGCAGATTCACCGGGATCGAGCGGGTGACGCGGGAGCGGATATCGACATCGGCGGGCATGACCTCCGATAGACCGGGCCTGATCAGCACGTCGTCGAACGTGAGCGCCTCGCGCGGGCTTCCATTGTTTTTCGTGGCCATCGCCAACTCCGTCACGCCCGATCAAGGGCACCATGGCCGGCCGGAGGGTATAAAAAAGCCCGCTGCGAGGGGTTCCTCGCCCGACATACGGCCCGCTTTTGGGTTGGCGTGGGTCGATATCACGCAACCCCTCCGATTCCTAGAATAATCGCGGATGGCTGTTATGAAAGTGATCATCCGTGACACCCTTCCTTGCGCCGCCGATGTGCTGTTGGTAGGCACCAGCACGTCCACCGCCCTGCCGGGTCGCCTTTTTCATGCGCCGTGACCGCATCGTTCCGCTGATCATCGCGGTCGCCCTGTTCATGGAGAACATGGATTCGACCGTGATCTCGACGTCGCTGCCGGCGATCGCGACGGATATCGGCGCCAATCCGCTCGCGCTGAAGCTCGCGGTCACGTCCTATTTGCTCTCCCTCGCCGTTTTCATCCCGGCCAGCGGCTGGACCGCCGACCGCTTCGGCGCGCGCACGGTGTTCCGCGCCGCGATCGCCGTTTTCATGCTCGGCTCGATCGGATGCGCACTGTCGAGTTCGCTGCACGATTTTGTCATCGCCCGTATCGTGCAGGGCATGGGCGGGGCCATGATGACGCCGGTCGGGCGGATGGTTCTGGTGCGCACCATCGACCGGCGCGAACTGGTCACCGCCATGACCTGGGTCTCGACGCCGGCGCTGATCGGCCCCGTGCTGGGGCCGCCGGTCGGCGGCTTCATTACGACTTACGCCACCTGGCACTGGATCTTCCTCATCAACATCCCGATGGGGCTCTTAGGGATCGTGCTCGCCAGCTATTTCATTCCGGACGTGCGCGCCGATGAGCGCGAGCGTTTCGACCTCACGGGCATGGTGCTGAGCGGCATCGGCATCGGCGGCGTGGCTTTCGGATTCTCAGTGCTGGGACTGAACTTCCTGCCGTTCAGCGTCGTTGCGGCGCTGGTCGTGGGTGGCGCCTGCTTCATCGCCGCCTATCTGGTGCACGCCAAGCGCACGCCGAACCCGGCGCTCGATTTAAGCCTGTTCCGGCTGCCGACCTTCTTTGCCAGCGTCAGCGGCGGCTTCATCTTCCGCCTCGGGCTCGGCGCATTGCCGTTCCTATTGCCGCTGATGCTGCAGATCGGCTTCGGCATGACGCCGTTCCAGTCCGGCATGATCACGTTTGCGACCGCGCTTGGCTCCATGGGCATGAAATGGGCGACGATGCGCATCCTGCGCCGCTTCGGTTTCCGCAATATCCTGACCATCAACGCCGTGGTCAGCGCACTCTTCCTCGCCGTCTGCGCCTTCTTCACCAAGAACACGCCGATCGCGGTGATGGTGACGCTGCTGTTCACGGGCGGCTTCTTCCGCTCCCTGCAGTTCACCAGCATCAACAGCATCGCCTACGCCGAAGTGGAGCCTAAGAACGTGGGACGGGCGACCGCGCTGGTCAGCGTCGCGCAGCAACTGGCGATGTCGTCGGGCGTGGCGCTCGGCGCCATGGCGGTCGAGCTCGCCCAGCATTTTCACGGCGGCACCGCGCTCCAGGCCGCGGATTTCCCGCCTGCATTCCTCGCGGTCGCGTTCATTTCAGGTCTGTCGGCCCTCTTATTTGGACGTCTGTCCCCCGATGCGGGGGCGGAAATGGCGAACCGCCTGCCGATCTCAACAGAACCCTCCGATCAGCGGGCGGGCTGATACCCAGGCATTGCTATATCCAAATACCTACCGCGTTAACCATATTTCGATACGCCCTCTCCAAAACCATTGTTAAACCCGATGTTTTGGGGCCAAATATGGTTAATGCGCTTTGCTGAGGAAACGCAGACAGTAAGGTAACGCGTATGCGTGGGGCACGGCCGGTCTGGCTGAACCGGATATTGGGCATTGCGGGGCTGGCCGCCACGGCGGCATGGCCGGCTGGTGCGCACGCGCAAGCGGTGCGCGAGTTGCGCATGTGCGCGACACAGACCGAGAGCCTCGCCGAGGAGCGCATCGCCGCCTGCACCAAGGCGCTTCAGTCGGGCCGGTTGCGCGGCGAGCCGCTCGGCGTCGCCTACGGCTTGCGCGGCCTCGCCTACCTCGACCGCGGCGACCTTCCGCACGCCATCGGTGACCTCAACAACGCGATCCAGCTCGCGCCCAATTTCGCGCCCGCCTACCAGAACCGCGGCAATGCCTGGTACGCGCGCGGCAATTACGGGCAGGCGCTCGCCGACTACGACACGACCATCAAGCTCGATCCGGCCTCGCCCTCGCCTTACGTGAACCGCGCCACCGTGCGGCGCGATCTCGGTTACACCGAAGGCGCGCTCGAGGATTACGACAAGGCGATCAACCTCGGCGCCAACCGCGCTACGCCCTACAGCGGCCGCGGCGAGCTCTATCTGCGCCAGCGCGACTATGCGCGCGCCATTTCCGATCTCGACCGTGCGGTGAAACTCGATCCGGACGCGAGCAATTACATGCTGCGCGCCAAGGCGCGCGAAGGCACGGGCGATCTCGACCAGGCGCTTGCCGACTATCGGGAAGCGGCGCGGCTCGATCCCAAAAGCGTGCCGGCGTTGAACGCTCAGGCCGGCATCTGGCGCAAGAAGGGCGACGTCGACAAAGCGATTGCCGCCTACGACCGCGCCGTCGCGGCCGACGAGAGTTCGGCGTCGACCTACAGACTGCGCGCCGAGGCCTTCGCGGCCAAAGGCGATCGCAAGTCTGCCGTGGCGGATGTCGGCCGTGCGCTGAAGCTCTCCTGGAGCGTCAATCTGATGAAGGTGCGCGCCACGCTGCGGCTCGAGGACGGCGATCTCGACGGCGCGGTGAACGATGCCGACGCCATGCTCAAAGCCGACCAGGCCAACGCAAGTGCGCTGGCGATCCGCGGCATCGCGCGGGCCCGCAAGAAGGACTATGCCCGCGCCATTCCCGATCTCGATCAAGCGATCAAGGGCGACGGCAGCAATGCACTCGCCTTTGCCGAGCGCGCCCAGATCTATATGGCGAAGAACGACAGCGAGCAGGCGCTCCCCGATCTCAGCCGCGCCATCGAGCTTGGCGTGTCCACCCCCGCCCTCTATCGCGCCCGCGCGGCGATCTACAAAGACAAAGGCGATACAGCAGACGCGCTCGCCGACTACGACCAGGCCATCAAGCGCGATCCGGCGCCGGCAGCCCCCTATTTCGAACGCGCCAAACTGCGCCAAGCGAAGGCCGAGACAGACTTGGCGCTGGCCGATCTCGACGCCGGCTTGAGCCGCGAGCCGAGGAATTTCACAGGGCTGCTGGCGCGTGCGCAGATCAAGCAGGATAAGGGCGACACGAGCGGGTCGCTCGCCGACTACGACTCTGCTCTGGCGCAACAGCCAAAGAACGTCAGCCTCCTGCAAGCACGCGCCGCCGTGCGGATGGAAGCGAAGAGCTACGCCAAGGCGGCGGACGATTTCGACCGCGTCGTCGCGCTCGAGCCGAAGAACGCGCAGGCCTATTACCAGCGCGGCTTAGCGCGCGAGCAGAACAATCAGCGCGACAAAGCCATCGCCGACTACAAGACCGCGCTGGCGCGCGACGGTAGCTTGAGCGACGCGCGCAGCGCGCTGGCGCGGCTCATTGAGGCGAGCAAGCCGAAGCCGCGCATGGCCGCACAAACGAAGAGCAAAGTGGAGTCCGCCGCCAAGCCGCCGCGCGAGGTCGCCGCGCGGAAGGATAAAGATAAGGACCAGGACGCCGCGGCCCCCGCACCCGCCGCTGCCGAGAACACGACGGCGGAAAAGCCGGGCAAGGACATCGAAGAGACCAAGACCGTCACGCGCAACGAACCGGACGCGATCGAAAAGCCCACGCGGCAGGGTGAGCGAAAGGCCGTCGAGCCGCGCGGGAAAGACCGTGCCGCCGAGCAGGCCCGGCTCCAGCGCGAATTCGAAGCCGCGGAACGGCATGAGCGGCTCGAGAAGCGGCGGCTTGCCGAACGCCGCGCCGAACGGCGCCGGACCTACGAGCCCGAGCCGGCCGTGCGCTATTATCGCGCCGGAGCGCCCGAGCCACGCCGCCGCGGCGCCCGCTTCACGGATATCTGGAGCGATTAGCGCGTGTAGCGTTTACCCGGAGTAGCTCCGCGCGTCCCCGCGGAAGCGGGACCCAGCTCTTAAGGCCCGGATTTCCTGCACTTTCTGGATTCCCGCTTGTGCGGGAATGAGCGGCGCAAGGTGCCACGCAAACGCAGCCCGCTCTAACTAGACTAGTCAGCCCCTGAACCCCGCCGCCAGCAGATAAAGCTCCGCCGAATCCGCGCGGCTGGCCGGCGGCTTGATGTGCTTCACGCTCTGGAAGTCGCGCTTGAGAGCGGCGAGCAACGAGGCTTCGGTGCCGCCTTGCAGCACCTTGGCAAGAAATGCGCCGCCGGGCGCCAGCACCTCGCGCGCAAACTCGAAGGCCAATTCCACCAGCGCCATGATCCGCAAGTGATCGGTGCGCGTGTGGCCCGTCGTATTGGCCGCCATGTCGGAGAGCACGACATCGGCCGGGCCGCCGAGCAACGCTTTCAGTTTCTCCGGCGCGTCGGGCTCCAGAAAATCGAGCTGCATGAATTCGACGCCGGCAATCGGCTCCATGTCGAGGAGATCGATCGCGACCACCCGCCCCTGCCCTGGCGCGCCGACGCGCTTGGCCGCTACCTGGCTCCAGCCGCCGGGCGCCGCGCCGAGATCGACCACCCGCGCGCCTTTCTTGAGGAAGTGCGCCTTGTCGTCGATCTCCATGACTTTAAAGGCAGCGCGCGAGCGCATGCCTTCGCGCTTGGCACGCGCGACGTAAGGGTCGTTCAGCTGCCGCTCGAGCCACAGCGTCGACGACAGCGAACGCTTGCGCGCTGTCTTCACGCGCACTTTGAGCTCGCGCGAGCCACCGCCTTTGCCGCTTTTTGCAGTCATCGAAAGCGCTCGCCTGCTATTACCCTCCCCTGGAGGGGCAGGGTCGACGCCGAGCGAATGCGCGGCGTCCGCGTGGGGTGACCATTGCCGATGATGGTCACCAAAGTCACCCCCTCCCAATCGCGCACGCGGTCAGACCGCGATACGCGATCGACCTCCCCCCTCCAGGGGGAGGTGAAAGAAAGGATATTGGATGTCACGAAATCGCTGCCTGAGTTTCGCCGTCCCAGGCGCCGTCTTCGCGCATCATCTGCACCAGCATGCCTTCGCGCAGGCCACGATCGGCAACGCGCAGGCGCGGACATGGGAACGCGCGGCGGATCGCTTCCAGGATCGCGCAGCCGGCGAGCACGAGATCGGCGCGCTCGGCCCCGATGCACGGGCTGGCGACGCGGTCCTCATAGCTCATGGCAAGCAGGCGATCGACAACGGCATTGATTTCCGGCGCGCTCATCCAGCAGCCGTCGACGCGGTTGCGGTCGTAGCGCTTGAGATTGAGATGCACGCCGGCGATCGTCGTCACCGTGCCCGAGGTGCCGAGCATGTGAATGCCGCTCAGGCCGTCGTCGCCATGCTCGCGCACGAAGGGCTCGATCAGCGCCGACACCTCGACGACCATCCCCTCGTAGCTCTCGCGCGTGACGCTGATGCCGCCGTGCCGCTCGGCCAGTGTTACGACACCTGTCGGCAGCGACACCCAGCCGCGGATCTGCGGCAAAGGCGGCCCGCGGCGCGGCTTGTGAGATTGATTGAGGCGCACCAATTCCGACGATCCGCCGCCGATGTCGAATAGCACAACGCCGTCGGCCTCGGGATCGATCAGTGGCGTGCATCCTGTCGCGGCGAGGTTGGCCTCGGTCTCGCGATCGATCACCTCGAGTTCGAGATCGAGTTGCTCGGCCACGCGGGCGCGGAAATCTTCTCCATTCTCAGCGGCGCGGCATGCCTCGGTCGCGATCAGCCGGGTGCGGGTGACACCGCGGTTCTTCATCTTGTTGCGGCAGATCGTCAGCGCCGCGATCGCGCGGTCGATCGCGGGCTCGCTCAGGCGTCCGGAAAACGACACGCCCTCGCCGAGCCGCACGATGCGCGAAAAGGCGTCGACGACGCGAAAGCCCTCGCCTGACGGACGCGCCACCAAGAGACGGCAATTATTGGTGCCGAGATCGAGCGCGGCATACGTCGGACCACCCCGATCGCGATCGGAGTCATCATCACACTGCTCAGGCGACCGCCGACCCCACCGGGACCGCATCGGCGGCGCCCGATCGATAGCAGGGTCGAGGCCCGGGATATCCCCGGCCTCGCCGCTCATGCTGTCAAACCTTCCTGCCGCCCCCGGCTGTCACCCCGCAGGCAATCGCCGTCGCGGCACATGGTCTTTATCACCGAAAAGTGTAACAGCGCCGGTGGGCGACGCAACCCTCTGTCGCGGACGGCATTCTTGTGGAAGCCGCCCACGTGCTTTATCTCACCATTCTGCGCAATCTCACTATTCTGCGCAAATCGGCAGAGAAAGCCCCCGCATGGATGACAGAACGACCGAAGCTGCGCTCTCATTGACCAAATTTGGCATCGGCCAGCCGGTCAAGCGCAGCGAAGACCCCACATTGGTGAGCGGCCACGGCCGCTATACCGACGACATCAACCTGCCCGGGCAGGCTTATGCCGTGATGGTGCGCAGCACGGTCGCACACGGTGTCATCCGCAACATCGATACGGCGGCGGCGAAGGGTATGCCAGGTGTCCTGACGGTGCTGACCGGCGCGGACCTGTCCGCCTATGGCGGGCTCAAGTGCAATCTGCCGCTCAAGAGCCGCGACGGCTCGCCGATCAAATACACGCCCCGTCCCGCGCTCGCGACCGACAAAGTGCGCTTTGTCGGCGATCCCGTCGCCTGCGTCGTCGCGGAGACGATCGCGCAAGCCAAGGACGCGGCGGAAGCCGTGATGCTCGACATCGATCCGCTGACGCCGGTGATGGGCGCGCGCGAGGCCGCCCAGCCGGGCGCCCCCGTGCTCTACGACGAGGTGCCGGACAACGTCTGCCTCGACTATCACTACGGCGACAGCGAGAAGGTCGCTGCCGCGTTCGCGGGCGCCGAACACGTCGTCAAGCTGCCGCTGATCAATCAGCGGCTGGTGGTGAACTCGATCGAACCGCGCTCAGCCATCGGCGAATTCGATCACGGCAAAGAAAAGTGGACTTTGCATTCGTGCAGCCAGGGCGTGTTCGGCTTGAAGAACATGCTGCGCGACATCCTCGGCGCTGCGCCGGAAAAGATGCGAGTGCTCACCGGCAATGTCGGCGGCTCGTTCGGCATGAAGGCGGCGGTCTATCCCGAATATATCTGCATCCTGCATGCGGCAAAGGAGCTCAAGCGGCCGGTCAAATGGACCGACGAACGCTCCGGCAGCTTTGTGTCCGACCATCACGGCCGCGACTTCGACATGACCATCGAGGTCGCCTTCGACAAGCGCGGGCTGATCCAGGCGATGCGGCTCACCGGCTACGGCAACATGGGCGGCTATCTCGCGGCCTTCGGGCCGCTGCTGCCGACCGCCAACGTCACCAAGAATCTCGTCAGCATGTACCGCATGCCGCTGATGGAAGTGGCGACCAAATGCGTCTTCACCAACACGACGCTGGTCTCCGCCTATCGCGGCGCCGGCCGTCCCGAAGGCGCCTATAGCATCGAGCGCGTGCTCGACTTTGCCGCGGCCGAGCTCGGCATCGACCGCTTCGAACTGCGCCGCCGCAACTTCATCCGCGCCAAGGAGATTCCGTTCACCGCGGCCTCCGGCATGGTCTACGATTCCGGCGACTTCCCCGGCCTGTTCGACTACGCGATGGAAGAGGCCGACGTCGCCGGCTTCAAGCAGCGCAAGCGCGACAGCAAGAAGGCCGGCAAGCTGCGGGGCCTCGGCGTCGGCTGTTACGTCGAGACCACCGCCGCCGGCACCACCGAGCAAGGCGGCATCCGCTTCAACGATGACGGCACGGTCACCATCGTCACCGGCACGCTCGACTACGGACAAGGCCACGCTTCGCCGTTCGCACAAGTTCTGACGGAAAAGCTCGGCATCCCGTTCGAGCGCATCAAGCTCCTGCAAGGCGACAGCGACCAGCTTGTCACCGGCGGCGGCACCGGCGGCTCACGCTCGGCGATGCTCAGCGGGACGGCCATCGTGCAGGCGGCCGACAAGGTCGTCGAGAACGGCAAGCAGATCGCAGCGCATGTGCTGGAAGCGTCGGCCGGCGACATCGAATTCCGCAACGGCCGCTTCGTCATCGCCGGCACCGACCGCGCGGTCGGCATCATGGAGTTGGCGGAGCGTGTGCGCGAAGGCATGACACTGCCGCAAGGCGTGCCCGCCTCCCTCGACGTCACCCATGTGACCGACGCGGTGCCGGGCACCTTCCCCAACGGCGTGCACGTGGCGGAGGTCGAGATCGACCCGGACACCGGCAACGCGTCCGTGGTGAAGTACACGGCGGTCAATGACTTCGGCACCGTGATCAATCCGATGCTCGTGGAAGGACAGATCCAGGGCGGTGTCGTGCAGGGCCTCGGTCAGGCCTTGCTGGAAGGCGTCGTTTACGATGCCGATGGGCAACTGCTCACCGGCTCGTTCATGGACTACGCCATGCCGCGCGCTCATGACGCGCCCGACATCGTCGTCACCAATCGCGGCGTCCCAACGAAGACCAACCCGGTGGGCGCCAAGGGCTGCGGCGAGGCCGGCTGTTCCGGTGCGCTGCCCACCGTGACCAACGCGGTGATCGATGCTTTATCGGAATTCGGCATCCGCCAGTTGGAGATGCCCATGACGCCATCGCGCATCTGGCATGCAATAAGTCAAGCAACGCAGCGCAACTGACAATCCTGCGGTGTTAAATTTTTGACAGGTTCGCGGGCGGGTATTCTGCCCGCGCCAAGGCTTGGGTATAGGACGGTGGGGCGACTCGGAGAAGACCGAGCCGCAAATTGTTCGACACCACCGCCCTCCTCTTCCATCGCACGCGCTACACGCTGAACGCGGCGCGCGCCAATGTCGTGAATTGGCGCGACCGGCTGTTCGATCCGCAGGCCGCCGCGTTCTTCGAGACGATGGCGGAGTGCGGCTACAATCCCAACGCTCACATCGATGTGCTGCCGCGTCACGGCCTCTTGTACATCAGCGTGCCGAAATGCGCCTCGACCACCATCAAGGGCGCGTTGAGCGTCCTCGACCACGGCGTGGCGCCGCCGCCCGAGCGGCTGCACGCGCGCCGTTACTCCGGCTTATATTCGCCACTGCGCGTCGGTCTTTCGAATTTCCGGCAATTGGCCCTGAGCCCGAGCACGCTGCGCTTCTCCTTCGTGCGCAATCCTTATGCGCGGCTGGTATCGGCCTGGGCCGACAAGTTCCAGGACAAGCCGCTGGTGCCGGGCAACTCGTTCATCGACGCCTATCTCGAACTGCGGCCGACAATCGACCGCGGGCTGCCGCACGGCCGCGGGCACACGTTGTCGTTTCCGCAGTTCGTCACCTTTGCCGTCGCCACCGCCGACTGCCGGCTCGATGCGCACTGGCAGATGCAGGACGATCTCGTCAGCATGCCGGGGATCAATGTGAACTTCGTCGGCAAGGTGGAGGCCTTCCCGCAGGATTTCAAACGCGTGCTCGATCACGTGGGCGCCGACGAGAACGTGCGCGCGGCGATCAGCGCGCGTCACAATGCATCGCGGCATGAGCCCTGGCGCGATTATTACAACGATGATCTCGCCAAGCAGGTCTACCGCGCCTACCAACGCGACTTCGACCGCTTCGGTTATTCGCGCTCCGTCGCGGCGTAGGGATTGGTTGTTCCCTGATAGACGCTCGAACAGTCTTTGTCCCGTCACCCTGAGGTGCGAGCCGCGCAGCGGCGAGCCTCGAAGGGCGACCTCCGGGGCGCGGCAGCAAGTGGCGATTCAGCGGCCGTCCATCCTTCGAGGCTCGGCAGCTTCGCTGCCTCGCACCTCAGGATGACGGGATGGAGGCTTTCGATTCACTTTAAGAAATCATGCTGTAGAAAAACGGGGCCGCGAAGGCCCCGTTTCATTTCGGGATGACGGCGCCGGTCAGGCCGGGCCGTGCAGATTGACGTTCTTCAGCGGCAACGATCTTGCGCGTACGCCGGTCGCCGCGAACACCGCGTTCGCCACCGACGGCGCGGTCGCGGCGGTGCCGGGCTCGCCGATGCCTCCCCATTTCTTGCCGCCGGAAAGCGCGAGATAGACTTCGATCTTCGGCGTATCGGCGAGACGCACGACTTCGTAGGTGTCGAAGTTGGTCTGTTCGACGGCGCCGTTCTTGATCGTGATCTCGCCATAGAGCGCCGCGCAGAGGCCGTAGATGATGCCGCTCTGGATCTGCGCCTCGATGATGCCGGGGTTGACCGCATGTCCGCAGTCCACCGCGGCGACGATGCGATCGACCTTCACCTCGCCTTTCGGGTTGACCGTCACCTCGGTGACCTGGCCGAGAATGGTGCCGTAGCATTCGTGAATGGCAATGCCGCGGCCGCTTCCGCTGCCAAGCGGTTTACCCCAGTCGCCCTTCTCCGCGATCTTGTCGAGCACGCCGATGAAGTCCGGCCGATGCATGAGCATCGCGCGTCGGAACTTGTAAGGGTCTTGCCCGCCGGCGTGCGCCAGTTCGTCGATATAGCTCTCCATGAAGAATGCATTCTGCGACGAGCCGACCGAGCGCCAGAACATCACCGGGATATGTGTGTTCTTCAGCATGGAGCCGACGCGCAGGTTCGGGATCTTGTAGCTGGTGGTGGAGAAGCCCTCGACCGCCTGCGGCTCGATGCCGTTCTCGACCTTGCTGATCCCGGTCGAGCGCAGGATCGATCCGACCGCGATGCGCGCATCGAACGCCACCGGCATGCCATCGGCGCCAAGCGCGGTGCGCAGCTTCACCGCGGCCTGCGGCCGGTAGTGGTCCTGCGTCATGTCCTCTTCGCGCGTCCACACCAGCTTCACCGGCTTGCCGACCTGCTTGGCGACCAGAATCGCCTGGCGCATTTCGTCGTTGATGGTACGCCGGCCGAAGCCGCCGCCGAGGAAGCAGTTGTGGATCTCGATCTGCTCCGGCTTGAGGCCGGACGCGGCAGCGGCCTGCTTGATCGTGCCCATCGGCGCCTGCGAGCCGAGCCATACTTCGAGCTTGTCGCCTTCGAGGCGGACGGTGGCGTTGAGCGGCTCCATGGTGGCATGCGCGAGATGCGGCGCCTCATAGAGCGCCTCGACCACCTTGCCGGTGTTCGTCTTGAACGCGGCATCGACGTCGCCGTCGTTGCGCGCGGTCACCATCGGGCCGTCGAGCGTGTCGCGATAAAGCTTGGCGAACTGCGCGCTGTCGGTCTTGCCCGCCTCGCCCGTGTCCCATTCCGGCTTGAGCAGCGCGAGCGCTTCCTTGGCGCGCCAGAAGCGATCGGCGACCACGGCCACCGCGTTGTCGAGCTTGACGACGTGCAATACGCCGCGCTTGCCCTTGGCCGGCGTCTCGTCGACGCTTTTGAGCTTGCCGCCGGGCACAGGGCACGCGGCGACCGCCGCATAGACCATGCCCGGCACCTTGGTATCGATCGCGAATTTCGCCGCGCCGTTGATCTTGAGCGGTGTATCGAGACGCGGCAGCGCCTTGCCGATCAGCTTGAACTGCTCGGGCGGGCGGATCGCCGGCTCCTTGTCGAGCTTGATCGCCGCTGCGTCGGCGGCGAGCGCACCATAGTCGAGCGTTCGCCCGCTCGCCTTGTGCGTGACCTTGCTGTCGGCAGCTTCGCATTCGGCGTCCGGCACGTTCCAGCGCTTCGCCGCGGCTGCGACGAGCCGTACGCGCGCGCTGGCCCCGGCCTGTTGCAGCATTTGCCACGACGTGCGCACGCCGCGGCTGCCAGCGGTGACCATGTCGCCATAGACGCCGTTGTCGCGCAGGTTGCGCGCGGACGAGGCGTACTCGACACGCACCTTCGACCAGTCGCACTCGAGTTCCTCGGCGACGATCATCGGCAGCGCGGTGATGGCGCCCTGCCCCATTTCGGTATGCGGCGAGCGGATGAGGATGCCGCCATCCGGATCGATGGCGAGGAACGCGTTGACCTCGTGCGGCGCCGTCCCCGCCCCATAGGGCTGCGCGGCGATGGTCGCCGCCTCAGCCAGACCGGGCAACGCCACACTGATCGCGAGGCCGCCCGCGGCGGACGTCGATGCGACGATGAAGTGACGGCGGGTGATTGATGTTCTGACGATCTCGTTCATGGCTGGTCCTCCGCTCACGTCTTCATCAGCGCCGCGGCGCGGTGGATCGCCTTGCGGATGCGCACGTAGGTGCCGCACCGGCAGATATTGGTGAGATTGTTGTCGATGTCCTCATCGGTCGGCTTGGGATTGTCCTTGAGGAAGGCCACCGCCGCCATGATCTGGCCGGACTGGCAATAGCCGCACTGCGGCACATCCTCGGCCAGCCAGGCCTGCTGCACCGGGTGCTTGGTTTCCGGCGAGAGCCCTTCGATGGTGGTGACCTCCTTCCCGGCGGCGTCGCTGACCTGCATGCTGCAGGAGCGAACGGCCTCGCCGTCGACGTGTACGGTGCAGGCGCCGCATTGTGCGATGCCGCAACCGAATTTGGTGCCGGTCAATCCGATCTCGTCGCGGATGACCCACAGCAGGGGCGTCTCCGGCTCGATATCAAGCTGATACGGCCGTCCATTGACCTTGAAGGAGATCATGGGGAATCCCGTGGCGCAGACCGCGTGCGGCAGACGGCCGGCGCCGTGCGACCGAATCTGCCTGAATATTGGATAGCGGCGTCAGCCTAGCATCGGGGCGGCCGAAGCGACCTTCACAGACTCTTGAGAATTAGAAAATTTATAAGCTCATTGCCGGCTCGCATGGCGGCCTACCTCAGCAGCATATCAAATCAGGCGGAATGTCACTAGATCGCAGCTTCGGCTCAGGCCATAGTCCCGCCCGCTGCCGGGGCCCTTCACAGACATGACTCAAGCGACCGACATTCTGGGCGCGCGCCGCCCCTCGCACGTCCGCATGGTCGGCGTCGTAGCGGCAGCCCATTTCGTCTCGCACTACTACACAATCCTGCTGGCGCCGCTGCTGCCCTTCGTGCGCGCGGATTATGGTGTCACATACACCGAGATCGGCTTCGCCTTCGCCGCCTTCAACATCGTATCGGCGCTGTTGCAGACGCCGGCCGGGTTCCTCGTCGACAGGCTTGGCGCCCGCGTGCTGCTGATCGCCGGGCTGTTGGTGGGCGCCGGCGCCTTCATCGCCGCGGGGCTGATCGATTCGTTCTGGGTGCTGGTGGCGATGTTCGCCGTCGCCGGCCTGGGCAACACCGCCTATCACCCCGCGGACTATGCGCTGCTGTCGGAGCACGTGCCAGCGGATCGAATCGGCCAGGCCTTCTCGGTGCACACGTTCGCCGGCATGCTCGGCTCCGCGGTGGCGCCGGCGAGCCTGCTGTTCATGCAGGCGATGTGGGGCTGGCGCGGCGCCTTCATCGGCGCCGGCATCCTCGGCATCGCGGTGGCGGTGCTGCTGATAACCGTACGCGACGCCGCACCGAAAGGCGTCCACCCGGCCCCGCCGCGCAAGACGGCGGACAGTGGGACGGCCAGCTGGCGCGTGCTGCTGTCCGCGCCGATCCTGCTCAATCTCGTCTTTTTCATGCTGCTGGCGCTGACGAGTTTCGGCATTTCCAATTATTCGGTGGTGGCCCTGGCGGCCCTGCATGGAACCCCGGTGACCACCGGCAACATGGCGCTCACCGCCAACCTGCTGCTGACGGCGCTCGGCGTGCTGGTCGGCGGCCTTTTGGTCGGCCGGACGCAGCGGCACGCCGTGGTTGCAACCATCGGGCTCGCGGCCTACGCCGTTTTCACGATCATGGTCGGGGAAATCAACCTGGCCGCGCCGGCGCTGATCGCCGTGATGGCGCTCGGCGGGCTCGCCAATGGGGTGATCATGCCCTCCCGCGACATGATCGTGCGCGCTGTGACCCCGCCCGGCTCGTTCGGCAAGGTTTTCGGCTTCGTCACCACCGGGTTCAACGTCGGCGGCATCATCGCCCCCCTCCTTTTCGGCGCGATCATGGACCACGGCAGCCCCCGGCTGGTGTTCCTGCTGGTTGCGGCCTTCAGCCTGATCTCGATCGCCACGGTGATGACGCGGCCGACGCGCACAGCCTGAAAGCGCCACCGGCCGCCAATAGGACTGGACCGAAAAAGCCGGACATCGTATAGCGTCCCCCGATTGAGGGACATGACCGGCCCGCCGGCGCGCATTGCCAAA
>DATARB010000131.1:0-9027 GCA_036264375.1 Pseudolabrys sp.
AAACCGCCAAGCCCGGTCCGGCCAAGGCCGCCGATGCCGCAGCGGATGAAGAGGGCTCCGGCCTGACCGCCCACTAAGCGAGCCTGAAGTCTCGAGAATGAAAACGGCGCCGCAGGGCGCCGTTTTTGTTTGCGGACGAGCCGGTCAAACTTGACAGCTCCACTTGCAGATTTGTGCCGCGTCCTGGTAGCAGCGTCATCGCTGCAGGGGCGCGCTCGACTTGGGAATACCAACAATGAAAAAATGTGCAATTGCGCTGCTCTGTGGCAGTGCGCTGTTCTCGGCTGCTTACGCCGCCGATCTCCGGCCGGCCTATAAGGCCCCGAGCCTGGCTCCCGCTCCGTTCTCGTGGACCGGGCTCTACGTCGGCGGCAACGTCGGTTACGGCTGGGGACGTGATTCCCTCGATGGTGGTGTCGCCTCTTTGAGTCCGAAAGGCGTCGATGGCGGCGTCCAACTCGGCTACAACTATCAACTCGGCCAAGTCGTTTTCGGTCTCGAAGGCGATTTCCAGTTCGCTGATCACAAAGACAGTATTTCCGCGAGCGGCGGCGGCGCGACGGTAACCCTTGAAGATAAGTCGGACTGGTTCTCCACCGCTCGCGGTCGAATCGGGTTTGCCTTCGATCGGTTCCTGCCATACGTCACCGGCGGCGCTGCCTTTACGCACACGAAGCTCAATGACGACGTGTCGGCTCCCGGCGGATTGTCTGCCAGCGCATCGGCCGACAAGACATCGACCGGTTACGCCATTGGCGGCGGCCTCGAATACGCCATTGACCGCAATTGGTCGGTCAAGGGCGAGTACCTGCACTTGGGTTTCGGCTCGCAGACGTATGACTTCACGTCCGCCGGCGGGCCGCCGTTCTCCGCTAGCGCCAAGCTGAGCTTCGATATCGCTCGTCTGGGCGTGAACTACCGCTTCTGATTTTTTTTAAGTCATCGTAGGAAAAAACAACGGCGGCATCGCAAGACGCCGCCGTTTTGTTTTGTGTTGCGCGCCCGCAAAGAAATTCGCGTCTCTTGAAGGCGCCCCGATTTTCGGATGGTTATGAGCGTCCTTTGATGATTGCGAGGACGCGCTGTGATTTCATGTCGTCGCCTTTTCGGCCTGTTGACCGCACTCGTGCTGGCGCTGCCGTTGCATGCGCAGGCGCAGGACTATCCGACGCGGCCGATCACTCTTCTCGTCGGCCTCGGGGCCGGTGGGGTCAGCGATATTATGGCGCGTCTCTATGCGCAGGATGTCTCGCGCATCCTCGGCCAGAACGTCATCGTCGAAAACCGTCCGGCGGCGAGCGGCGCCGTCGCGGCGGCCGCGCTCCAGCGCGCTGCCCCCGATGGCTATACCTTGCTCATGTTCTCCGGTTCGCAGCACGCGACCATTCCGGCGCTCACCGACAGCGCGCCGTACGATCCCGTCAAAGGCGCTCAGCCGATCGGTGTCGTCTTCAATTTTTCCGCAGTGGTGGCGGTGCCCGCCGGCAGCCCGGTGAAATCGATCGACGATCTCGCCGCGCTTGCCAAGGGCAAGCCTGAGGGCCTCAACTTCGGCTCGCCCGGCGTGGGGACACCGTCGCATCTGGCCGCCGCGAAGCTCGTCGCAGCGAAGGGCATCACGGCGCAGTTCGTCCACTACAAGGGCGGCGCGCCGATGATGACCGACCTCGTGGCCGGCCGGCTCGATGCGGCCTGGCCGAGCGCGCCGCTGGCGCGGTCGTTTCTCCAAGCCGGAACGATCAGGGCCATAGCGGTCGACGGGGCGCAGCGCTGGAAGCTCATCCCGGACGTTCCGACCTTGCGGGAGGCCGGCTACGGCGACGTCAGCGTCGCGAACTGGTTCGGGGTGGCCGCCGCGCCGGGAACGCCGCCGGCGATCATCAACAAGCTCAACGCCGCGTTCGCAGAGGCTGGACGCGATCCCGCTCTGGCGCAACGGATCGAAGAGTTGGGCCTTTCGGTGGCGACCAGCACACCCGATGAACTCGGACGATTGATGGCCAAGGAAGCTACTGATATTCGTGGCCTTGTCGGCCGCCTCGGCCTGCGACAGTAGAGCTCCGTGCTCCGGGCCCTTGCGCTGCAGACCCTTGTGCTTGGTGCCGTTTTCGCAATATGAGGACGGGACGGGCGATTAGCTCAGTTGGTAGAGCGCCTCCTTTACACGGAGGATGTCGGCGGTTCGAGTCCGTCATCGCCCACCACGCCACATCTTGTCGAGCCAGCGCTTCCCTGCGAATCCGATCCGTGTGAATCTTCACATATGGCGCCGTCAGCGTTAAGGTCGGCCTCCGGCCCAAGGGCGGACATCGGACCGGTCTAGCCGTGTCAGGGTGAGTCAAATAAGCTGGTTGCCGATCTTGATCGATTGCAAGCGCGGACACGCAATTCAACCCGGGTACGGCATGGTAAATCGATACGCGACGGCGCGATCCACCGTGGCGCTGCGGCGTCTTGGACTTCCAGCCATTGCCGTGCTCGCAGCGATGGCCGGACTGGCGTCGCCGCCCGCCGATGCTGCGGCGAGACCCGCGCGCCCCGCGGCCAAAGTCGAGGCGACGGCGCGCGAGGCGGGCGAGCCGATCATGGCGATCGTGTCGATCAAGAGCCAGAAGGTCACGTTCTACGACGCCGACGGCTGGATCCTGCGCGCGCCGGTGTCAACCGGCGTCACGGAACGCGAGACGCCGGCCGGCGTCTTCGCCGTGATCGAGAAGGACAAGGACCACCACTCGACGATGTACGACGATGCCTGGATGCCGAACATGCAGCGCATCACCTGGAACGGCATCGCGCTGCATGGCGGCCCGTTGCCGGGCTATGCCGCCTCGCATGGCTGCGTACGGATGCCCTTCGGCTTCGCGGAAAAGCTTTTCAACAAGACGTGGATCGGGATGCGGGTGATCATCTCGCCGAACGACGCGGAGCCGGTCGAGTTTTCCCACCCGGCGCTGTTCGCGCCCAATGCAGGCGCGCTCGCTGCCGCACCGGCGCGCGCCGAGGCGCTCGCCAGCGAGGCCGCGGTGGCTGCGCAGGCCGCCGACGAGGCGAAGAAAGGAGCCGCTACGGCGGCGCGCGACGCTGCACCGCTCACCGCGTCGCTGCGCAAGTTGGAGGGGCTCAAGACCCGCGCCAACGCCGAGCTCGCCTTCGCCGACAAGACGCTCGCCGCCGCAAAAACGGACCAGGCCAAAGCGCGCGCCGAAGACCGCAAGCAGAAGGCGGCCCTTAAGGCCGCGGAAGCGGGGACGCGCCTCGACACCGCCAAGGCCGACGCGACGTCGAAGCTCGACGCTGCCGCCGCCGCAAAGGACGCCGCCAAAGCGGCCCGGATCAAGAAGGCCGACACCGCCAAGGCGGCGAACGAAGCCAAGCTCTCGCTCGAACCGGTCGCGGTCTATATCAGCCGCGCGACGCAGAAGCTTTACGTCCGGCGCAACACGCACAAGCCGGCGCCGGACGGGGGCGGCGAGGTGTTCGATTCGTCCATTGAGGCTCCGATCACGATCCGCGATCCCGACAAGCCGATCGGCACGCATGTCTTCACCGCGGTCGCGCGCACCGGCACGGGCCTGCGCTGGACTGCGGTCACGATCGACAACGGGGACGACGCCAAGGACGCGCTCGACCGGATCACCATCCCGCAGGATGTGCTCGACCGCATCGCGCCGACCGCCGTGCCGCGATCCTCGATCATCGTGTCCGACGAGCCGCTGAGCAGCGAGACCAACTATCGCACCGAGTTCGTCGCGGTGCTGAGCAATCAGCCGCAGGGCGGTTTTATAACGCGTCAGCCTACGCCTGTGGACGATGGTGACCGCGTCGCCGGCGGCGACTTTACGGACGACGGTGGCTTCTTCCCCGGTTTCCAGCGCAATCCGAGCTACCAAAACGGCAACATGCAGCGGCGCGGGGGTCAGTACTATCGTCCTGTGCAACGGGGCTGGCCGTGGTGGTAGGCGAGGCAGGCCGCGCGCCGGCCGCATGATCGCTCAGGGTCACGACAATTGTCGCGCACCGTCGTCGCCCACCATTAACGGCTGCAATTTAGTCGGCTGGTTAGCATTGCGCCGGAGCCCGATACCGTTGCCGTAAACAGCCAGTAACAGTTGTGACTTGCGTCCGAAGAATGCTCGCCTGAAGCTGACTGGCCGAACCCGCGGGTTTGAACCATTGGCAGGGAGGCGCTTTTGTTGAAGAAGCATCCGGGCTTCCTTGCGGACTCTCCACCGTCTCGGCCGCCGCCGGACTGGCCGCACACGCCAAATCCAGCACTGCAATTGATCTACGACTCGGCGCCGATCGGATTAGCATTTCTGTCTCCCGATTGCCGCTACGTGCACATCAATCGGCATCTGACCGAAATATGCGGCATTTCCGTCGAGGGACACCTCGGCCGCACGGTCCGTGACTGCGTTCCGGCGCTGGCGGAATCGGTGGAAGCGATCGTGCGTTCGATCATGAAGACTGGCGAACCGGTGACCGGCGTCGAGGTCCACGGCCAGCGTGCGGGTCAGAACGAGGAGCGCTCGTGGATCACCTATTGGCATCCGCTGCGCGTCGCCGATGGTGAGATCGTCGGCGTCAACGTCGCCGCGGAAGAGATCACCGAGCGCAAGCTCGCCGAGGCCGCGCTCCGCGCCAGCGAGCAACAATTTCGCACGCTGGCCGACGCCATTCCGCAGCTTGTCTGGATGAGCGACGCGCAAGGGAAGATTTTCTGGGCGAACATGCATCTGGCGGACTTCATGCATGGTCCGGCTGGCGAGATGTCACAGCGCGATTGGATCGGCAGTCTGCAGCCGGCGGAGGATGAACGCGCGCGCCGGCTATGGGCGGCCTGCGTCGAGACGGGCGCGACGTTCGAGATGGAGCTGTCGCTGCGCGGCATAGACGGACGGCCCGTTCCCTGTCTGACTCGGATCGTCCCGCTGCGCGACTCGGGCCGTTCCGCCGGCCGCTGGATCGGCACGCATATCGACATCAGCGAACGGAAACGCCGCGAAGACCATATCCGCCTCATGAGCAGCGAGCTGTCGCATCGCACCAAGAACCTGATGGCCGTCGTCATGGCGATCGCGGCACAGACTGCGAAAGGGTCCGAGAGCGTCGGGCAATATTATGAGCGCTTTTCGGCGCGTTTGACCGCGCTGGCCCATTGTCATGACCTGCTCGTGCGCGACAAATGGGTTGGCGCGTCGCTGCACGATGTGGTGGCGGCGCAGTTAAAGCCTTTCCGCGAAGCGCGCGAGGGCCGCGTCAGCGCGGCCGGTCCGCCGCTCATCCTCAGACCCGACGCGGTGCAGAATCTCGGACTGGCATTTCACGAACTGGCCACGAACGCCATGAAACACGGCGCCCTGTCCGGGCCGCGGGGAGAGGTGTCGATCCGCTGGCTGATCGACGATGCCGCCGAGACCATTCGCGTCCACTGGGAGGAGAGTGGCGGCCCTCCGGTCGTGCCGCCGCGCCGCCGCGGATTTGGCGACGTGGTCATCAATCAGATTGTGCCCGGCGCTTTGAAGGGAAGCGGAACGGTCGACTTCGCGCCTGCAGGCGTGCAGTGGCACTTTGAGTTTCCCGCGCACCGGGCACGGTGAGTCACCGCGCTCCTGTGCCGCATCCCGGATTATTCGCAGCTCTGAGCGGCAGGCCCATCACTCCAGCAGCCGCGCGCCGGGTCCCTGTTCGGACAGCTGGTCGAGCGGATTGCGCAGGGGACATGCTTCCATCGAGAGGCAGCCGCACCCGATGCAGTCGTTGAGCTGATCGCGCAGCCCGATAAGCGTGCGGATGCGTGCTTCGAGATCGGACTTCCACTGCTCGGACAGCTCTCTCCAGTCCTCGGCCGATACCGGCCGGCCGGAGGGGAGACGATCCAGGGCGGCCTTGATCGCGGCGAGCGAAATGCCCGCCTTCTGCGCGACCTTGATGACCGACACGCGCCGGAGCACGCCGCGCGGATAGCGCCGCTGATTGCCGCTGCTGCGGATGCTGGAGACGAGCCCCTTCTCCTCATAGAAATGGAGCGTCGACACAGCAACGCCGCTGCGCGCCGCGACCTCGCCGACGGTGAGGAGCTTGTTGACCTGATCGGGGGACAGCCGCGCCATTATCTCTTGACCTCAACCTTACTTGAGGTCGTAGGATTCGCAAAGTCAAGCGTCCGCCGGACGGCGGCAGCATGTGAGACTTAAAAGGAGAGACGATGAGCAGCGATCAACCAAACGCCTCGCGCGAGCCATTCTACCGGATCGATAAGTTCGCGGTGCCGGCGGCAGGGCGTAACGAATTCCTCGGCAAGGTGGCGGCGACGCATGCCTTGCTGCGTCGGCAAGAGGGGTTCGTCCGCGACCTGATCATGGAGCAGCAGTCCGGACCGGGGATCTTCAACGTGGTCACCCTCGTCGAATGGACCGGGCCGGAGGCCGTCGAACGGGTGTCCGCTGCCGTGGCCGAACTGCACAAGAAGATGGGTTTCGACCGTCACGAAATGATGGCGCGGCTCGGCGTCCGCGCGGATATCGCCAACTACCGGCGCCTCGACCTCTAATCGAGCGTGGTCAAGGCCTTAGCGGCGTTTGTTCATAGCGCCAGTAAGCGGCGGACAGAGTGCTGGGGATGGGCGCGAGGGCCGGCGCTTACGCCCGCTCTTCCCAGATCGTCGCCAGGTGCACGATGGTGCGCACCGCGGCTTCCATGTCCTGCACGCTCACCCATTCGAGCCGCGAGTGGAAGGCGTGCTCGCCGGCGAAGATGTTGGGGCAGGGCAGGCCCATGAAGGACAGGCGGGAGCCGTCGGTGCCGCCACGGATGCTGTTCTTGACCGGCGCGAGGCCGGCACGGCGCACCGCCTCCAGCGCATTGGCGACCACGTCGGGGTGGCGATCGAGCACCTGCCGCATGTTGCGGTACTGCTGGACGACCTCCATCCGGTAGGTCGAGCGCGGGAAGCCGCGCAGCGCGTCCCGCACGGCCTGTTCAAGCAACTTTGCCTTGGCCTGCAGCCCGTCCTCGGTGAAGTCGCGGAGGATGAATTTCAGCGTCGCGGAATCGAGCCCGGCGCTGACGCCCTGCGGATGGATGAAGCCGTCCCGGCCTTCCGTGGTCTCGGGTGAGCAGCTGTCATTCGGCAACAGCGCGATCACCCGCGCGGCGATCTTGATGGCGTTCTCCATCTTGCCTTTGGCGAAGCCGGGATGGACGCTCACGCCCTGGATGGTGACGACCGCAGCGTCCGCCGAGAAGGTCTCGTCCTCCACCGTGCCGGCGGCCTCGCCGTCGATCGTGTAGGCGAAGTCGGCGCCGAGCCGCTTTAGATCGACCTTGTCGACGCCGCGGCCGATCTCCTCATCCGGCGTGAACAGCACCTTGATCTCGCCGTGCCGCACCTGCGGGTTCTTCACGAGGTAGCGCATGGCATCCACGATCTCCGCCAGGCCCGCTTTGTTGTCGGCCCCGAGAAGCGTCGTGCCGTCCGTGGTGACGATGTCGTTGCCGATCTGCCTGGCCAGCGCCGGATGCTCCGCGGCGCGGATCACCTGCGTGGAATCGCCGGGCAAAGTGATGTCGCCGCCCTGGTAGTTGCGCACGAGCTGCGGCTTCACGCCGGCGCCGCTGCAGTCCGGCGAGGTGTCCATGTGCGAGCAGAAGCAGATGACCGGCACCGCTTTGTCGCTGTTCGAAGGCAGCGTCGCATAGACGTAGCCATGCGTATCTATCGCCGCGTCGGACAAGCCGATCTCACGCAGGTCTTCGACCAGAATGCGCCCGAGGTTCTTCTGCTTTTCGGTCGAGGGTGTGGTGAGCGACTCAGGATCCGACTGGGTGTCGATCGTCACGTAGCGCAGGAAGCGAACGGTGACGGTATGATCGAAGGCGGGCAGGGCTGGCACGGCGTCTCGTCTCAACAGTGTAAGTGGGCGTCGCCGCAATATAGGCGCTCGCGCGCTGTCTCAAAACGAAACGGCAGGCGAGGAGGCCAGCTCCGCACCTGCCGCTAAAAAATCCCCGGAGGGTCCGGGCTGAAACGATCAGATCGCTTCCTTCAATTCCTTGGAGGCACGGAAGGCGACCTTCTTGCTTGCCTTGATCTGAATCTGCTCGCCGGTCGCGGGATTGCGGCCGATACGCGCGGCACGCTTGCGCACCTGGAGGATGCCGAGCCCGCCGATGCGGATGCGCTCGCCTTTCTTCAGGTGCTTGACGATATTGCCGACGAGGTCGCCGAGCACGGCTTCCGCCTGCTTCTTCGACATCTCGTGCGAATCCGCGAGTGCCGCGGCGAGATGTTTCAATGTCACAGTTGCCGGAGTCGCTGACTTTCCAGGAGCCGTAGCCATCTTTGGGACCCTCCTATTGAATCCGCAGGTTTGGCGAAACGCCAAACACCACGCCCGAATAGACGATTCGGGGGTGGTGTGACCATCGAATCTTCGCGGTAAATAAGGCTTTTTCGCATTTTGCGGAAGTGGGGAAGACGGTCCTTGACTTGGCGTGATGCCCCCTATAACTCGTCCCCCACGCCCGCGGGGGCGTAGCTCAGTTGGTTAGAGCGCTGCCCTGTCACGGCAGAGGCCGCGGGTTCGAGTCCCGTCGCTCCCGCCACTTTTATCGTCACTGTATCAAAGACTTATGCCACGGTCGCCGGTTGTGAAACCGGCGCACCGGATGGCCTTGAGGCCGCGGTGTGACCACCTTCCAGCCTCCCGTCCGCGCCCTCTTTTTCGACGTCTTCGGAACCCTCGTGGACTGGCGCAGCTCAATTGCGCGCGAGGCCGAGCGTATCCTGGGGCCTCTCGGGCACAGGCTGGACTGGGCCGCCTTCGCCGATGCCTGGCGGGACGAGTACCAGCCCGGGATGGAAGAGGTCCGGGCAGGCCGGGCGCCCTTCGCCAAGCTCGACGTGCTGCACCGGCGCAACCTCGAACGCTTCATCCCGCGCTTCGGCCTGACAGGCCTGCCCGACGCCGTGCTGCACGAACTGACGCTCGCCTGGCACAGGCTCGACGCCTGGCCGGAGGTGCC
>DATARB010000134.1:0-3442 GCA_036264375.1 Pseudolabrys sp.
GAGCGCGCCGCGAAGATGAACGACAGCATGGGCGCCGGTTCGCTGACCGCGCTGCCGGTCATCGAGACGCAGGCCAACGACGTGTCGGCCTACATCCCGACCAACGTGATTTCGATCACCGACGGCCAGATCTTCCTCGAGACCGATCTGTTCTATCAGGGCATCCGCCCGGCGGTGAACGTCGGCCTATCGGTCTCGCGCGTGGGTTCTTCGGCGCAGACCAAGGCAATGAAAAAGGTCGCCGGCAAGATCAAGGGCGAGCTCGCGCAGTACCGCGAAATGGCGGCCTTCGCGCAGTTCGGCTCCGACCTCGACGCCACCACCCAGCGCCTCTTGGCGCGCGGCTCGCGCCTGACCGAGCTCCTGAAGCAGCCGCAGTTCTCGCCGCTGAAGATGGAAGAGCAGGTCGTGGTGATCTACGCCGGCGTCAACGGCTATCTCGATCAGCTTCCGGTCGCCAAGGTACGCGACTTCGAGCACGGCCTCCTGTCGCTGGTGCGCACCAAGCACAACGACATCCTCGAAGACGTCCGCAAGTCGGGCGACCTCTCATCGGCGACCGAAGCAAAGCTCAAGGAAGTCGTCGACGGCTACGCCAAGACGTTTGCCTGACAATCTGTCATCGCCGGGCTTGTCCCGGCGATCCCGATAGTGCGGGCACAGTGCCCCCTAAGCGAGATGGCCGGGACAAGCCCGGCCATGACAATGGATAGAGACGAGCAATTGGTTAAAGGCGACTGAGAAGACATGGCCTCTCTCAAAGACATGCGCGTTCGCATCGCCGCGACCAAGGCGACGCAGAAGATCACCAAGGCGATGCAGATGGTCGCCGCCTCGAAGCTGCGGCGCGCCCAGATGGCCGCCGAGGCCGCGCGGCCTTTCGCCGAGCGCATGGATCGCGTGCTCGGCAATATCGCCGCGGGCGTGGCCGGCAATGAAGGCGCGCCGAAGCTGCTCTCCGGCACCGGCCGCGATCAGGTCCACCTTCTGGTCGTCGCCACCGGCGAGCGCGGTCTCGCCGGCGCGTTCAACTCGTCCATCGTGCGCCTGGCGCGCGAGCACGCCAACCGGCTGCTCGCCGAGGGCAAAGAGGTGAAGATCCTCACCGTGGGCCGCAAGGGCCACGAGCAGCTCCGCCGCCTGTACGAGAAGAACATCATCGACCGCATCGAGCTGCGCGGCGTGCGCACGATCGGCTTTAGCAACGCCGAAGATATCGCCAAGAAGATCCTGGACCTGTTCGCGCACGAGCAGTTCGATGTCGCGACCCTGTTCTATTCGCGCTTCAAGAACGTGGTTCAGCAGGTCCCGACGGCGCAGCAGATCATTCCGGCCAAGCCGCCGGAAGGCGCTGGCGGCACCAACGGCGCCGCGTACGAATATGAGCCGGAAGAAGAGGTCATCCTGGACGAGTTGCTGCCGCGGTACGTCGCGGTGCAGGTCTTCCGCGCCCTTCTGGAAAATGCGGCGTCGTTCTACGGCTCGCAGATGAGCGCGATGGACAACGCCACCCGCAACGCGGGCGAGATGATCCGCAAGCAGACGCTGACCTATAACCGCACACGGCAGGCAATGATCACGAAGGAGCTCATCGAGATCATCTCCGGCGCCGAGGCGCTGTAACTATAGGAGGGTTCGTCATGGCCTACACCACCTCAGCAACGACCAAAGGCGGCCGCAACGGCCGTGCCGTGCTCGAGAACAACGGGCTCGCGCTGGCCATGGCGCTGCAGAAGGAATTGGGCGGCAATGGCGACGGCCACAATCCCGAGCAGCTCTTCGCGCTCGGCTGGTCGGCCTGCTTCGGTCAGGCGATTTTGGCGCTGAGCAAGAAGCACGGCCTCGACGGCCAGGACGCGCGCGTCACCTGCACCGTGTCGATGGATAAAGACGACATCAGCTTCGCGCTGAAGGCCGAGCTGAAGGTTTCACTGCCGGGCGCCGACAAGGCGAAGGTTCAGGCCCTGGTCGAAGACGCCCATAAGATTTGCCCATATTCGCGCGCCACGCGCGGCAACGTCCCCGTGACGTTGACCGTCGTGTAAGCGCGGCAGTTTGAAGGAGATACCAGAATGGCAACCGCGAACGCTGTCGGAAAGATCACCCAGGTCATCGGCGCCGTCGTCGACGTGCAGTTCGAGGCGGAGCTGCCGGCGATTCTGAACGCCCTCGAAACCAGCAACGGCGGCAACCGCCTGGTGCTCGAGGTCGCACAGCACCTCGGTGAGAACACCGTCCGCACGATCGCGATGGACGTGACGGAAGGCCTGGTGCGCGGTCAGGAAGTCACCGACACGGGCCTGCCGATCGCCGTGCCCGTCGGTGACGGCCTGCTCGGCCGCATCATCAACGTCATCGGCGAGCCGATCGACGAGGCCGGTCCGGTGAAGTCCGAGGGCACGCGCCCGATCCATGCCGAAGCGCCGTCCTATACCGACCAGTCGACCGAGGCACAGATTCTCGTCACCGGCATCAAGGTCGTCGACCTGCTGGCGCCCTACGCCAAGGGCGGCAAGATCGGCCTGTTCGGCGGCGCCGGCGTCGGCAAGACCGTGCTCATTCAGGAACTCATCAACAACGTCGCCAAGGCGCACGGCGGTTACTCGGTGTTCGCCGGCGTCGGCGAGCGTACGCGCGAAGGCAACGACCTCTATCACGAGTTCATCGAGTCCGGCGTCAACAAGAAGGGCGGCGGCGAAGGCTCCAAGTGCGCGCTGGTGTTCGGCCAGATGAACGAGCCGCCGGGCGCCCGCGCCCGCGTCGGCCTGACCGGTCTGACGCTGTCGGAATATTTCCGCGACCAGGGCCAGGACGTGCTGTTCTTCGTCGACAACATCTTCCGCTTCACGCAAGCGGGTTCGGAAGTGTCGGCGCTGCTCGGCCGTATTCCTTCGGCGGTGGGTTATCAGCCGACGCTCGCCACCGACATGGGCGCGTTGCAGGAACGCATCACGACCACGACCAAGGGCTCGATCACCTCGGTGCAGGCCATCTACGTTCCGGCCGACGACTTGACCGACCCGGCGCCGGCAACCTCGTTCGCGCACTTGGATGCGACCACCGTGCTGTCGCGCGATATCGCCGCCAAGGGTATCTATCCGGCGGTTGACCCGCTCGACTCGACCTCGCGCATGCTCTCGCCGCTCGTCGTCGGCGAGGAGCATTACGCGGTCGCCCGTCAGGTGCAGCAGGTGCTCCAGCGCTACAAGGCGCTGCAGGACATCATCGCCATTCTGGGCATGGACGAACTGTCGGGAGAGGACAAGCTGACGGTCGCGCGCGCGCGCAAGATCGAGCGCTTCCTGTCGCAGCCGTTCCATGTCGCCGAAGTGTTTACCGGCTCGCCGGGCAAGCTGGTCGACCTCGCCGACACCATCAAGGGCTTCAAGGGCCTGGTGGAAGGCAAGTACGACTATTTGCCGGAGGCTGCCTTCTACATGGT